>JBEINZ010000019.1:0-22909 GCA_040377825.1 Hyphomicrobiales bacterium | reverse complement strand
GTGGCGACTGACGGTCATAGGCTAGCGCAAGCAGAATTTGTCGCCCCGCACGGTTCGGAAGGCATGCCCGGCGTGATCGTTCCGAGGAAGACCGTGGGCGAAATCCAGAAGCTCGTGGATGATCCCGAGGCCGCAGTGACCATCGAGCTTTCGGATACGAAAATCCGCTTGACGTTCGCCAGCAAGGGCGGCGACGCGGAAACAGCCTTGGGCAATGTCGTCCTCACGTCCAAGCTGATCGACGGAACTTTCCCGGACTACGGTCGCGTGATCCCCCAAGGCAACGATAAGGAAATGCGCGTCGATCGCGAAGAATTCGCGGCAGCCGTTGACCGCGTGTCGACCGTGTCGTCAGAGCGTGGGCGCGCTGTGAAGTTGACCGTTGGCGACGGGCGGCTCACTCTGACGGTCGTTAATCCCGATTCCGGTTCCGCAACTGAAGAACTCGGCGTGGAATATGACTCAGAGCAGATCGATATCGGCTTCAACAGCCGTTACTTGCTTGATATCGCTAGCCAACTCGAGACCGATACGGCCGTCTTCCGTCTCGCGGACGCGGGCTCGCCTACGTTGATTCAGGACTACGGACGTAGCGGCACCTTGTATGTGCTCATGCCGATGAGGGTCTGAACACTGACGGTGATACCCAGCCTATAAAGCTCGGGCCAGAACCCGAGCTCAATAGAACCTGTCATTGATGAACTCAGCCTTCGTCTTCTTCTACTGGACCTTTCATGGATTTCAGCTTCTGGAAGATTTTCTCGGCATCAAGTTCGGTCTCTTCTTCTTCATCCTGGCGGGCAAGGGCCTCCGCGGACGTCGTCTGATCGACCGGCAGCAGGACAGCAGCCTCCGGTGAACCTTCCTCGCGACGCGGGGCGGATTTGGATGCACGCTCGACTTCGAGATCGAGTTCGAGCTGCGAGCACAAGCCAAGCGTGACCGGATCCAAAGGTTGCAGGTTCTGAGCATTCCAATGGGTCCGCTCGCGAATCTGCTGAATCGTCGTTTTGGTTGTTCCAACGAGACGCATGATCGCCGCGTCCTTCAGCTCGGGATGATTGCGCAACAGCCACAAGATCGCATTCGGCCGATCTTGTCGGCGCGAGACGGGCGTATAGCGAGGACCACGGCGTTTTTGCTCGGGTACACGAACTTTCCGGTCCGCGAGTTTCAACCGGTGTTTGGGATCCCGCTGCGCCTTCTCGATTTCATCGCGGGTGAGTTGGCCGGTCATAACCGGGTCGAGACCCTTGATGCCTTGCGCTGCCTCGCCATCGGCAATGGCCTTCACTTCCAGCGGATGAAGTTTGCAGAACGAGGCGATTTGTTCGAAGCTGAGGCCGGTGTTCTCAACGAGCCAAACGGCGGTCGCCTTCGGCATCAACGGCATGTTTAGCGCGGTCGCCATCGTATACACTCTCCTTGGTGCCTCGCCCGGGTGATCCGCGGGAGGGGCTCGTTCGACATCAGACTTAATGGGAATGGTGCGTTATACGCGCTGCTTTTCGTCCGCGCAATTCGCTTTGCTCAGACGACCAGCACGATCTTTCCGATATGAGCGTTGGTTTCCATGCGCCGATGGGCCGATGCGGCGTCGATGAGCGGAAATGTTGAATCGATAACGACCTTAACTGACCCGTCGCTTAACAATGGCCAGACCGCCGATTCGAGCGCCGTTGCGATTTCCGCCTTGAACGCCACGTCCCGCGCCCTCAGAGTCGACCCGGTATGCACGAGCCTTTTCAGCATGAGGCGCGTAAAATTCACGGTTGCCTTTGCGCCCTTCAAGAACGCGATCTGCACGATGCGTCCCTCGACCGCAGCCACCTCATGATTTCGTTCGATATAGTCTCCGCCAACCATGTCCAAAATCACATCTGCGCCATGGCCGTTCGTGAAGCTCTTCACCGCGGCGACAAAATCTTCGGCGCGGTAATCGATCGCAAGATCGGCGCCAAGCGCCCGGCAGGCGTCGCATTTCCCAGGCGAGCCAGCCGTCGCGATCACAATGGCGCCATGAGCCTTGGCGAGCTGAATCGCGGTCGTTCCAATCCCCGAAGTTCCACCGTGAACAAGAAAGACCTCACCCCGTTTAAGCTTCGCACGATCAAAGACATTCGACCAGACGGTGAAAAATGTCTCCGGGATCGCGGCCGCCTCGATATAGCTAACCCCTGGTGGAACTACTAACGCATTTGACTCATTCACAACCGCATAGGCCGCATAACCTCCTCCGGCAACCAATGCGGTGACGTCTGCGCCAACAGCAAACCGCGTGGCGCCATTACCGCATCTGACAACCGAGCCGGCGATTTCGAGGCCTGGAATGTCCGAGGCTCCATTGGGCGGCGGATAACCGCCCTGGCGCTGCAGAACATCGGGGCGATTGACGCCAGCCGCGACGACCCTCACCAGAACTTGTCCGGGGCCGGGAAGAGGAACCGGTCTTTCGACGGGCACCAGAACGTCAGGACCGCCCGGTTCACGGATTTCAATCGCCATCATTTTCGTTGGTTGGCCGGTCATGCACAACTCCGCGCCGTGGTCATTGCAGTTCTAGTTAGGGCCTTGCCTTAACCGATTTCGTACTCGGTTTCGACGACGCCGTTTGCATGAGCGACCGTCCGCCGAAGCGTAGCAGGGATTGTGACGCGGCCAGGTGGCCAAAGTGGGGTTCCGCCACCGAGAATGACCGGGATTTGAAAAAGTATCAGTCGCTTTAAAAGACGCGCGTCGAGAAAAGCGCGAGCAGGTCCGCCACCGCCAATCAACCAGATCCTCCTTCGGCCGGCGCGCTCAAGATCTATCACGATCTCCGCCGGCGTGCGGTCGTCAAACACGGCGAAGCCGTCTCCATCGAGCGGCGGCCCCTTGGTCATGACCACGGCGGAGCGGCCGGCGTAGGGCCAGATCGAAAACTTGCGGCACTCCTGATAGGTCCTCCGACCCATCACGACGGCGTCCACCCGCGAGTAAAAAGCATCGTATCCAAAATCGTAGCCCTCGAACGGCTTGAGCCAGCCGAGTTCACCGACACGGTCCGCAATAAAGCCGTCGAGCGAATGAGCGATATAGAGAACGACCTCTGCCATCGCCCATCCGTTCCGGTCCGGATCTTTAAGACGAACTCACACCTTGGCCATCTGACCATTCTTAGTATAGGAGCCAACGGTCAACTGTGAAATGCCGTTTCTACCGTCCTTGGTCGCGAAGGTCGTTCCATTAAAGTTCAGCATGTAGCGGTCGATCGTCGCGGTACCGCGCTCGGTTCGACCGTTGACCGTGTATTCCACCTTGGCGGTGCCCGCCTTTATCTCGGAGACCTTGAGCGTAAAGGTGTCCTTACCGTTCCAACTGCCCTTCCATTCACCCAAAAAGCGCTTGGAAGGCCAAACGCGTTCATTGGCGGCAAAAGACGAGCGTCCGGCGCTTGGAATTTGGTACATGACGATATCCGCGGTTATACTCGAAATTTTAGTGAAGTACCGAAGCGTTCAAAATTGGTTAACATCGAACCCAACCTCGGGCGATTTGTTGCAGGAAGCGGCTCACCCTATATTCTCCAACACGGCTGGAGCCGCAGAGCGCATCAGCGAGGACCTCGCTATGGCATTTCTCGAAGACGACCGTCCGAAACTGAAGCGCATGCACGAGATCGGTCAGGACGTGACGCTGTTGTCGGTCGGCGATCTGGATGAGCGGATCGCGCTCTTGAAGGCTGAAATCATGCGGTTGGAAGCAGCAATCGACGATCGCCGTCGGTCGCGATCAATAGCGGATTCGGTGTTCAAGACGTGACAGGACTTGCTGCGTGCGTTACCGAAAACGATGGAGCCGTAGATCTCGGCGCTCAGCCACGGCCTCCTCACGAGCAACCCACCCGCGTATCAATCGTATCGCTGAAGCTTACCGACTTTCGAAGCTATTCATACCTCAGCGTCCCGTTTGACGGCAGACATGTGGTGCTGACCGGCGAGAACGGCGCTGGCAAGACGAACATATTAGAAGCTGTATCTCTGCTTTCTCCAGGCCGAGGACTACGTCGAGCAACCCACGACGAGATGGCGCGCCTGGGCGGGTCGGGGCTTTTCGCCGTCGCTGCCACGCTCGAAGGTCCAAACGGATCGGTAAGACTAGGGACCGGCCTTGCGGATACCGTTAGCGAGGGAGGCACAAGAGGGCGTATCATGCGCGTCGATGGTGTCACGACCCGCCGCGCCGAGGATTTGCTCGAGTACGTCCGCGTTCTCTGGCTCACGCCGGCGCTCGACGGGCTATTCGGGGGCCCCGCTAGCGACCGGCGTCGATTTCTCGATCGGTTGGTTCTCGCACTTGATGCCGCGCATGGCGGCCGGGTCTCGGCCTTTGAACGGGCAATGCGCGGCCGCACCCGCCTTCTTGAAGAAGAGCGGCCGGATCTTGAATGGCTTGACGCGATCGAGGCCCAGATGGCGGAAATAGGCGTGGCGATCGCGGCGGCCCGCGTGGAAACGGTTTCGTGCCTTGCTGCTTTGGTGGAGGCAACACGGGCGGAGGGCGCGCCATTTCCCCACGCCGAACTCGCGCTGGAAGGCGAAATCGAGGCTCTAGCTGCCTCCGGCATGCCGTCTAGCGACGTTGAAGATCGTTATCGCGCCATCCTTTGCGCCGCCCGCCCACGTGATCGAGCAGCCGGGCGCACGCTCGACGGCCCCCATCGCGCTGATTTGCACGTTTTGCACGGGCCAAAAGGCATGCCGGCCGATCGTTCATCAACGGGGGAACAAAAGGCCCTGCTTCTCGGCCTCATTCTGGCGCATGCCCGCCTTGTGGGCACGAGCATTGGCGTGGCTCCCATATTGTTACTCGATGAAGTCGCGGCCCATCTCGATGCACGCCGAAGGGCGGCATTGTTTGACGTTATCGATGCACTCGGCGGCCAATGCTGGATGAGCGGTACCGACGTCTCCGCTTTCGCACCGCTGGCGGGCCGGGCGGAGATCTTTGAGGTGGCGGGAGGTCGGGCCGTGCCGTTTGGATGAACCGGTTATGCGTTTTGACTGGCTTCCGAAAATCAACTCGTTGACCTAACCTCAACCTTCACACTTCTCATGGGGAGCCCTGCGTGGAACCCTTTACCCTTCTTGCCTTTACGCTGGCCCTGACCGTGGCGGTCGCAACGCCTGGCCCAGGCATGACGGCTATCGTCGCCCGCGCCCTGGGAACCGGTTTCCGTGCAACATTACCAATGGTGGCCGGGCTGGTCATCGGCGATCTCGTTCTGCTGACCGCAGCCGTTTTCGGGCTCGCCGCGATCGCACAGAGCTTCGGGCTGGTCTTCACGGTTATCAAGTATCTCGGCGCCGCTTATCTGCTCTATCTTGCCGTAAAGCTATGGACGACCAAGGCCGAAGGCCTGAACGTGGAGGCTACCAAGGGCGTGGATCGTCCTTGGCGAACCATGATGTCCGGGCTTTCGCTAACACTCGGCAATCCGAAGACAATCGTTTTCTATCTCGCGCTGCTTCCCTCTATCGTTGATCTAGAGTCGCTAACCGCGCTCGGTTACCTGGAAATAGTCGCGCTGGTTATTGTTGTGCTTTCGATTATCGCGATTGCCTATGCCGCTGCTGCGGCGCGAGCACGTGCGTTTTTTCGAAATCCGCGGTCTCGACGACTTCTCGACCGAACCGCTGGGACGATGATGGTGGGCGCCGCGGTCGCCGTCGTTTCGAGGTAGCGCTAAACTGTCCGCCCCGCGCCAAGTCACCTGTTCGACATGCCACGATATTACCTACCACTGTCGTCACAAAATTGTGCCAAGTCGGTTGCGCTGACTGATCGGTGCCGTATGGTTTGGTTGTAAGAGATCTCGTTAGTCGACTTGACGTCTACGGTGGCTATTCGCTCGTATGGAAAATCTAAGTATAATCGCCCTTGCCATCGTTGTTCTTATCGCCGCGGTTACGCCGGGGCCAGGGATGACGGCCATTGTGGCGCGCGGTCTTTCCGTCGGACTTGTGCCGACATTGCCGATGGTTGCAGGCATGGTCTTCAGCCACATCTTGTTTCTGATAGCTGCAAGCACAGGACTCGCCGCGATCGCACACACATTTTCCATCGCAATCATGGTACTCACCTATGCTGGCGCGGCGTATCTAATATTCTCGGCTTGGCGTTTATGGACTGTATCGCCCCAGTCTTTGGGACTCGGATTGGCGAGAGGCGGTAAACCATGGCGTACGTTTCTATTTGGACTCACGTTTACACTCGGGAACCCGAAAACAATTGTGTTCTACTTGGCACTATTGCCGACGATGATTGATTTCGAAACGTTGTCGATTGCCGATTTTTTCACAATAGCTTCGCTGGTCGCGGGGATTCGGTGTGCTGTCGGAATTGCTTATGCTGCAGCTGCCTCGCAGGCTCGAACTCTGTTCGTCAATCCAAAGGCGCATTGGATCCTCAATCGAACCTCAGGCACCATGTTGGCGGTTGTAGCCTTGGCGGTGGTTGCACACTGAAGCGTCTACGGCCGACGCCTCCGACGCTTAGGCACTTGCCTCGAAATTACCTGATTTTTCAGACATATCTGAAGACGTCCATAGGCGTTGTGCCCGCGCGCGCGGGGGGGTAAGACATTCACTTGATACATTGAGGGAAGTGAACGATTCGAATGACAGATAACGGTGAGAACGGCGTTGCAAAGACGGATCCGGGCGATTACGGCGCGGAGTCGATCAAGGTTCTCAAAGGGCTGGACGCGGTTCGCAAACGCCCCGGCATGTATATCGGTGACACCGACGACGGGTCCGGCCTTCATCACATGGTCTATGAGGTTGTCGACAATGCGATCGACGAAGCCTTGGCGGGTTGGGCCAATGAGGTCTATGTCCGGCTAAATGCCGATGGGTCTTGCACTGTCCGCGACGACGGTCGCGGAATTCCGACCGATATCCATAAGGGCGAAGGCGTCTCGGCGGCCGAAGTCATCATGACCCAGTTGCACGCCGGCGGTAAGTTCGATCAGAACTCCTACAAGGTCTCCGGCGGCCTGCACGGTGTTGGCGTCTCCGTTGTCAATGCCTTATCGAGTTGGCTCGACCTGCGCGTATGGCGCGCCGGAAAAGAGCACTACATGCAGTTCAGGCACGGCGATCCGGTCGCTCCGCTCGCCGTGGTAGGCGAGGCCGGCGACAAAAGGGGCACGGAAGTCACGTTCCTCCCATCGACCGACACCTTCACCAAGGTTGAGTTTGATTTCGCAACGCTCGAGCATCGCTTGCGTGAATTGGCTTTTCTGAATTCCGGCGTGCACATCACCATTGAGGACAGACGCGGCGTCGAGCCTCGGGTCGAAACGATGGTCTACGAGGGCGGTTTAGAGGCCTTCGTTCGTTATCTCGATCGCGCCAAGCATCCGCTATTGCCAAAGCCTGTTACCATGCGGGCTGAGCGCGATGGAATTACTGTTGAATGCGCGCTTTGGTGGAATGACAGCTATCACGAGCAAACGCTGTGCTTCACCAACAATATCCCGCAGCGCGATGGCGGCACCCATCTTGCCGGCTTCCGAGGCGCATTGACGCGTCAGGTGATCGGATATGCCGATAGTTCCGGATTGACCAAGAAAGAGAAGGTATCGCTTTCCGGAGAGGACTGCCGCGAGGGTCTGACCTGCGTTTTGTCGGTCAAGGTGCCGGATCCGAAGTTTTCCTCGCAAACCAAGGACAAGCTGGTGTCCTCCGAGGTGCGGCCCGTTGTCGAAAACCTCGTCGGCCTTGCGCTTGGCACGTGGTTTGAGGAGCATCCGGGCGAGGCGAAGACCATTGTCGGCAAGGTGGTCGAGGCCGCGGCCGCCCGCGAGGCGGCGCGCAAGGCCCGTGAACTGACGCGGCGCAAAGGTGTTCTCGATGTCGCGTCGCTGCCGGGAAAGCTGGCCGATTGTCAGGAGAAAGATCCCGCCAAGTCGGAACTCTTCATCGTGGAGGGCGATTCGGCAGGCGGCTCCGCCAAACAGGGGCGAAACCGCGAAAATCAGGCCGTGCTTCCGTTGCGCGGGAAAATTCTCAATGTGGAACGCGCGCGTTTCGACAAAATGCTGTCATCGGAACAAATTGGCACGTTGATCACCGCGCTCGGCACGTCGATTGGCACCGACGAATTCAATCTTGATAAGCTGCGCTACCACAAAATCATCATCATGACGGACGCCGACGTCGACGGAGCGCATATCCGAACACTTCTGCTGACGTTCTTTTTCCGACAAATGCCTTCATTGATCGAGCGAGGTCATTTGTTCATCGCACAGCCGCCGCTCTACAAGGTTTCGCGTGGCAAGTCTGAACAATACATCAAGGACGAGAAGCTTCTTGAGGATTATCTCGTTGGCCAGGGCCTGGAGGATTGCGTCCTCAGGCTGGCCTCCGGCGAGGAGCGCTCCTCGCTCGATCTGCGCGGCGTGGTCAACGAGGCACGGGCCGTCAAGGCGATCCTCGATGGACTGCATCATCGCTATGACCGCAACGTCGTCGAGCAGGCGGCGATCGCCGGCGCGCTGACGCCGGCTGTCTTGAACGACCAAGACAAGGCGCTTACAGCCGCCGCCGATATCGCCGCCCGACTCGACGTCATGGCAGATGAATTCGAAAAAGGATGGAGCGGCGAGGCGCGCGGCGATGGCGGCCTCGTGTTCTCCCGTACGTTGCGGGGCGTTACCGAGACGACGTGGATCGATACGGCATTGCTCGCCTCCGCCGACGCGCGCAAGCTCGACAGTCATTCGGCGCATCTGAACGATGTCTATGGCGAGGCGGCGGTTCTGCGACGCAAGGACGTTGCGGCCGTGGTTCGCGGGCCGAGGGCCTTGCTCGAATCCGTCTTCGGGCAGGGCCGTAAAGGAATCAGCCTTCAGCGCTATAAAGGTCTCGGCGAGATGAACCCGGGACAGCTTTGGGAAACCACGCTCGATCCGAATGCCCGCTCGCTCCTTCAAGTGCGCATCCGCGAGGCCGACGATGCGGACGACATCTTCACGAAGCTGATGGGCGATGAAGTCGAACCGCGCCGCGACTTTATCCAGGAGAACGCGCTGGCCGCGACGCTCGACGCGTGAGCTAAAGCGAATTAGCGCGACACATCTGTGAATGGGTCCTTTGAAGGCCCGATTGGTTCCCCGCGGGCCGATCGCCCGAAGCCGTGCCGTTTGCTGAGCCTTTTGAACGGCATCAGCAGCAGACCGATGAAGCTCAAGGTCTTCGAATCGCGATGGTCCGCTAGGCCGATCTCTAGACCATCGTGGCCTTTCATCGGTGTGCGACGCATGGTTCCACAGATCCGGTCCCAGATCGACAGGAAGAAGCCGTAATTCGAGTTTGTCTCCTCCGGGAGCATCGAATGATGGATCCGATGCATATCAGGCGTACAGAAGATCCAGCGCAAAACAGTGTCGACCTGTTCCGGGATCCGGATATTTCCGTGCGTATAGATGGCCGAACCGTTCAAGACCGCCTCGAACAGCACGACGACCCAAGGATCGATTCCTAGCGCCGCAACGATCAAAGCTTTGTAGATGAGGGAGATCAGGATCTCGAGCGGATGGAAGCGAATGCCCGTCGTCAGGTCCACATCGAGATCGGAATGATGGACCTTATGAAGCCGCCAAAAGGCCGGCAGCCCATGGCTCATGACATGCTGAAGATAGATAGCGAAGTCGAGGATCAGAAAGGCCGCAATACCCTCGGCAAGCGGCGGCCAATCCAACGCGCTGAACAGTCCCCATCCACGATCACGCGCATAAATCGCAGTGACATATGCGGCCGCACCGAGCGTTAACCGCTGCACGATGACATCAAGAACGAGGATTGCAATATTGATCCGCCAGCGTTCCCAGCGCGATTGAGTGCGAACTCGCTTCGGCATCCGCCATTCAGCGACAGCGACCGCGACAAAGATGGACAGAAAGACTGCGAACCTGATCGCGGCTTCCACGTTTTTAATCCTGTCTGAAACTGCCGGCGGGCTTGGCCCCGGTTTTTGGCTGATATCAATAGAGTAGGTCGCCGGCCCTGGCAAAACGCTCGGCCGTCAATTACCTGCAGCGCGACTTAAGGAGGCGATCATGGCAACCATTCATAGAACAGCGGATGCGGTTTGGCACGGCACGGGGCGCGAAGGCCAGGGCGCGCTTTCGACGCAAAGTGGTGTTCTCTCGGCGACGCCCTATTCCTTCGTGCAGCGCTTTGGCGACGCCCCGGGGACCAATCCGGAGGAGCTGCTCGCCGCCGCGCATGCCGGATGCTTCACCATGGCGCTCGCCTTCGGCCTTCAGGGCGCCGGCCTTACACCCACTTCACTGGAGACGAAAGCAAACGTTTCACTGGAGCAGGAGACTGGCGGATACCGGGTTACACGCTCCGCACTCACCTTGAAGGCGATGGTTCCGGATGTCACCGCCGAACTATTCGAGCAAATCGCGCTCGGGGCGAAGGCCAATTGTCCAGTTTCCAAGCTGTTCAATACCGAGGTGACGCTGGAGTGGTCGCTCGCTTGAGCTCTGCCTACACGCGCTCAGAATCAGCGCCAAACGCCTGACAAGTGGCGCTTGTTGAGCCTCATGTGAACACCCTTGTTTCCGTCGACGGTCTGGGTCACATGCAGATCGCCGACGAGCGAGGCAAGCATATAGGCCTCCTCGCGGCGTAGACTGGTGAGCCGCGTCACATGGCGAACCATTTCGCGTACGGCTTGCTTGGCCGCGTCGTCGAGATCTTCATCAATGCCGATAGACATCAGCGCCTCGGTGTCCTCCGCGAAGGGCCAGTCGAAACCGGGATTCTTGCGGACGGTCAGGCGAAAAGTCCCGGTCATGCCGGTTTCCAAGCCGGTCAGGCAAACCTCACCGTGACCTTGCGCGCCATGCCCGTCGCCGGCGGAAAACAATGCACCGGGCACGAAGACTGGCAGATGCAATTTCGCCCCCGCCCGCAGGTCCTTGTTATCCATGTTGCCGCCAAAGGCACGCGGGACCATGGCATTTACCGATCCCCAGGCCGGCGGCGGCGCGACGCCCATGACACCGAAAAACGGATCGAGCGGCACGGTTACGCCGGGCAGCATATTGATCTTGCCGGCGGCATGATCAATGCGCGGATGGATCAGCATTGCCTCCGGGAAATCCTCCGGAATCGTGCCTTTGAGCGGTTGAATGGTCATATAGCCCCAGTCCATCCAGGGCAGCACATCGAGAATGTCGACCTCTAGCACATCACCGGGTTCCGCGCCGTCGACGGCGATCGGACCGGACATGAAATGCGACGAGCCTCCAGACCTCATCATCGCAAATGCTTCGTTTAGAAGTTGCGGAATCGCATAGCTGGAGTCAGAGGGAAGACGCTCGGGAATGCAGGCCGGTAGCGCCGAAAGGGTTACCGTATCACCCAAGGCAACCTTCAGCACCGGAGCCAGAGCCGCGTCGAACTGGCCCCAATGCATCGTGGCGACGGAAAACGGCAAATCGTGATGATTGCTCATATGACGTCCTTAACCTGGTTTCAGCCAATTGCGACATCGAGTTCGAACTTGCATTGCATTCTCGCCGTTCGAGCCGACGCCCGACAACAGGTCAACACTACCGTAGCGCGACGCGACGCAAGGTCAATTAACCCACGATACACCCGACGGTAGAATTTCCCCGACGCTTTCAAGTATACCTTGACATTGAATGCGCCCGAGCCTATCTCAACCCCCAGCAATGAGATTTGCGGCCGGACTTGGCCCTCGACGAGCGATCGTCTCGGACACGCCTTTAACCCAAAATCTCGGTTGTTGAGCACCGCTCGGGCGCAAGCCTTAGTGGCGCATGTAGCTATCTATCGACTAGAAGGAATGGTCCCATGGCGACCGGTAAAGTGAAGTGGTTCAATTCGCAGAAGGGTTATGGATTCATCCAGCCCGATGATGGTGGCAAGGACGTTTTCGTTCATATCAGCGCTGTCGAGCGCGCCGGCATCTATGAACTGGCTGAAGGCCAGCCGATCTCCTACGAGATCCAAACCGACCGTCGCACGGGCAAGTCCTCGGCCGGCAACTTGGTCGTCAAGCAGTCTGCTTGAACCTGACGGGCGCTGGCCGCCCATAATCGACAACGTAGCGCGCGGTGAGTTGCTCCCGCGCGCCTCGACCTGAAATCCATTCATGTGAAGATCGCGTCATCTGTTCATGTGGGTGGTCGTGTTCCATTGGAATGGAACCGATTCGTTAGAGCCATTGGCCGACGACGATCATCCGCACTCGACCCCGATCGCCGCTAAGGTCGCTCCTTAGCCCGCGCGGAGCGAGACGTACGTGAACGCCCTGCGCAAGGCGGGCCCAGATAGAAAGCAATCCCAACCTTGACGACTTTTTCCGACCTCGGCTTGGCCGAGGCACTCCTGAAGGCGCTTGCGTCCGAGGGATACGATCGCCCCACTCCGATTCAGGCACAGGCGATCCCTCAGGTTCTCGCTGGCCGCGATCTCGTCGGCGCGGCTCAGACCGGCACCGGCAAAACCGCCGCCTTCGCACTGCCGCTTTTACAGCGGCTTTCCGCCGAGGGCCGTAAGGCTCAGCCACGCACCGTCCGCTCGCTTATCTTGGCACCGACCCGCGAACTGGCCGCGCAGATCGAGGAATCGATCCGCACCTATGGCCGTTTTCTGCGCTTATCGTCTGCCGTGATCTTCGGCGGCGTTGGATTCGGCCATCAACGCAAGGCGATTGGTGCTGGCCTCGATATCCTCGTCGCGACGCCCGGCCGCATGCTCGACCTTGTCGATGAAGGCACGCTCCGCCTTGACCGTGTCGAAGTCCTCGTCCTTGACGAAGCCGATCGGATGCTGGACCTCGGCTTCATTCATTCGCTGAAGCGGATCGCGACGTTAGTTCCCAAACAGCGGCAGACGCTGTTTTTCTCGGCTACCATGCCGAAGCCGATCCGCGAACTCGCTGGAAAATTCCTTAACGACCCTGTCGAAGTTGCCGTCGCCCCAGTGGCCAGCACCGCCGACACGGTTGAGCAGCGTGTGATTATGACCCGCGGCGATCGCAAGCCGGCGCTCTTGGCACATGTTCTGAACGAACCCGGTATCGATCGGGCGATTGTCTTCACGCGCACGAAGCACGGGGCCGACAAGGTCGTGCGCTTCCTTGTGAAGGCTGGCATTCCGACCGACGCGATCCATGGAAACAAAAGCCAGGCGCAGCGCGAACGCGCGCTCGACGGCTTCAAATCCGGCCGAACGCCGATTCTTGTCGCGACCGACATCGCAGCGCGCGGCATCGACGTCGACAATGTGAGCTTGGTCGTAAACTACGATCTGCCGAACATCGCCGAAAGCTATGTGCACCGCATTGGCCGGACGGGCCGCGCCGGCGCCACAGGCCGCGCCATCGCTTTCTGTATCGCGGATGAACGCTCGTACCTCACGGATATTGAGCGCCTAATCCGTCGGCGCATCGAGCGCATGGACGAGCCAGAGGCCGTAACCACGATGTCGCCCGAAAAGCTCGCGGCGGCTGGGCCTGCCTCCGGCGGACCGGCGGCAGAACGGCAAAGCGGCGATCGCGGCGATCGGTCTGGCAGATCCAACGAACGGACAGAGGGCAGGAACTCGGGTCGAGGCGGACCTCGTCACGAAGGCCGTGGCGGCAGAACGGCGGAAGGCCGGGGGCGCACGTTCGACGAACGCGGCCCACGCGCTCCGCGCCCTACCGACGCAGTAGGCGACGCGCGTCCGAGCGGTGGCGAACGTCGCGATGGCGGACGCGGCAAAAGTCATCCGGCGTCCGGCGATCAGCGCCGCGATAATGGGCGCGGCAGTGCTCCGGCGCGATTTGCCGATCGCAATGAGGCCTTAAAAACAGATCGCACGCAGGATCGCGTCGCCGAGCGTGGGCGCGAACAGCGCCCGGCATTCGGTGATCTCGTGAAGTTAATAGCCGACGAAGAACAGGCGCGCGCCCGTAACGGTGAGATGCGCGCACCCTCGCGCCGCCGCCAATCGGGCACCCGCGCCAGCTAAGTCACGTGTTCGGAATCGTATCGAAGCCCCGGTCGGAACGTCTCCGACCGGGGCTTTTCTATTTGCTCGGATCCTTGGCGTTTCCGTGAACCTTGCAGCGGTTCGTGGCGGGTCGGTCACAATGTAACATCTCCTTGATTCAGCTTTATTTACAGATTGGTTGCGCAGTCTAAGATACTCTCTGCCCAGTTTATGATCAAATATCGGTTCCACGAGATTGCGTAGCATCAATGTTCAAATTCATTAGAACAGTAATATTTAATTGTAAAAAGCGAAAGCTTTACATTATGCAGGAGGCGATCATGAACGACAAGACGTTACGACAGGACATCATCGACGAACTTAACTTCGAACCCAGTATTGAGTCGGCGCATATCGGCGTTTCCGTTGATGGAGGGGTCGTGATGCTTTCGGGACATGTCGGCAGCTACGCCGAGAAGATTTCAGCCGAAGAGGTCGTCAAGCGCGTGAAAGGGGTCAAGGCCATCGCGGAGGAAATCGAGGTTCGCTATCCCGGCGCCAGGAAAACCTCGGACGATGAAATCGCTAAGCGCGCCATCGATATCCTTGCCTGGGACGTCAGCGTTCCCCACGACCGAATACAAGTGAAGGTGCAGCAGGGATGGATCACGCTGACCGGCGACGTGGATTGGTTTTATCAGAAACAATCGGCCGAGAACGCCGTGCGGAAACTGACCGGGCTGACCGGCGTCAACAATCTCATCGCGATAAAGGGCGGCATTCAGCCTCATGACGTTAAGCAGCGAATTGAGGACGCGCTCCGTCGCCATGCGGAAGTAGAAGCCAAATCGATCCGCGTCTCGGTCGCCGAGGGCAAGGTTACCCTGGAGGGCACGGTGCGGGCTTGGCACGAACGCCAGATCGCCGAGCAGGCCGCATGGGCCGCGCGCGGCGTAAAGGACGTCGACGATCGCTTGAAGGTCGCGTGACAAATCGAGCCGAGGCGCGTTGTCTCCTTACAAACCGAGCCGTCGCGCCGGCTAGAGCATTTTCCGGTCGGCTTGAAGAATCCGATCGACAAGGAATTGCTCCAGCGGCCATTGGTGGAGAGTGAATTTGTCGGCGAGTTCGTCAGTCGTCTGGCCGCACGGGATCCAGCCTTTGGCGAACGCTCCATCGAGGCCCTGCTTGGGCGCGACGGCGAGACCGCCGCGCTCGCGCGCAATCTTATCGGCGAGTGGCTCTTGATCGCCGCAGAGACGGTGGCACGTGAAGCTGGCGTGAAAAATGTGCACGCGATACTGGCACACGGCGATCCTGCCCGCACGTTCGTTGCTTTCTGCGAGGACAATAGTGCCGACGCACTCGTACCGGGTACCCATTTCCATGGGCAGGTTCGTGCCGAGTCGCTTGGAAGCATAACGCAAACCTTGCTTCAACTGCGCATGCGACCGTCTTCAAGGTACGATAGCGTGAATTTGAGGCGGCTAATCACCGCATTTCCACTTTAGGCCATGACTGGGGAAAGAGCGACCGATGCGTGAGGGGTCCGACTGGATGTTTACGGATGCCATGAGGACGCTGGCACGGGCAGAGCGGATGCATCGGCGATCGGCTGGTCCTGAAATGCCCAGCGAACTGCCGACAAAGTCACATGATCGGCACAAGCCGCATTGGGAACCGCCCGTGGACATCCTCGAAACGCAGAGCGACGTTTTGATATTCTTCGCGCTTCCCGGCGTTGATCCAGATGAGGTTGACGTGGCGATTGACGAAGGTTCGCTGTTGGTAAGTGGACGACGCCTGCTTCCCCAAGAATTACGCGTCGCGGTCATCCATCGCTTGGAACTAGCGCATGGTCGATTTGAGCGGCGTATCGAACTTCCGGCAGGGCATTATGACACGGTCCGCCGCCATGCCGCGAACGGCTGCATCGTATTCAGCCTTCGAAAGACCGCCGAGGGGCTGAATAGATCGGAAGGTTCAAAGCGATAACCGACCCATGGTTCGCTAGGGCATTTCCAATCGGCCTCCGATGATCAGACCTAAAGCGCCGTGAAGGATTGCGAACATGATCGACAACATCAACGAATCTTCGGCGAATAATACGCATACGCCGGCCGAAGACGATGCTCATAAGACCCCTTCGAGTGGTTTAACGCCGGCGCCGTTCCCACCGGATGCTCTGATCATCATTCCCGTCCGCGACATGGTCTTTTTTCCCGGGGTGGTCGCGCCGATAACGATCGGGCGTCCGGCATCGATTGCCGCCGCCCAGCAAGCCGTGCGCGAGCAGCGGCAAATCGGCATCCTCATGCAACGCGACGCTGAGGTCTCGGAGCCAGGACCTGGCGACCTGCACCTCGTCGGTACCGTCGCCAACATCTTGCGTTACGTCACCGCTCCAGACGGCACGCATCTTATGGTTTGCCAAGCTTTGCGTCGCTTCCGCGTTCGGGACTTTATTCCCGGCCATCCGTACCTCGTTGCCCACGCAGCGTCGATCGAGGAGCAGGAAATCAGCAGCCCAGAGATCGAAGCGCGTATGATGAACCTACGAATACAGGCCGTGGAAGCGTTTCAATTGTTGCCTCAGGCTCCTGAGGACCTAATTGGAGCTATCCGCGCGGCGACTTCACCGGGGCCGCTAGCCGATCTTGCAACGGCATATCTGGATGCGCCCGCCAACGACAAGCAAGACATTCTCGAGACAATCGATCTGATTCCGCGCCTGGAGAAAACGTCGCGTTTGCTCGGAGAGCGGATCGAGGTGCTGCGGCTCTCCCAAGAGATCGGCCGACAGACCAAAGCCGCCCTCGATGTTCGCCAGCGGGAGGTTGTGCTGCGTGAGCAGATGGCGGCAATCCAGCGACAACTGGGAGAAGTAGACGGCCGCAGCGCCGAAGTCGTTGAGCTGCGCGCGTCTATCATAGCAGCCAAAATGCCTTTGGAAGCCGAGCAGCAGGCGCAAAAAGAGCTTAAGCGCTACGAACGGATGCCCGAGGGGGCTACCGAGGCTGGAATGGTGCGGACTTATCTTGATTGGTTGGTCGAACTACCTTGGCACTTGCCCGAAGATAAGCCGATCAATATAGCCGGTGCGCGGCTAATCCTTGAGATGGACCATTTTGGACTCGAGAAAGTTAAAAGCCGGATCATTGAGTTTCTATCCGTTTTGAAGCTCGCGCCTCAGGGCAAGGCTCCGATCCTCTGTTTCGTTGGTCCCCCGGGCGTCGGCAAGACATCGCTCGGTCAATCCATTGCGCGGGCCATGGGCCGTCCATTCGCGCGGGTAAGCCTCGGCGGGGTGCATGACGAGGCTGAGATACGCGGGCATCGGCGCACCTATGTGGGCGCGTTACCCGGCAATATCCTTCAAGCGATCATGAAAGCGGGCTCGCGAAACTGCGTTTTGATGCTCGATGAAATCGATAAAGTCAGTAGTGGGATCCAAGGCGACCCGTCCTCGGCACTTTTGGAGGTGCTCGATCCCGAGCAGAACAATACGTTCCGTGACAATTATCTTGGGCTACCGTTCGATCTGTCGCGCGTGGTTTTTATAACCACAGCCAACATGCTCGACTCCATCCCGAGTGCCTTGCGCGACCGAATGGAGACAATTTCGCTGCCGGGATATACGGAAGAGGAGAAACTGGAGATAGCACGTCGCTATCTCCTGGAGCGCCAACGCAACGCGAACGGGCTCGGCGCGGATCAATTCGCCATTGACGATGAAGCGATCGGACGCATCATCCGCGGTTATACAGGCGAGGCCGGTGTGCGCGGCCTGGAGCGGGAAATCGGCAAAGTCATGCGAAATGCCGCGGTACGCATTGCCGAGGGAACGGTCACACAGGTGAAAATCGGACCTTCGGACCTCGCTGGCATTCTCGGCCCTCGCCAGTATGAGAACGAAGTGGCGCTCCGCACGAGCGTACCCGGCGTCGCGACCGGTCTGGCTTGGACGGCGGTCGGCGGCGAAATCCTGTTCATCGAGGCGACCCGCACGCCCGGCAAGGGAAATCTTATCCTGACCGGTCAACTAGGTGAGGTGATGCGAGAAAGCGCACAGGCTGCGCTATCACTGGTCAAGAACCGCGCCGCCTCGCTCGGCATCGATACAGGACTTTTCGAACGGAGCGACATCCATATCCACGTCCCCGCCGGCGCGACACCGAAGGACGGGCCAAGCGCCGGTATCGCGATGTTCACGTCGCTTGCGTCGCTCTTGATCGGCCGCAAGGTCCGGAAAGACACGGCCATGACCGGCGAAATCAGCTTGCGCGGGTTGGTCCTGCCGGTTGGTGGAATCAAGGAGAAAGTCATAGCCGCGGCGAGATCCGGCATCAGCCGGATCATACTGCCCGAGCGAAATCGCAAGGATTTCGAGGAAATTCCTGCTAGCGCGCGCAAACTCCTTCGTTTTGTCTGGGTTGAGCGCGCCGATGAGGCGCTCGACGCCGCGCTCGAAGGTGGGGCAACGATCAGCGGTGATGGATCTTTCGCCCAGGAGGCGATGCCATCGCGCCGCGAGCCCTTCCAAACAGCCTTGCCGTTACCAATTGGACCGGCCACCGGCCACTGATCCTCCGCCGGCGAACCATATGTGGCGCGGCTGTCACGATGCCCCGCCTTACACGCAGGAACTCACGGCGTAACCGCGCGTTGTTACGTACGGAGACGGTGCTTCAACGTTGGATCGCCCGATCCGAAGCCGGTGAAAGTGGTGATCCAATCTGTGTTGGCGGACCCTGCCACGCGGTTTGCAGTCACGATCGCCGGGGAACGCGACGCTCGAAAAGCATGGTCGATGCGTCTTTGTGAGGTGTACAGACCTTGAACATTGAACGCAGATTTGGGCAGTCACCCGCCAAGTCCTTCATTCGAGCCACGCAAAACAGCACCAAATCGCTGTCAGCAGAAGCCCTGGTGGACGCTAAAGGTGATGAACGGCGATTACGTCTATGGACAGATGATGGGAGCGACGAGGCTTACACGCAACCGACTTTTCCTTCTGAGTGGTCAGCCGATACTCTGCGCGCCACGGTTCGCCGAGAACTGTCAGGAGCGGAATTTATCGTTGTCTCAAATCGCGAACCTTATGTTCACGAGCATCAAGGTGAGGATATTGTGGTTCGGCGCCCAGCAAGTGGGCTGGTCAGCGCGCTGGAGCCAATTCTCCGCGCAACGGGCGGCGTCTGGATCGCGCATGGAAGCGGAAGCGCTGACCGGGACGTGATCGACGCCTTGGATCATGTTTCCGTTCCCCCAGAGGATCCAAGCTATACGCTTCGCCGTGTTTGGCTCAGCGAGGATGACGTCGCTGGATTTTATGATGGCTTCTCCAACGAGGCGCTTTGGCCCCTATGCCATCTTGCGTTTGTCCAACCGACCTTCCGGCAAGCAGATTGGGATCGCTATAATGCGGTCAATCGTCGCTTCGCCGATGTCGTGGCAAGCGAAGCTAAGAGTACGAACCCAGTCATATTTGTGCAGGACTATCACTTCGCCCTGCTTCCCCGGCTGCTCCGCCAGAAACTGCCAGCCGCGACGATTGTTACGTTCTGGCATATCCCTTGGCCAAGCGCGGATATGTTGGCGATTTGTCCGTGGGCCCAAGAGATCCTCGACGGCTTGCTTGGATCTTCAATCGTCGGATTTCATACACCGTCTCATTGCTCGAACTTCAATGAGGCGATCGCAAGATTTTTCCCTGGCACTGAGCGGCGCGGCGCTACCGCTCATTCATCCGCTGAGGATTCGACTAAAGTCGGGGCGTTTCCGATCTCGATTGCTTGGCCTCAGAAAGCGTTGGATGCAACACCGTCACCCGCAGAATGTCGTCAACGCCTGATCACGGCCCACGGACTGCCAATCGACGTCAAGATTGCGGTAGGCATCGAGCGGCTCGACTACACAAAGGGCATACCAGAGCGTCTGCGCGCGATCGAATTGCTACTCGAGCAGCATCCGAACCGGATCGGCCGGTTCGCCCTGATCCAGGTGGCCGCTCCATCACGCTCGCATCTTGCGGAATATCGCGGGCTACGAGATGAAGTGCGGTCGTTGGCAGATAGGATTAACGCACGCTTTGGCGTTGCGCGCCTCCCCAAGCCCATCACGATCCTTGCTGAACACCATGATGCCGACGACATGATGCTGTTGCATCGCGCTGCGGACGTCGCGATCGTGACAAGTCTCCACGATGGCATGAACCTCGTGGCAAAAGAGTTCATTGCGGCGCGGGACGATGAGCGGGGCGTTCTGGTCCTGTCATGCTTTGCGGGCGCCGCGCGCGAACTCGCGGAAGCGCTCATCGTTAACCCATTCGACATCGGCAACTTCGCGCAAGTCCTGAATGACGCTTTATTGATGCCGGCGAAAGAACAACAGTCTCGCTTGCGCCCGATGAGAGCGCGCGTGCGTCGCGACAATGTGTACCGTTGGGCCGGGACCCTGCTTCAGGAAGCCGCGCGCATTCGGCGCCGCGAGGAGTACCGCGCATGGACCGGATCATAGCGATGGCGAACGCTCATTGGACAACGAGAGCCGCGCTATTCCTAGATATCGACGGCACCTTGCTCGATATCGCCGATCATCCAGACGCCGTTTTGGTACCCAACTTGCTTCCTGATTTACTCGATCGACTTAAACTACAATGCGGCGGCGCGCTGGCTCTGGTCAGCGGCAGATCGCTGGCATCGATTGATCGGTTGTTCGGCAAGAATCGCTTCGATTGCGCGGCAAGCCATGGCGCATTGCTCCGCATCGCCGGCGTTGTACGCGAAAATCCTTACGAGGCGAGGGAGATCCTGGCGGCGATACAGCCGGCGATTTCCGCCGTTTCCTCGCGTTTCGGAGACTTATTCGTTGAAGACAAGGGCCATGCGGCGGCCGTTCATTACCGATCGGTACCGGCGGCCGAGGGGATGCTGTTTAGAATGATTTCGACCGTTGTCGAGCCGAACGCGGACCGTTGGCGGATCATACATGGCAAGGCCGTGATAGAGGTCGCACCGCGCTCCGCCACGAAAGCAACGGCGGTTTTGGAATTCCTTCGTGAGGCGCCTTTTCGCGCGCGCTGGCCGGTCTTTGTCGGCGATGACGTAACCGACGAAGACGCCTTTGCCGAGGTCGCGAGACGTGGCGGGCTTGGGATCTTCATCGCCGACGCAAAATCATCACGCCGCTCACTGGCCACGCGCCGACTTCAATCTCCAGAGCATTTGCGGCGCTGGTTGGCCTATGTGTGGTCACAGGGGAACGGTCACATGTGTTCGGCAGCGGCATAAATGTGGCGATGCCTATGCATCGGGTATGCTAGCGTCCAAAAATCGGTGGAAGCGTACCGATCGTCATAGCTCCGAGTTTCATGCGGCCTCGTTCGACGGAGACGTCGAGTGTTCGGCCGGATTTTGAGCCTTCAGCGTCCGGCTTGCCGAAGAGGAGGAAGCCGCTCGCAAGGACGCCGAGACCTGGGGTCCGACGCGTTGCTTGCGGATCCGCGGCCAACGCCTCAAGTCCCGTCGCCGTCAGCTTCAAGACACCGTTCAACAGTCCATCCGGCTCAATACCAATGGCACCTCGTCCTTGAACAGCCGTATTCGCGGTCGACGCGCGAACGTTCTTCAAGTCAAGCCGGCCGTCATTTGCAGCCCACGATGCAAGAAAGCCCGGCGCCTGGGTGTTGGACGGAAGGCGCGCCAAGGTGGTATCGAGTTCGAGGTCCAGATTGTCAGGTCCTATCGGGCGTCCATCGATCTCCATTGAACCGGCACGGATTGAAAGGGCCGCGTCAAGGCCGCGTTCGGCGAGGTCAGGGCGCAAATGCACTTCCATGGTACCGGCCTTCACCCGATTGACCGGCAGGCCGGGCCGCGAAACTATCATGTCCAGCGCGTCTCCCGCCATGGATACCTGGACGATCTCGCCATCTTTATGCCGAATGCTTGAATGTAAAAGCTTCCAATTGGTCGCAATCTGAGATCCATCCGGCAGCAATGCAGTCGCCGGTCCATCGAATTCGAGGATAACCAATGAGGGCTGGTAGATGAGTCCGACAGCACGAGCCCGTGAAAACCGCACCGTCGCGCCGCTCGTTTTTTCGTTGATTGCCAAGTTCGCACAATGAATTTCAATCCGGAACGGATATCCGACGATGGATCGATTCGCACATTCGATCTTGAAGCCTTGGGTTGTCAGACGGGTGAGTTCCAGTTCGATTCTTTCCGTGGCTGCGGATCTGATGACGAACCAAGCTACGGTCCATCCGCCGACAACCAGCGCAATGAGGCCAAACCAAAGCCAAAGCCGAACGTCGCGCCGGCCCATTGATTTGCCCGAAGCTTCCGGATTCATGAACTCCGCCTTGCCAATCGCGGCCAGCAGTCGGCCTTAGCTTTTCTTTCCCCCTCGATTGGGACAATTCGCGGGCAAGAGCAAGCAGCGTGGCGTTGGTTCGGGCCTAAAACAGCTCAGTTGGTCGCACGGTCTTCGAAGAGCGGCTATACATCGCCCGTGCGCGAGGCGGTGAGAGCATTTGGAGGGTCCATTGAGTGCGCTTTGGGTCTTTGGTTACGGATCCCTCATGTGGAATCCTGGTTTCCAACCGGTGGAGATTCAACCGGCTTCGCTCATGGGATGGCACCGTTCGCTATGCGTCTATTCCCATGTCCATCGTGGAACGCCGGAACGGCCGGGGCTTGTTCTGGGACTCGATCGCGGCGGTTCTTGCCGCGGGCTGGCCCTACGCGTCGCCGAAGGCGAGGAAGACATCGTTCTCGACTATTTGCGCAAGCGTGAATTGGTAACAGCGGCCTATCGTGAGATTCGACGCCCGATTAGGCTTAACGACAGGTCGAATCGTATCGTCAACTCGGTTAGCTATGTCGTCGATCGAGCTCATC
>JBEINZ010000048.1:0-14887 GCA_040377825.1 Hyphomicrobiales bacterium | reverse complement strand
CGGCGTTGCGAAACGCAAGCGGGCGGAAAAGGTCGAGAAACTCCTCGATTTAATCGCACTTCCGGATCAGGGTGGCAAGCGGATCGACGAATTGTCCGGCGGCCAGAAACAGCGCGTGGCGATCGCGCGCGCGCTCGCGGTGGAGCCGCAAGTGCTGCTTCTCGACGAGCCGCTCTCGGCGCTTGATTTGAAACTTCGCCAGCACATGCGCAACGAGCTGCGCGCCATCCAGCGCCGCGTCGGCATCACCTTTATCTATATCACGCATGATCAAGGCGAGGCGCTCACCATGTCCGATCGCATCGCGGTAATGAACCGCGGCGTAATCGAGCAGGTGTCCGACGGACGCACGCTCTACAACCATCCGCGGACAGCCTTCGTTGCGTCCTTCGTGGGCGAGAACAATGCCTTTGTCGGCACGGTCCGCGGAATGGCTGAAGGGCCTTCCGCTGTCGACGGTCCGCTTGGCGCGCTGCCGGGCGTGAACGTCCGCAAGTTGATCGCCGGCTCGGCGGCCACGCTGTTCGTGCGGCCGGAGCATTTTAGGCTGACGAACGGGCAGGGGATTGCCGCGACCGTCGCGGAGAGCGCGTTCGAGGGTAACGTCACAAATTTGACCTTGATCGCTGCAAGCGGCATTCGGCTGACAGTAACACTCGTTGGCGATGCCGCAAAGAATGCGCCTGATCCCGGCGCCAAGGTTCACGTAACCTACCGTCCCGAAGACGGCCTTATCCTTCCGACGGAGGGCTGAGCGTGCACGCTTCTTTCGGCCAGTGGATTATCTTCATCCTGCCGCTGGTCGTGGTCGCGGGCTTTG
This sequence comes from Hyphomicrobiales bacterium, assembly GCA_040377825.1. GTDB lineage: Bacteria > Pseudomonadota > Alphaproteobacteria > Rhizobiales > Ancalomicrobiaceae > JBEINZ01. The sequence continues at coordinate 14,067 of JBEINZ010000048.1, read as the reverse complement.
TCGTGATGGCCCTGATTGATCGGCGCCGTCTTGGGGATCAGGCGCCGATCGGATTTTTTGCGCGCAATGGCTGGCCGGTCGGGCTCTTTCTTGTCGGGGCGGTCGGGATTTGGGCGATCTTCATGATCGTCCTGCCGCTTCTATCCATGATCGACCTGTCGTTCCGCCCGAAACTGCCGCCGCTCCAATGGGGCGGGCCAAAGGACTATTACACGCTTGAAAACTATCACTATTTCCTGTTCGGTTCGAACACGTCGTCGGCGAATTGGAACATCACGCATCTGAAAGCCTTCGGCTTGACGATATGGGTTTCGATCGTCATCACCATCCTCGACTTCGTGATCTGCTATCCGCTTGCCTACTACATGGCGCAGGTCGCCAAGCCAGCGCGGCTGCGTCTCGTGCTGCTTCTGCTGATCGCGCCTTACTGGGTGAACGAGATCCTTCGCGCCTTTGCCTTCCGGCTGCTCTTCGCCGAGCAGGGCGTCATCAACGACATGCTTATTTCGATCGGTGTGATTTCCAGCCCGGTCGACTTCATCGCGGGAGATGTCGCGCTCTATGCGGGGCTCTCCTACGCCTATCTCTTGATGATGATGTTCGCGCTTCACAACGCGATTGAGTCGCTTGATCGGAATCTCGTGGAAGCCGCGCGCGATCTAGGGGCGCCGTGGTGGCACATCCATGCTTTCATCGTATTGCCCCACGCCAAGCCCGGCATCGCGTCGGGGGCTACGTTGGTCTTCATGCTGACCGCCGGCGCGCTCGCAGCACCGCTCGTGCTCGGTGGTCCTCGCAGTCTCTGGTTCACGCCGATCGTCTATGACCGCTTCTTCCAGGCCTTTAACGGGCAGCAAGGCGCGGCCTATGCGCTGATCTTGCTGGTTGCCTGCGTGATCTTCGTGCTCGGCGTGCTGAAGCTCTTCCGTCTCAGGCTGGGGGAGATCGCCCGATGACCGCGCGCGGCGTCCGTCAGCTGATGTTTGGCTTCTACGCCTTGATTTTCTTCGCCTATCTGTTTGGGCCGCTGGCCGTGATGGGCATCACGGCCTTCAATACGTCGGAATATCCGAGCGTATACCCCTTCGAGGGCTTCACGCTCGATTGGTTCAAGAAACTCTTCGCCGATCGCGATCTCGTCCATGGTCTTCAGAACAGTCTGTGGATCGGGCTCCTCGTCGTGTTGACCTCCGTGCCCGTGGGCATGGCGGGGGCAATCGTGATGACGCAGGTCTATTCCCGAGCGCGGTCGTTTTACTATCTGGTAGTCGTCTCGCCGGTTCTCACTCCAGGTGTCATCATCGGCATTTCGACGGTGATCTTCTGGCGCCAGACAACGCAGGGCACGGGGCTGCGGTTCATCTACGACGGCACGGTTCTGACCGTGCTCGCCCAGTCGAGCTTCATCTCCGCCTATACGATGCTGATCTTCCTCGCGCGCCTCGCGCGCTTCGACCACACGCTTGAGGAGGCCGCGCTTGATCTCGGGGCATCCCGGGCACAGGTCTTTCGCGATATCCTGATCCCGTTCCTAATGCCCGCAATAGGCTCGGCGGCGGTCATCGCGTTCTTGTCCTCCTTCGAGAACTATAACACGACGACCTTTGCCATCCTCGCCGACAAAACCCTGACGACGGTGCTCGCCGGTCGCCTGCGGCAAGGCACAACGCCGGCCTTAAGCGCGCTTGCGGTTTCGATTGTCGCGGTCACTGTTGTCGGGGCGATCGTCTATGAAGTGCTGAAGCGACGCGAGCAGGCGGGACTCCGGGCTCGTCAACTCGCCGCGCAAAAGGCGGAAACGAACGAGTTGTCGCGGCCGCTCGCGTCGGTCGGTGCGTAATTCTGCATTCACACCAATTCGCACCGGAGAGCTTTCCCCATGTTCGCAAATTCCCATGATCTTCTCGACCGCGCGAGCCTGATCCACCAGCAGACGGATCTCGCCGCCTACCAGGAGCGCGGCGGCACGATCATGAAGCGCGGGGAGGGCGTCTATGTGTTCGACGAGGCGGGCAACAAGTATCTTGAGGCCATGGCAGGCCTATGGTGCGCCTCGCTCGGCTTTTCGGAGCGGCGGCTCGCGGACGCCGCATACAAACAAATGCTGGAATTGCCCTACTACCACACGTTCTTCGCCAAGAGCCATGTGCCGAGCGTCGAACTCGCCGACAAGCTCCTTTCGATCGCGCCGAAGGGCATGTCGAAAGTGCTCTTCCAATGCTCGGGCTCCGAGGCAAACGATGCGGCAATAAAGCTTGTTTGGTACTACAACAACGCGCTCGGCCGCCCGAACAAGAAGAAGATTATCGGCCGGATCCGCGGCTATCACGGCAACACGGTCGCTTCCGTTTCCGTTTCCGGTCAGCCGCATATGCAAGGCGATTTCGACGTGCCGCTGCCGATGTTCCGGCACACGGACAATCCGCACTATTACCGTGTCCACCAAGACGGCGAAAGCGAAGAGGCCTTCTCGACGCGCATGGCGGACAATCTCGAGGCCTTGATCCTTGCGGAGGTACCAGAAACCGTCGCGGCTTTTTTTGCCGAACCTGTGCAGGGTGGCGGCGGGGCGATCACGCCGCCACAAGGTTACTTCGAGAAGATCCAGGCGGTTTTGAAAAAATACGACGTGCTGTTCATTGCCGACGAAGTGATCTGCGGATTCGGCCGGACCGGCAACATGTGGGGCACGCAGACCTATGATCTCCAGCCTGACATGATGTCCACCGCCAAGGCACTGTCGGCGGCCTATCAGCCGATCTCGGCGCTGATGATTTCGGACAAGATCAACGACGCCATGATCGCGCAATCCGCCAAGCTCGGTAGCTTCGGCCATGGCTACACCTATGGCGGCCATCCTGTCGCCTGCGCGGTCGCACTCGAAACGCTGAAGATCTACGAGGAGCGCGACATCGTTGGCCATGTCAGGTCGATCTCGCCGCTCATGCAGGATGGGCTGAAGGCACTGGAAGATCATCCGCTGGTCGGCAACGCGCGCGGGGTCGGGTTGATCGCGGGCGTCGAGCTGATGTTCGACAAAGCCAAACGCGCGCCCTTCGCGCCCGAAGCTAAGGCAGGCATCGTCGTCCAGGACGAGTGCCAAAAGCAGGGCCTGATTGTCCGAGCGATCGGCGACCGCATCGCCTTCACGCCGCCTCTCGTCATCACCGCCGCGGAGATCGACGAGATGCTCGTAAAGTTCCGCGCGGGGCTTGACGCAGCGTTGCCGAGGCTGAAACCGGTTTGAGGGCGTGTAACGTGTCGGACGCTATCGCCGCTCCGCAACGTCGCCGGCCGCGACGATCACGCCGATAATGATCAGCCCGGTCAAAATCAGCCGCACACCCGAACTCGCGCCGAATGTATTGAGCATCGTCACAAGAAGAAACATGAACAGTGCGGCGCCCCAGATGCCCGGCACGTTCGCGCGTCCGCCGGACACCGCGGTGCCGCCGATCACGACGACCGCGATTGAGCCGAGTAGAAATTCCTCGCCCATGTTGAGCGCGGCCCCGCCGGAAAAACCGGAGAGCACGACGCCGCAGATGCCCGCAAGAAGCGCGCTCAACGTATAGGTGATAAGCCGCGTGCGCTCGACGTTTAGTCCCGTCAGCCAGGCCGCGCGCGGATTTTGGCCGACCGCCAGCAGGGTGCGCCCGTAGACTGTTCGGTGAAGAATGATCGCGACGAGCACGCTGATCGCCAGCGCAAACAGCGCGATATATGGCATGCCCAGAACGCGCTCGGTCGCGAAGTGGGCAAGGGCAGGCGGCGGCTTGATCCGGATGCCTCGACCATAGGAAATCGCGACTGACAGCAGCAGAAAGCTGGTCGACAAGGTCGCGATGATCGGCGGAATCCTCAGAAGGCGAATGAGGCCATAGTTGAAAAGGCCGACCAGCAGGCTCGCGCCGAGCGCGGCGGCGACGCCGAGCGGCATCATGGCTGGATCGGTATTCATGACTTTCATGGCGATGACGCCGGAAAGCGTGATTGTCGCCGGGATCGAGAGATCCACATTGCCCGGACCGGTCGCGATGACCAGCATCTGACCAAGACCGACGAGCACGGTGAAGGTTGCAAAGGATAGCGCGGCGATGAGGACCCCTTGCGCGGCCTGTCCGCCAGACGCGACGACCGTGATGCCCCAAACCGTAATCGCCGCTGCAAACGACCAGATCCAAGGCAGACGGCCAAGGCGACGGAGCAAGCTCATCGGCGCTTCTCCCCAAGGGACACGAGCGCGCGCAGCGCCAACACGATGATGAGGATCGCGCCCTGCGCCCCGATCTGCCAATCCGGCGATATCTTCAGGAAAATCAAGAAAGAACCCGCGAGCGCGAGCGTCAAGGCGCCGGCGACCGCGCCGATCGGCGAAACACGGCCGCCGACGAACTCTCCGCCGCCCAAGATCACGCCGGCGATCGTGTAGAGCGTGTATCGATCGGCCACATGTGCGTCCGCGGAAGTCGTAAGGCCAAGCAGCGCGAGGCCCGAGAGCACGCCGAAAAAGCCCGCAAGCGCGTACATCGCGACTTTCGTCCAGAGCATCGACCAGCCGGCCCGCTCCACCGCCCGCGGATTTCCCCCGGCGCCGCGCGCGATGACCCCATAAGACGAGTATTTGAGCGCGACATGAACGGTGATGCCGATCACAAGCGCGGCCACGATCGGGAACGGGACATAAGGCACTTTGACCGCCATTAAGTCCTTCAGCCAAATCGGCGCCTTGCCGCCGGGCGATGGCAAGATCAACACCGCGATGCCGAGCCACACGAACGATAACCCAAGCGTCACTACGATCGATGGCAGATTACGGATATGGATCAACGCGCCGATTAGGGCATAAGTCCCGATCAAGGCCGCGAGCGCGATGAGGCCGAGCGCTGGGTCCGTTCGAAGCAATGTCGCGCCGATACAGCCGACGAGGCCGACGAAGGGACCGATCGACAAATCGAGGTCATTGACCGTGATGACCATCAGCTGCGCGATCGTCGCCAGCGCGATCGGCACCGCATATTGCAGCATCAGGTTCAGGCCGAAGTAGCTCATCGTTCTCGGCTGGACATAGAACGTTGCCCCAAGCACCACGGCGAGCGAAATAAAGGGCAGGAGCGCGCGGATCACGCGTCGATTGAAAAGCGATCGGAGCATTATGTGGGCTCCGCGAAGGAGGCCGAAAGGATCCGGGTCTCGTCGACATCGGCGCGATCGAGTTCTGCCGTGATGTCGCCATTGCGGAAAACATAGACGCGGTCGCACTGTTCGAGCTCGTCGAACTCCGTGGTGTACCAGACGAATGTGCGGCCGGCGGCGGCCTCATGCCGGATCATCGCATAAACCTCAAGCTTCGTGCCGACATCGACACCGCGCATGGGGTCGTCCATCAGCACGATATCGGCCTGCGAGCCGAGAGCGCGGGCGAACAGGACCTTCTGTTGGTTGCCGCCGGACAGCGTAAGGATGTTGAGGTCGATATCCGGGGTCCGAATCTTGATGCGGTCACGCCAATCGACGGCCATCGCGCGCTCCGCCGTCGGATCGATCAAGCCGAATTTGGCGAGGCGTTCCAACGCGGCTGCCGTCGTATTCTGCGCTATGGACCAGAGGTTGAAAACTCCGTCCGCTTGCCGGTCGCCCGCCACGAAGGCCACGTCTCCGTTGACCGTGACATCAAGCCGGCGCTGACGCCGGGCACGCATGATCTGGAGAAGGAGCTGCGTCTGGCCATGTCCGGCAAGTCCCGCAAGGCCGACGATCTCGCCGCGCCGCGCAACGAACCGGCCGCCCTCGCGCGCAGCTGCGGGCACGAGCGACACAACGGTTTGCCGATCGGCTGTGCCGGCCGCGATGGCGGCGACGCTTTCCGCTTTGACCTCGGTCGTGCCCATCGCCGCCACCAACGAAGGCCGGTCGAAGGCGGAAGCCGGACGCTCGGCGACCGTGGTCCCGTCCTTCATCACGACCACGCGACTGCAGGTCGTCAGGATATCGCTGAGGATGTGCGACACGAGGATGGTCGCGACGCCGCCTTGTCCCTGTCGGCGAAGAAACGCGAGAAGTTGCGAGGCCGTCGCCGCGTCGAGCGACGAGGTCGGCTCATCGAGGATGACGAGACGCAGCGGAACGTCGGTCACCGTGAAGGCACGCGCGATCTCTGCCATCTGGCGTTTGCCGATCGGTAGATCCGCGATTTCATCGTCGGGATCGATATCGTGGCCGGGAAAGATTTCATCCAGCTTGTCGCGGATGAGCGCCCGAGCACGAGATTTCCAGCCCCAGCCGCTCATCGAACCATGAATGACCCGCGCGTTCTCGGCGACGGTCAAGTTCGGGCAAAGCGATAGTTCCTGGAAGACGCAGCGGATCCCACTCTTGTAGGCGAGCGCCGGCCGAAATCCTGACGGCGCGAGCGCTCCCCCGATCGCGAGTGAGCCGCGATCGGGCGCGACCGTCCCGGCGAGAACGCCCATCAGGGTGGATTTGCCGGCACCGTTGTGGCCGACGAGTCCGAGACATTCGTCAGTGCCGACCAAAAGATCCACCCCCGCCAGCGCCTTGACAGCACCGAACTGCTTTGCGACGCCGGAAAGCGCGATGGCGGGGGTCATTGTCGGTCCTGGACTGGGCGAGGACTTTTACTTCTTGGCGCCCGCGACGACCTTGGCCGCGTCCTCGGCGGTGTATTCCACATTCGCTACGCCACCCTTCTCGGTCGTCGCCAGCGACTTTTCGAGGTCGGCCTGATTGATCTGCAAGAACGGTACGACCAGGTCCTTGGGGACCGGTTTGCCGTCAAGGATCATCTGCGCGACCCAGAAGGCGAGGGTGGATACGCCCGGCGCGATCGACACGGACATTGTCTCGTAGCCGTTTGCGTCCTTCTGCTCTTTCCACCAAGCCAGTTCGTCCTGACGGTTGCCCATGATGATGAGCGGGGTCGGACGGCCGGCCGCCTTAAATGCCTGGGCCGCGCCATAGCCGTCGCCGCCCTGGGTTACAACGGCTTTCACCTCGGGAAGCGACGGCAAAATGCCCGCGACTTCCTTCTGGGCCACTTCCTGTGTCCAGTTGCCATGCACCGAACCAACGATCTTGAACTGGCCGTTCTTCGACACGCCTTCCAGAATGCCTTTGTGGATCTCGTCGTCCACGAAGACGCCGGCAAGTCCGCGGATCTCGAGCAGGTTGCCGCCCGCCGGCAGGCGCTTGGCGAGATAATCGAGCTGGATTGCGCCCATGGTCTTGAAGTCGACCGCAATGCGCCATGCGCATGGCTCGGTGACGATGCCGTCGAAGGAAACGACGGTGATACCGGCGTCGCAGGCCTGCTTGACCACGCCGTTCAACGCGTCCGGCGAGGCAGCGTTGATAACGATGGCGTTATAGCCCTGAAGAATCAGATTCTGGATCTGAGCGGCCTGTTCGGTGACCTGGTTTTCCGATGTCGTGAAAGGGTCGGCGGCGGCAACGATGCCGGCTGCGACGGCAGGCTTCGTGACCTTGTCCCAGCTCTTCAGCATCGCCTGACGCCAGGAGTTGCCGGCGTAGTTGTTGGAAAGCGCGATCTTCTTGGTTTTTGTATCGGCCATCGCCGCGCCCGATACGAGGACTGTCGCTACTGCGGCGAGAACGAGTGATTTCCTGATCATTTTGATTTCCTCCAAGTGTCCCGGGCTTGTTTTTCGTGCTGCCTCCCGGGATCGGCGGCACGTGTTATGGAGCCGAACGAACGGCGACATAAGCGCCGTCTTCTTGAAACGTACTGCCTAGAGCCTGTCTCGTTCGGATCGAAGCGATCCGAAAAAAAAGGACCGGCTCAAGGTCTAGACTCTGGAGCACTTCCTTATCGATCGGTTGGTCCCTTTCGATTGGGAAATGCTCTTGATTTAGGCTCCGACCCCTTACGGTGCTAACGCAGTCATTATCAAAACAACTGAACGTCTCACGGCTACATACGGGCATTTTCCGCCGCTCACGGTCAATGGGTCGGGCGAGGTTTTTTGATTTGTTGTCGCGGCCTCGGTCGAGCTGGAATTGGCCTGTCGAAGCGCAGGGCGCAAACGAAAAAGCCTCGGGGGACCGAGGCTCTCCAGCATAACTCAATCAAGCAAACCATAAGTTACTTGATTTTAGCTTCCTTGAACTCGACATGCTTGCGTGCGACCGGATCGTACTTCTTGACCGCAAGCTTCTCGGTCATCGTGCGAGAGTTCTTTTTCGTCACGTAAAAATAGCCTGTGTCGGCGGTGGACACGAGCTTGATCTTGATCGTGGTGGCCTTGGCCATCGGCTATTCCTTTCATAAAGAAAGCCCGCGACGATCGCGCGGGCTAGCAATCAAGTTGTTGTCAGCGAATCTGGCCGAATGGGGCGTGCTTGTCAAGTTTCGCGTGCCGGTCGCGGTCCGTAAAAAACAATGAAAACCAATGCGAGGAAGAAAGCCGCCATGACCGCGGGCGCGCCATGGGGGTTCCAGATATCCAAACCGGCACCGATCGTGACCGGACCGAATAGCATGCCGACGGAATACATCAGGACAAAAGCCGCGTTCGCGGAGGCAAGGCTCGCGCCTGAATATGTCGCGCCGATAAGCGAGAGGCCGATGGTGTAAAGACCAGCCGTAACGCCGCCCCAAATGAACAGGACGGGCATGACCAACCAAAGGTTTCCGGAAAGAAACGGTAGCGTAACCGCGCCGGCGAGACCGACGAGTGCGCAGACGCGGAGCATGAAGACGCGGTCGAGCCGGTCGGAGAGCACGCCGATCGGGATCTGGAGCGCAACATTGCCGAGGGCGGTCGCCGTGATGAGAAGCGCGGCCGATCGCTCGTCGAAGCCGATTCGCAGGCCATAAACCGGCAGAATGGCCAGCGCGCCGGACTCGACCGCGCCGAAAACGAGGACCGCTCCCATGGCCATGGGTAGCAGTTTCAGAAACCTCAAGACCGATGATCCGGCCTTCGAATCGTGCAAGGCCGGCGGTTGAGATTGTGCAAACAGGATAGGAATCGCTGAAACTGCAAGAATCGCCGCGCCGATGGCAAACGGAGCGAAGCCTTTACTGCCGACGATGGCGAGGATCAGCGGACCGACGGAAAAGCCTATCGAAAGCATCGTGGCATAGATGCCGATAATGAGGCCGCGCTTGCGGTCCGGCGCCAGAGTATTGATCCAAAACTCGGAGACGATGAACGCAAAACCAAGGGCGCAATGAAAAACGAGCCGAAGCGGAAACCAAGCCCAAAAGGCTTCAATGAAATAGAAGCCCGTTAAGGTGATTGCCGCGACTATTAGCGATAATATGAGTACCAGCGGTGAGCCAAAGCGTCTAGCAAGGGGTGTCGCTAACGGCGCGGCGATAAAGGTCGACAGGCCCGCCACTGCAGTGTTCAGCCCAATCATACTGCCTGAAATGCCGCGCGATTCCAGGACGAAAGACAGCAGTGGCAGGCCAAGACTGAGCCCTGCTCCAACGGCGCCTGCCGATGAAAGCATGGCGACAAGGGCAATGAGGCGGGCACGGGAAAAGCTTGTGTCTTCGTTTGTTGTCATGGACTCGTGCGGTCAGGATTTGAAATCTGAGTTTCGTACGTTTGACGCGATCCTCTATCACGGCTGGCAGGCCTGCCGATAGACCGAACTATCTTGGGGTGATCAGCTGACAAGCGTGCGACGAACTCAGATCAGGTCGCGTTTAAAGCCTTGACCGAGCCAACGATAAAACGGTGTCGGTGCGTCGAATGCGAGCATTGGATCGCGCGCGAGTTGGGCGGAAATCTCCTCGAGAATGGCGATGGTGATCGGCGGGATCATTGTCCGCTCTGCCTCGTCAAACGTTAGCCAAGAAATATTCTCCAGTTCACCGGAGGGTCCGACGCCCTCTGGAAGCCGATCGGCGATATCCGAGGCGAAACATGCGAAAAAACGTGTGTCGAACCGACGATGAATGCGAGGCGGCGTGATCGCACGGGCGACGAAGCGCAGTACCGCGAGCGACGGGGTCAAGCTTCGTTCCCCGAACGCCGCGAATTGGCCGCGCAAGGCCGGAGAATTGTCGTCTGCCCGACGCCCGATCAATAAGCCGGCCTCCTCGTAGGTTTCCCGCAGTGCTGCAATGCCGAAAGCGCGAACGCGCGCTGCGGATTTTGGGCCGCGTAAGGCATGGCTGAGTTTTGCCGCAACCGCCGGATGGTAATCGTCGTCGGGTTTGACGCGCGAATCCGTTGGATCCACGCGCCCGCCCGGAAAGACATAGGCCCCAGGGTAGAACGCGTGCCGGCTGTGGCGTCGTCCCATAAGCACGCGAAATGGGCCGCTGCCGGCTCGGTCAAAGATAAGAAGCGTCGACGCATCCTTTGGACGGATATTCGTCTGCTCGCGCTGACGCTCGCGTAGGTTCAATTGCAGAAGCCGGGCGTTCGAGATCGCCATGTCGTCCACGCCGTCCACCATCGCTCGCCTATCCTTAGCGTGCGGAGATCACAACCGATGCGGGCTTCGGCTCCGGTTCCGCCGCGTCGGGATCGGCCGTGTTCGGATCGAAGCCATGCATCCGCAGCGCCCATTGTAGGCCGACGACCGCGCCTTTGACTGGACGGAGCAGAACGAGCGACAGAATCAGCGTCAGCGGTAGCCAAATGATGAGATGGATCCAGATTTCTGGCCGCCACAGGCGCTCGACGGCGAGAACGGCCGGCACAACGATATGTCCGACCAGAACGATCGTGACATAGGGCGGGAAATCGTCCGCGCGGTGATGATGGAGCGGTTCGCCGCATTCCGTGCATGCCTCCACGACAGTGAGATAACCATCGAAAATCGAGCCTTTGCCGCAGGCCGGGCATCGGCAGCGCAAGCCGCGCAAGATCGCCGGCCAGACGCGGCGTGGAGTTTGCGCAATGTTCGGTTCCAAACCGCTCGTCACCGGTCCTTCTGTGTGGATCACCGCCATTGCCATTCTCCTAACCGCGCCTCAACGGCTGCGCTTCGCCTTGCCGCTCGATCCGGCACGGGGCCGGCCGTATCCGCCCCGGTGTCCGCCTCGACCGTCGAATGCAGCGCGACGTTCTGACGGCTTGGTGTAACCGCCCTCGCTCATGATCTCGAAGCGAAGGGCACCGGCAAACGGCTGAGCTTCCACGAGCTTTACCTCGACCGCGTCGCCGAGCCGATGGGTCTCGCCGGTTCGGCTGCCGATCATCGCGCGGCTCTTCTCATCGAACACGTAGTAATCATCGCCGATCGTCGACGCCGGGATGAAGCCGTCCGCTCCGGTCTCGTCCAGGCGGACAAAGAGGCCCGACTTCGTAACGCCCGAAATCTTCGCCCGGAACGTCGCGCCGATCCGGTCCATGAGCCACCGTGCCACGAGACGATCGATCGTGTCACGCTCCGCAGCCATGGCGCGGCGCTCTGCCGCGGAAATCTCGGCGCCGATGCCTTCGAGCTTATCGTCGATCGTCTCGGGAAGACCGTCCGGCCCTAACCCAAGCGCTCGGATCAGCGCGCGGTGGACGATGAGATCCGCATAGCGCCGAATTGGACTAGTGAAATGTGCGTAGCGACGCAGATGCAGGCCGAAATGGCCGATATTGAGCGGCGAGTACTCCGCCTGCGCCTGGCTGCGCAGGATGACCTCGTTGACGAGCCCAGCCTGCGCCGTCCCGACGACACGCCCCAGGATGCCATTGAAAGCGGAGGGCTTCAGCCCGCCCTTCATGGCGATCTTGATATCGAGCGTTGCTAGGAAATCCTTGAGCGCCTCGATCTTCTCCGGGCTCGGGGCGTCGTGGATGCGATAGAGCAGCGGAACGCGGTGCTTTTCCAGCGTTTCGGCCGCGGCGACGTTTGCCTGAATCATGAATTCCTCAATGAGCTTATGCGCATCGAGGCGTTCTGGGACGACCACGCGGTCGACATGGCCGTCCGGCTTCAAGAGGATCTTGCGCTCGGGCAAATCGAGATCGAGCGGCTCGCGGATATCGCGCCCGCGCTTCAAGGCGGCGTAGGCCTCCCAAAGCGGCTTCAGGACCGGCTGAAGCAGCGTATCGGTCTTGTCGTCGGTCCGCCCGTCGATTGCGGCTTGCGCCTGTTGGTAGGCGAGCTTGGCGGCAGAGCGCATCAAGATGCGGTGGAATGTGTGACCGGCCTTGCGCCCGTCGGCGGCGAAGAGCATGCGGACGGCGAGGGCAGGGCGTTCCTCTTTCTCGCGTAGGGAACAAAGATCGTTGGAGATCCGTTCCGGCAGCATCGGCACGACCCGGTCAGGAAAGTAGACCGAATTGCCGCGATGGAGTGCCTCGCGGTCCATCGGACTGCCAGGGCGCACATAGGCCGCGACATCGGCGATGGCGACCGTGACGATGAAGCCGCCGGGATTGGCTGGATCAGGATCCGGTTCGGCATGCACCGCGTCGTCATGGTCCTTGGCATCGGGCGGATCGATCGTGACCAGCGGCAGCGCGCGCCAATCCTCGCGCTTCCCAACCGAAACCGGCTTCACGGCCTCCGCTTCATGCAGCACCGCGACGGGGAATACATGCGGAATGTTATGGGCGTGGATCGCAATCTGGCTCACAGCCTTCTCGCTCGCCATATCGCCGATCACCTCGCGCACCCTGGCGCGTGGTAGACCGAGTCGACCTCGGGGCGGTGCGACATCAAGCGCGACGAGGTCGCCGTCCTTCGCGCCCTTAAGGTCGATCTCGGCGACGACCAGCTCCCGCGATTTCTTGTCGATCGGCACGATGCGCGCGCCGCCCGGCGCGATCCGAACGATCCCGAGGGCGGCGGCGGGCTTGCGATCGAGAATGCGCGTTACGCGGGCGACCGCTCCGATACCCGTTGGAAGGCCTTCACCTGGTGCTTCCTGGATACGCACGAGCAAGCGATCGCCGACGCCGGCGGCCGGGCCGGGGCGCTTTTGGCGGTCGTGCAGGATCAGAATACGTGGCACCGCGCCGTGTTCGTCCTCGTCCCATTCGGCGGGCGCGGCAACAAGCTCGCCATCTGCGTCGCGACCGACGACGTCGACAACCAGCACCTCCGGCAAAGTCCCCGCCGTTACAAGGCGCTTTCGCCGACGCTCGACCACGCCGTCGGCCTCAAGCTCCTTTAGGACCTGTTTCAGCATGATCTTGGCGCTACCGGAAATCCCGAAGGCGCGCGCGATTTCGCGCTTGCCCGCTTGGCCGGGATGCTCGGCGACGAAGGCCAAGATCTCCTCGCGCGTCGGCGGTGTGCCGCGCTTGATTACGCGTGTCGGGGCTTTCGTGGTGTTGCGCGGGGGGCGAGCCAAAGGCTGATGTCCGTTCGTTTGTTCGGCAATCAGCCTAAACCCATTCGGGTGCGGGCGGAAACGCTTTCCCGCGCGTGCAGATGCGCCCGATCGACTCATTGAGGCCGTTGCGGGCGGTTCGATGAGTCAGTCGAGGCGTTATTCCAGGGCTCAGGCCTTGCTTGCCTTAGCCTTGGTGGAGGAGGTCGAGGCCGCTTTGTTGCTAACCTTGGACTTTGTCGCTGTCTTTTTGACAGGCGGCTTTTTCGCGCTTGCCTTTTTGACTATCGATGCCTCAGCGACCTTCGCTGGCTGCTTTTCTGCTTTCGACGCGCCGGTGCCTTTAGGCGCTGCCCGTCCGCCACGTGGCGCCGGCTTGACCGGCTCGCGTCCCGCCTTTTCGGCGAGGAGCGCGGTGGCCACGTCCATGGTTACGCCTTGCGGGTCCATGCCCTTGGGGAGCGTCGCGTTGACCTTGCCGTGGTTCACGTAAGGCCCGTATTTGCCATCGCGTACCGTGACCGGGCCGCCGAGCGTCGGGTGATCGCCAAGTTCCTTCAAAGCGGCCGGCGTTGCGCGGCCACGTCCACCGCGATCGGCCTTTTCGGCGAGCACCGACACCGCGCGATTCAAGCCAACCGTGAAGACCTCGTCGATCCCGGAGAGATTGGCAAAGGTTCCGTCATGCACGACGAACGGCCCATAACGGCCGATGCCGGCCTGGATCGGCTTGCCCGTCTCCGGATGCAGTCCGACGTCGCGCGGCAGATCAAGCAGCGATTTCGCCG
>JBEINZ010000288.1:0-3455 GCA_040377825.1 Hyphomicrobiales bacterium | reverse complement strand
GTATGAAGTCCATAGCCATTTCGAGCCTTAACCTTTCTTGCCGATCGCGGTGCGGATCACGCCAAGGCTGCGCTGATACATCGACGCCACGGCGTGAAAATCCATCTGAGTATCGGCGACCTTGGTCATTTCTTCTTCGAGATTGACTGCGTTGCCATTCGGTGTCGTTTCAAACCCTGCCCTACCGTCGGCTCGGAAATTGTCATAACCAAGCGGCCGCCCGGCAATATGCTCCGCCGCAGTCGTCGCGACAGCAACCATTGGCGCCTGAGGGGCCTGCAGGGTACCGGGCCGTTTGAACTCGATCGCTTTTAGGTCTTTCGAACGAAACCGCGGCGTGTCGGCATTTGCGACGTTTTCAGACAGAACGCGTTGGCGCGCCTGATTCCAGCGCATTTTGGTCTTCAACGCATCGACTAGCGGCATGTCGCCGAATGCCATGGCAAAGACTCCGGTTGCATAAGAAGCGCGCCGCACAGCACGGCTCGCAATGCAAAATCTTCCCATTGTATGGTTAACGATGGGTTAACTATCCGCCCCAGGGCGAGACACCGTGAGACATTGATGATGCGAAAACGGCTCCAAGCCGACTTTTTCGTGAATGATCGGTAAATTGAGTGTATTGGACTGGGCAGAAATTGCCGAAGGCCGTTAGACTTGGGTTGACGCTAGGAGATTCGCGCTAGGTCCTCTATCTGTCGTCGATCCTCGGATACCCCAGGGAAGCATAACTTGGAAAGCGGACATGAAGATTATGGCTCGTGGTTACCGTCTGCTTTTTAAAACAATGGCTTAGAGCAGGTGTGCGTGAGGATGATCGCCAGAATAACAGGTGAGTTGAGGTGCGTCGAAAACGTGTTGCGAAGCGCCACTTCAACGAAACCGTGAGCCAAATCGTCCGTATGCGCGCCGGATGGCGCCTCTCGATGGAGTAACCCGGATGCGGGAATGGCTGAATACGATGTTTGGAACCGATGGCGCCAGAGCCGTCCAGATGTTGGCGGCCCTACTCGCGGTCGTGGCGCTGATCGTATTGGTCGCCTGGATCATGCGGCGAGTACTCGGCGGTCGATCAACCGCGTTCTCCGCAGGCAAGTCTCGGGCGCGCCTATCGGTGGTCGACGCGGCTAATGTGGATGGGCGCCGTCGGCTTGTACTTGTGCGCCGCGACGACGTTGAACATCTTGTTATGGTCGGCGGCCCCAACGATGTGTTGCTGGAGAGTCGGATCGTTAGATCGCAGCCGGTCCCGCGCATGACACCCCAGCGTCCGGCAGACCAAGTTTCGATCGAGCAGCCGCTACCTGTCACGCCCCCGCGTACCGATCCATCACCAACCGCGCCTCAAAAGCCGAGCGCCGTTGCGGCCGACCTAAAAGCAACTTTGAAGGAATCGCGTCGACGCGCCGAGGCGCCGCGTGGAACCGATGGAGAGCCCGATCGCACGAAAAACGTTCCCATCGAGCCACCTCGCGCCGAAACTGCTTCGGCATATGATACGCACGAAGGTGCTGAATATGATGCGAGCGAGACCGAGCAACTTCGTGACGAACCAACCATGATGGTTGACCCGAGCCGGCGCCCGGGTCCGGAACCACAGGCATACCTTCAAACACCACGTAACATGACGTTATCACCACCTGCGAGCGCAATGGCCAGAATCACGCCGACGGCCCAGCGCCCGACCATGCCGACTGCCCAGCAGCCGCGCCGACCCGCGCCTGCGCAACCATCAGTCGATCAAGACGGGATGGATGAGGCCTTGTTCGCCTCCGAAGCTTCGGTACAGGCCGTCGAGACACCGCAACTGGCCGACGCCTTGAACACAGATGATGCGGTGGCTGGGGAGATTGAACGCGCGCTCGCCGATCTGGCGACTGCTTATGTGCCGGCGCGCTCGGCCTCGCGCCCGTCCGAACCAGTGCCGCGGCAGATCTCAACGCCGGGATCCCGTCAGATGCCCGCGGCGAAAGCGCCGACCCTACGCCCCATGGCATCCCAATCACCCGCGCCTGCCGCCGCTCAGCCGGCCGTGGCCGAAACATTCGCAAGCGCATCGACGCAAGCTGGTCCCGCGCAGAGAGCGATACCTCAAGCCGGGGCCGAGACCGATCATCCGACGACACCGCCCTCGGCAATAGAGTCACTCGGCTCCTTTGCCAGACAGGAGAATTCTCGCGAGAAAGTCGTGGGCGTCCCACAGCCTGGAATTCTGCCTCCGATCCCGCCCCGTTTAACGCTCGGTGGGGGCATCCTGCCGGATCCGCGAACAGTCGTCGCTAGACCGCAGCCGCAAGCCACTCGGCCGGCCTTGGCTCAACCGCGCCCGGTCGCCCCGGCCACGTCGCCCAGCCCGCCAACGGCAACGGCAACGGTACCAACACCACCAACCCCGATTCCGCAGTCGGATGCCGACCAGCGCATGCCGTCCACGGATGGTCTTGAAGAGGAAATGGCCAAACTCCTTTCTGAATTGAGCGGGCCGCAAGGTCGATGAACCGAGACGACTGGGTTGACCTCTATCGGCGTGGCGGTGACGTGACGAAGGCGTTTCGACATGAGGAATCTCGGTTAACGTGCGGAGATAGAATCGGATTCTCCGAATGTCCGACTAAAGACGCGCGGCTCGCGTCGGGCGACCTTCAGCGTCGCGAATGCGAAGATAAGCCCGTAACTATCGGATTATCAAAGAGAAACCTTCCTCGAAGCCTTTCGGCGTCAGCCTCGACGATCGGCCTGGGTCTGATCCTGCTCAGCACCGCCCCCGCCATGGCACAGGACATTTCAATCAATTTTGGTCAGGGAACGACGATCACCGAAAGGGCCGTGCAGCTCGTCGGCCTGATCACCGTGCTTTCGCTTGCGCCATCGCTTGTGGTTATGGTCACGAGCTTTACGCGCATGGTCGTGGTTCTTTCGCTGTTGCGATCGGCGATCGGGCTGCAGACTGCCCCGCCGAATTCGGTGATGATCAGCCTTGCCCTATTTCTGACGGCCTTTGTCATGGCCCCGACCTTCGAGCGGGCCTATGACGAGGGCATTAAACCCTTGACCGATAATACGATCGAATTGGATCAAGCGGTCGAACGCACGGCACAGCCCTTCCATGTATTTATGCGCGAGCACGTGCGCGAGAAGGACCTCGAATTGTTCCTCGACCTCGCCCGCGCGCCACGGCCGGCCACTCCCGAGGAACTGAGTTTTCGCGTTCTGATCCCGGCCTTTATGATATCGGAACTGCGTCGCGCCTTCGAAATCGGATTTCTGCTTTATCTGCCGTTTCTCGTCATCGATATCGTGGTGGCTTCGATCTTGATGGCCATGGGCATGATGATGCTGCCGCCGATTACGATTTCCCTGCCTTTCAAACTCATCTTCTTCGTTCTGGTCGACGGCTGGAGCCTCGTGGCGGGAAGCCTCGTTAAAAGCTTCGGCTAGAGCCGGTCCCTGTCGAT
>JBEINZ010000175.1:0-6821 GCA_040377825.1 Hyphomicrobiales bacterium | reverse complement strand
CATTATTTTCTTATTTGCCCTCGTTCATTTGATCGGCATGACCATTGCGTTCTATGTCGTCCAGAACACGATCGAAGTGTTCGATAAGTGGTCATTGGCGGATACATTCTTTTGTGGCGATGGCGCGACGGCGGGATTCGATTTCTCCCGCCACGAGAACGGCATTCGGCGCGGCCTTGACGATTGGATCGTTTGTTTCGATGCCAATGGCGCGGTGATCCAAGGCGCTGGCCGATGGGCCGCATGGAAGAGCGGACTGCCGATTTCGGTCCCGCTGATCATTCCAATGGTTATGCATCTTTTGAGAAAATGGCGGTCGCATCCGCCGGGGCGTCCGGTACTGGTCGAGCTGTCACCGCGTCCTGTGACCTCGAGGATGCGTTCGGTCATTTTTTCCTTTGCCATGATCGGTGCCTTATTCCTGGCTCGATCCGTGGCCGACTTCTTGTTGGTGGTCGGCTGGGATTATTTCGAAAGCAGCGCAATTGCGGGTTCTTTGCTCTGCGGCACGGATGCGGCCCAACTCGTAACCTTGCCGGATAGGCGCATCGCCTGCCTTGATGTCGTCGGCGCCGAGTTTGGACTGAAGAATAGGCCGGCCCTCATGCTCTCGCTGGCGATATGGGCGCTCGCCTTGGTTCCGATCTGGATGCTCACGATCCGTTTTCGAACCATCCGCCGCCGGTTTATCCGTTATGATCCGGAACGCGACGACGAAGCGACGCCAAGTGGGTCGTGACGCGGATGCCGTCTTGCTTTACGTCGTAGATCGGCATTTCCTGCTCAAGCCAGCCAGCCAGCCAGCCGAGGCCGCCGCGGCATAACAGCCTGTCCCGTTCGGTTCGGATCGAAGCGATCCGCTCGAAAAGGACCCACTCAAATAACTGAATCTGGAGCAATTCCTTATCGATCGAATGATTCGATCCGACCGGGAAATGCTTTATCCGGGAGGGCTTCCATGACCGTGATTGTGTTCGGCAGCATCAATGTTGACGTCAATGTCCGCTCGCGCGTGCTGCCGCGTCCCGGCGAGACGGTCCATGGCGAAAGCTACGCAATCGGGCTTGGCGGCAAGGGCGCCAATCAAGCAGTCGCGGCCGCCAAGCTCGGGGCGAAAACGCGGTTCGTCGGACGGGTTGGAGCAGATGCCTTCGGTGGTTTCGCAATCGAAGCGCTGGAGCGTTTTGGGGTGCCGACAGCCGATATCGCGGTCGATCCGGGCGCCATGACCGGCATCGCAACGATCGGCGTCGATGCCGAGGGCCGAAACTCGATCACTGTCGTCGGAGGGGCGAACATGTCCTTCACCGAGGCAGATGGCGATGCCGTTGGTAGATCGCTCGGAGCCGGCGATGTCCTGCTTTTACAGCTGGAGATTCCGGTGCCCGCCATCCTGGCGGCCGCCGCGGCCGGCCGTGCTCGCGGCGCGCGAATTGTTCTCGACCCGGCACCGGCGCCGGGCGCGGGCGTTGCCGCCTCCTTAGTGGCCGCTGCGGATATCCTAACCCCCAACGAGCTTGAAACGGCCGCGTTGGTCGGTCTTGAGCCGACCGACGAAGCCAGCGCGGCCGAGGCCGGCAAGCGGCTGATCGCGCTTGGCGCAAAGGTAGCAATTGTCAAACTCGGCGCGCGCGGCTGCATGGTGGTCGGGGAGGACGAAAGTGTCTTCATCCCGGCCTTTAAAGTCGCCACGATCGATACCGTTGCCGCGGGCGACTGCTTCAATGGAGGCCTCGCGGCGGCACTCTCGTTCGGCGCGGGCTTGGCGCGCGCGGGTCGCTTCGCAGCCGCGACGGCCGCCCTGTCAACGACCAAAATCGGTGCGGCCGATGCGGCACCCTCTTTAGCAGAGGTCGAAGCACTGACCGAGACCCCGCGTATCCCTATGCACGTTGGCAATCGGTAATCAGTCGATCCAGGAAGACCCCACATTTAGCGAGCTCGGAAACTTCGATGAATTCATCGGGCTTGTGGGCCTGCTCGATCGAGCCGGGTCCGACCACG
This sequence comes from Hyphomicrobiales bacterium, assembly GCA_040377825.1. GTDB lineage: Bacteria > Pseudomonadota > Alphaproteobacteria > Rhizobiales > Ancalomicrobiaceae > JBEINZ01. Next base: position 4,817 of record JBEINZ010000175.1, on the reverse strand, counting down.
ACGGAAGGGATGCCGCCGAGGCTGGCGAACAGGCCCGCTTCTGTGCCGTAAGCCACCTTGCCATGATCGTTTCGGCCGGCGAACCGCATGGCGAGGCGGGAGACGTCCGAATCCGCTTGCGTATCGAAGCCCGGAAAGCCGTTGGTCAAGGCGATGTCGATCCCGGTGGCCGGGTCCTTCGCCTGCATGGTGGCCTTGAGCGTTCGCGCGAAATCGATGATCTCGCGTTCGTACGGCACATGATCGACGCCCGGTAACATACGGAATTCAAACTGAAATATACATTTTTCCGGAACGATGTTCAGCACCGTGCCGCCCGCGATCGTGCCGGTATGCGCGGTGGAGAAGCCGACGTCGTAAAGCGCGTCCCACGGGCCTTCTGTCTCCATCCGCCGCGCGATCGAGCGGATCTTCACGATCAGTTCGGCCGCGATGTCGATGGCGTTGACGCCATGTGGGGCGAGCGAGGAATGCGCGGACTTGCCACGCACCGTGACCCGGTAGCTATACTTAGCCTTGTGCGCGGTAATCACTTGCATGGACGTCGGCTCGCCGACGAAGCAGGCGATCGGTTTCACCGGCTGCAGTAGATCGAGCTTTGCGATCAGGTCGCGCACGCCGATGCAGCCGACTTCCTCGTCATGGCTGAAAGCGAGGTGAATCGGCATGTCAAGCGATCCCGCTCGCATATCCGGCACTTTGGAAAGCACCACGGCGAGGAAGCCCTTCATATCGGTCGTTCCGCGCCCGTAGAGCCGTCCATCGCGCTCGATGAGGCGGAACGGATCGCTGCTCCAGGCCTGATCGTCAACCGGCACGACGTCGGTATGTCCAGAGAGGATGTAGCCCGGCCGATCCGCCGGCCCGATCGTGGCCCAGAGATTGGCCTTTGTCCCGCTTTCATCGGGCACCCGCGTTGATGCGACACCGTGTTCCGCCAAATAGGCCTCGACCCATCCGATGAGGTCGAGATTGGAATTGCGGCTTGTCGAATCGAAGGAAACGAGATGCGCGAGAATTTCGGTCGCGCGGGTTGTGCTGTCGGGGGACTTCATGGGCGGGGCAGGATCCATGGGAACAGTGAGACTGTAACGATATCGGTCGATTGGCCCATCCGCCAGCCCGCGCCGACCCGTTTACGCGCCGAATTTTCCGAGGATCTGGGCAAGCGCGCCGGCGAAGGGATGGAATGTATAGCGGATCTCGTGGCGGCCCGCATCCACGCGCACCGCGCGGAAAATCCCGTTGGCCTTCAAGATCTCCGCTGGTTTGCCGTCGACCGTCACGCGCCACCAACGATGCCAGACGTCATTGAGCACGACCCAACCGGGACGCTCGGCCTCCACCACGAGATCGATTGCAGTGTGGTGATAGGCCGCAATCGTGACCTTCCCCGGAGCGCCCGCCGCCGCGGGAGCGCTTGTTGGCGGCGCGTTTTCTAAAACCACCTCGCGCTTGGGGTCAAAGCCGTCCGGCCACCGTCCCGTCTCAAGCAACCGCGCGAAGTCCGCCTGTCGCGCCTGATCGACGAATAGCACGCGAGGAAACGCGTCCTTGTTTTCGTAAATCCTGGTATTGCCGAACACAGCCGCCTCCACGATGCGCGACTGATCGATCTTCGGATCGATCGTCGTGAGCGGCACGCTCGATGCGATCCAGCGCAGCCCGAGCAGGTTTGCCATGGTCGAGCTATAGGACGGGAATAGAGCGGAGAATTCGCGCTGCTCCGGGATCGCGACGTGGTCATGCGCTCCCGTGGCGAGCTGATAGGTCTTGAACCGCAGGGGGTTATAGCCGAGCACGTTATCCAGGCGGTGGATCATGCTGGCGTTCGGCCAATGGAAGCCGAGGCCGGTTAGTTCAACGCGGTCGCGCCGGTCGCCGGTCGGGTTTTCCGCCACGCGGGCCTTCAAGAACGTGACCGTCGGATCCGTGGTGTCGACACGCAGGGCGTCATAATAGGAGGATGGATAGGCTGTTGACTCATTCGGCGCGTTGTTGACCGCCAGATCAACCGCCGTAAACGCGGCAACAAGCGCGACGGCGGCGAGCGCGAAGCGTCGGGTCGCCAATCGCGCAAGCCACAGCACGACAATCGCGCCGGCGACCGAGGCAATCGCGATACCCATCGGGCGGGCGGCCTCGGGCAGGCGATCCGCATGGATCGCGAAAGCGACCGGCACCACGATCAGCACGAGCGCCGCCAAGATCCATTCGGCGATCCGCGTCATGCGTCCGGCCGGTTTGATCGACCCGCTCAGCCAGCGGTGCACGAGGTAGCCGCCGAGGAATGCGATTTGGAAGCCGATGATGAAGGTCGCGTCCGCCGGCCGGCGATAGAGCTTCACGCCGGGCAGATAATCGAACAGGAGCTTAAAGATCGGCGTGTACCAGCCGATCGCATAGATGATCGTCAGCACCGTCGCGACGGTAAAGAGCCGAATCCCTGGCACCCAAAGCCCGCCGCGCACGATACCAAGAAACAAGATCGCGACGATCGGAATGGCGCCGGCATAAATCGCGCCCATGTTTTGAGCGAGGTAGATGTCCGTTACGCCGAAGGCCATGCTCGGCGGACCCCAGAAGTGTACGTCCTGCGCGCCTTGGCCGAAGAGGTCGGAGATGACCGCCGTGATCAACGAGGCTGGATGCAGCGAGCCCCGGCCCGCGCCAATGAAATCGATAAAGGGGCGGTTCGACTCCTCGGCAAGGAGGAGCGTGAGCGCAATCGGGACGATGACGACCGCGAGCCCGCCGATTGCGCCCGCCGCCAGCGGCTTGATCACGTCGCGCATCCGCTGAAACGGCGTGCCGCCCGAAAAAAGATGCGTGATCGTCATGGCGATCAGCAGATAGATCCCAAGCAGCGCGATTTGGTCGCGACCGAGCGCGAGAAAGCCCGCCATGATGCCGGCCGCGAGCCCATACGCGATGGACCGTCTTTCCAGCGCTCGTTGGAGAAGCACCATGACGATCGGGAGCAAGGCGAGGCTGACGACTTGGCCGGTATGCTGGATGCGCCACGCGGCCGACCCACCGAATGCGAATGCGAGCGCGGCCACCGCTGCCCCGGCCGGGTGCCAGCCTTGGTCGCGGAAATAGATGACCAGCGCAAAGCCGCCGAGCATGAGAACCCCGAAGACCAACCCGTCCATCACGGCGAAACTCGGGGCCTTGTCGAACAGCGCCGTGATCAGGAACGGCGGAACGAAAATCATCGACTGGGGGTCGGCGATTTGCGGCCAACCGGAGAAGATATAGGGGTTCCAAAAGGGCGACTCGCCTGCGCCGATTGACCCGGCCAGAAATTGAAAATGCGCGAAGAAATGCGCCTTTGCGTCCCAGGGAACCGTATAGGCGCCCGAATTCCATGGCCATGCGATGTAAACGGAAGCCGCAAGCACGATCAGCAGCACCGCTGCCGTTGTTGTGCCCGACGCCCGCCGCGATTGAACGACGGGCGGCGTCTCGACCATGCTCATGCGTTGACGCCTCCCTGGACCGGCAACAAGCCCGGATCGGTGCGCGCGGCTTGGGGCAAAACATTAACGTCGTCGAAGCCGATTGCTTCTTGAACGAAGTAGAGCGGCCGCCGCTTTACCTCGGAGAAGACATGGCCGAGATATTCACCAATAATCCCTAGGCCAATCAGTTGGATCCCCGCCGATAACAGGATCGCGACGATGAGCGAAGGATAGCCGGGAACATCCGCGCCGAAAATCAGAGTGCGCACAACGATGTAAGCACCGTAGGCGAGCGCGATGGCGGAAACGACGCCGCCGATGTAAGTCCAAATCCGCAGTGGCAGTGTACCGAAGGAGGTTATCGCATTCATCGCTAGGCGGATGAGCTTGACGATCCCGAACTGGCTTTGGCCGCTCTCGCGCGCTTCGATATCCACCGGGACTGTTTTGGATTTGAAGCCGGCCCAGGCGAGAAGCCCGCGATTGAAGCGATTGCGTTCCGGCATATCCAGAAATGCGTCCACCACCTTGCGATCGAGCAGCAGAAAGTCGCCGGTTTCCCGATCGATTTTCACTTCGCTCATGGCATCGAAGACGCGGTAGAAGGTCTTGGTGAGTGTATTGCGCATGAATCCGCCGCGATCGAGCCCGACGCGGCGCGCGTAGACGACGCCGTAACCCTCGCTCTGCCATGGTTCGAGGAGCGCGGGAATGCCCTCGGGTGGGTGTTGGAGGTCTGAATCCATAAGAATAACCGCTCGGCCGGTCGTGCGTGCGATGCCTGCGGTCACCGCGATTTCCTTGCCGAAATTGCGCGAAAGACTGACAACCTTGAGACCGGGGACGTTCGCGCGAAGGCTCTTCAACTTTTGCAGCGTGTCGTCCTGGGAACCATCGTCGATCGCAATGATCTCGAAGGGCTCGCCGACCGTCTGCAGCACCGGCAGAAGGCGCGCGAAAAGGCGATCAAGCCCGCGGGATTCGTTGCGCATGGGGAGAACAATGCTGAAGAGCGGCGCCGCAGCATTGTGCGAAGCCAAAAGGACCCTTAGCGACGCCATGAACTCTTCCTTCCCCCGAACGCCCGGTCTATTCTCAGGCGGAAATGACAGGCGGCTGACATCGGCACGCTATGTTACCCATCGTCAATGACAGAACCAGCGGATGTTTGACAAGCCGAGACTTACGCTTTGTGCCGACGACTTCGGGCTCTCCAAAAGCGTGGATATCGCAATAATAGAACTTGTCGAGCGCCGACGGCTTTCGGCAACAAGTTGCATGGTTGCGGGTTCCACCTTTGAAGAAGACGCGCGAGCACTTCTTTCGGTTTCAAAGGATATCGATATTGGGCTG
>JBEINZ010000247.1:0-4516 GCA_040377825.1 Hyphomicrobiales bacterium | reverse complement strand
ATCACTTGCGGCTGCAACAGCACCGCCCGCGCCAGCGCCACGCGCTGCGCCTGACCGCCGGAAAGCTCCGTCGGCAGTCGTGCCTCAAAACCGGAAAGGCCGACCAGCGCCAGCGCATCGGCCACGCGGCGGTCGATTTCGGCCTTGGCCATTCCCCGCACGCGCAGCCCAAAGGAAACGTTGCGCGCGACCGACATATGGGTCCAAAGGGCATGCGATTGAAAAACCATCGCTGTCGGCCGGCGATTGGCCGCCTGCGTTGTGACATCCTGGCCTTCGATCAGGATCGACCCAGCATCGGCATCGGCAAGCCCGGCGATGACGCGCAAAAGCGTGGACTTGCCGCAGCCGGATGGGCCGAGCAGGCAAACGAGTTCGCCCGGCGCGACCTCCAAATCGGCCGCGTCGACGGCGACCGTCGTGCCGTAGCGTTTTGTGATGCGGCGGATCGACAGCATGTCAGGCTCCCAGGCCGGCGGCGATGGTGCGCGCGCTCATCAAGCGGCGCGACAGAAGGAGAAGGCCGAAGGCTGGGACCCACAGCATGACGCAGAGCACGGCGGCATATTGCACGACGATCTGCGCGGAGAGCGTGAGCATCAGGATCGGCGTCGTCTTCACATAGGGTGCGCCGATCAGCAGCGCGGCGTCATATTCGAAGAGCACGCCGACGAAGGACAGGATGTAAGCGGCGGCAAGCGCCGGCGCGGCCTGCGGCAGCGTCACTTCGAAAAACACCCGAAGCCGCGACGCGCCGAGATCGAACGCCGCCTCTTCAAGCGCGGGCGGCACGGCCCGCAGCGCCGAGGTCGGGATCCAGATCATGAACAGCAAGGTGTTGACCAGCTGGACCAGAATGACGCCCTCGATCGTGCCGATCAGATCGACGCGGAAGAACACGACCGCGATCGCCACGAACAGCGCAAATTTCGGAAAGGCCTGCGCGGCCAAAAACGCCATGAACAGCGGCTGGCGGCCGGGAAACTCGAGCCGGGCGAAGGCATAGGCGGCCGGCCAGCAGATGAACGCCGACAGCGTCGTTGTCGCAAAGGCAATCGTCAGCGAGGTGATCAGTGATTCGTAGACGTCGGCCCGCGCCCACATGACCTGCCAATAGCGAAAGCCCCACTGCGTCGGCAACAGGTTCGGATAGCGCCATTGCTCGGCGAAGGCCCAGATCAAGACCGTGACGATCGGCCCGATCAGAAACAGGAAAAGCGCCGTGCCGATGACCCAGCCGTAGATATCGATCGGGCGAAGCTTGATCATCGCGCTTAACCCTTGCTCGTCGCCACGAGGCGCACATAGAGGAAGCCAACCACGGCGCAGGCCATGAAGCAGATGACGGCTTGAACCTGCGCCTCGTCGGGCTTCAGGAGCTGCCCATAGGTGCGCTGCATGAACACGCCCATCATTTCCGGCGCGGCCGGCCCGAGCGCATAGGGAATGGTGAAGCTGCCGAAAATGCCGAGGAAGCACAGCGAAAAGGCGACGAGCAGTGATCGCTTGGCCTGAGGGATCAGGATCTCGTGGAGAATGCGCAAGGGTCCCGCGCCCAGGTCGCGCGCGGCCTCAACGGCATGGGAGGAGACTTGCGCGAAGCCCGCGGTGAGGATCAGCACCGGCAGCGGAATAGCTTCCCAAACGAAGCCAATGAAGGGCCCGACCGGCGTGAGGTAGGGCGATACAAACCCACGAATCCCAACCTGTTCGAGCAGGATCTGGAAGAGCCCGTTCGGACCCAGAAAGCGCGTCAGCGCATAAGCCGCGACGATCGCGGGCACGAACAGGGGAAAGAGCGCGAGCGCTTGGACGGTTCGCGCCACCCGACCGGAGCCGAAGCGCAGGAAAACCGCGATGGCGAAGCTCACCACCAACGTCGCGCTGGTCGCGAGGATCGTCTGATTGAGCGTGTAAATGAAGTTCGCGCGGCTGTAGCCGTCGGCGAAAAAAGCGGCATATCTGTCCAAGCCGAAGGTTCGTCCAGCCGGTGTCACGATCGTGAACGTATCGATGACCGCGAGCACGGCCGGCGACAAGATCAAGCCGAACAAGACCGCCGCCGGAGCAGCGACGAGCGCATAGCCCGCCGCCGCCTCGCCGAAACGCTTGCTCAACCTTCGGGAACGGGGCGGTGCCACGCTTGGCGGCACCGCGGATTCGAAAACGTCTGTTGTCACGGGGCGAGGTTCGTCGCGACGTTCTTGTACCAGCCGGCATTCATCGCCTGGTTCCACTCGCCCGAAGGGAAGGACGGGATGGAAATCGGGATGATGTCGATATAGGCCGAGCGCAGGTCCGCCGGCAGATTTTCCCAGGAAACGCCCGGGAAACCGCCGATTTCCTTAACGACAGCGGTCTGAATTTCCTTCGACAGGATGAAGTTCGCGAGCTTCAACGCGCCGTCCATGTTCTTGGCGTTGGTCGGGATCGCCGAATAGGCAAAGCCGCCGCACAGCGCCAGATCCTGGAATTGCACGACCTTGACGGTCTTCGGCAGGACGCCTTGGTTGATCGCCTGAAGCGCCTGATCCGACCACGCGGAAATCATATCGACCGCACCATTCGCCAGGAGCTGCAGCGTCGGCGTGTTGCCCGGCGGATAGGCGCCGTTGCCATAGATCGCCGGATGAAGATCGCGCAGCAGCGCCCAGGCCTTGCCGAAGCGCTCATCGGCAAGCTTCGCGTCGAAGTTATCGGCGCGGAAGATCGACGGGTCCTTGCCGTTCGCCTCGTGCACGGCGCGAACCACGAAGTTGCGGCCCGAGCCGCCCTTGTCCGGACGACCATAGGCAAATCGACCCGGATTGGCCTTCGCCCACTTCACCAGATCGGCGAAGGTGCGCGGCACGTCCTTGTCGGCCACCTTGGCGCTGTCATAGGCGATCAGCACTTGGCTGCCGCGATAGGCCAGACGTTGCGCGAGATCCTTGGACGCCGGGTTGATCATGCTGGCGTTCGGGATGCTCGACTTGGTGAAATCGACCCAAAGGCCCTTGTCGATCGAGCCGGCCGGACGGCGGGGGTCGTATTCCTCGAAGAAATCGACCTTCGGATCGGCCTTGACTTCCAGGGCGGCAAGCGCGCGCTCCGCGATCGTGCCGTTACCGGCGCCGACGCCGCGCGTGACCGTGACGTTAAACGTCAAACCAGGGTTCGCCTTTTCGAAGGCAGGCTTCACGACGTTGTTCCACAAGTCCTGAATGTTTGTATCGCCGTCGATATACACATCAAGAACTGTGCGCGATTGGGCGAATGCAACAGACGGGGCCATGGCCGCTACGGCCGCGCCCGCCAGAAACTGACGGCGAGTCGTCATTGTCTTTCCTCCGATTTGGCGCCGGAGACTATGCGCTGGCTCACGACAGACATGTGACGGCGCGACCTACGGCCCACGACACCCGGGACGTCGCGACATACATTTTTCGGCATATTTCTATCGCCGCACAACGCGACCGAGGACTACACCTTCGTAACCCCATTAGCCGACTCAACGGACCGGGTGTCGGCGGGCAGACTTTGATGGCTGCGCGGACCTGGGGAGCAGTCCAGGCACGGACGCTAGAAACGTCCACCGCATGTCAGCGATCGAAACATATTTTGGAGATTGAACATGAAGAAGCTCATCATCTCGGCCGCGGCCCTCGCCCTCATGACCTCAATGGCGATGGCCGGCAGCCCTGGCGGATACGGTGGCACGGGCGGAAACGGCAACGGCAACGGCAACGGCAATGGGAATATTGGCAGCCACAACGGCAACGGAAACGGCAATTGGAACAAGGGTTCATATAACGGCAACCTCAACGGCAATTGGAATAAGGGTTCATATAACGGCAACCTCAACGGGAATTGGAACAAGGGTTCCTACAACGGCAATGTAAACGGAAACGGCAACTCAAAAGGCAAGAAACACGGTCATAAGTGGTAATCCAGGTCGTTACCATCTGACGTAGAATCCGACATCGCCGTTCATTCACGCCCCGCCCAATGCCCTCGGGCAGGAGGCGGGGCGTTCGATAGCCTTACTGCGAAAACATCATCGCGGGTGCGCAAGCCCCCATCCCCTCCAAGTCCATCGAAAGGATATCCCCATGGCCTTCTCGCTCACAACTGTCCTGGTCGCCGTGGCAATGACCTCGGTGGGATCCTATCCGGCGCCGACCTCCGACACACTCACCTCCGATTTCGACCGACTCGTCATCAAGGTCGCGAGCAACGGAAACGGAAACGGAAATGGCAACATCGGATCCAACAACGGCAATGGCAATGGCAATGGCAACACCGGATCGAACAACGGCAACTACAACGGAAATGGCAACACCGGATCGAACAACGGCAACTTCAACGGCAGTGGTAACGCTGGATCGAACAACGGCAATAAAAACGGCAATGGCAACACCGGTTCATGGAACGGAATAGGTAACGGCAACTTCAATCAAGGTAACAACAATGGCAAACGCAACGGAAACCGTAACTCCGGCATTGGAAACGGCAACGGCAACGGCAACCTTAACCT
>JBEINZ010000041.1:0-15767 GCA_040377825.1 Hyphomicrobiales bacterium | reverse complement strand
GCGCTGTTGGCGCGAGAAAACAATCGTCGCCACAACCAAAAGTCAACTACCTCCATCACCTTCTCCCTTTGAGGGAGAAGGTGATGGAGGCCGGATGAGGGGTATGGTTCAACAATTTCAAGGGGTTGAGGCCTTGTGCTTTTGGCAAGAGGGCCCTCATCCGCCCTCCGGGCACCTTCTCCCTCAAGGGAAGAAGGGGATGGAGGCGATTCTCTTTAGGTTGTGGCCCGCCGCCAAAATCATCAACCCTCACGCTGAAAACAGACGCTCCTCTCCTTGCCACGCCGCGCTGCCCTTGACCCAGGCCCACGCGCCCTGCAAAACCCGTCGCGACCATGGAGTAGGCGTGCCCTCCCGCGATCCCCTGGAAGTCCTCAAAACTGTGTTCGGCCATGCCGCCTTTCGCGGCAGCCAAGAATCCGTCGTGCGCCATGTCGTCGGTGGTGGCGACGCGGTCGTGCTGTTTCCGACCGGGGCGGGAAAATCGCTTTGCTATCAAGTGCCGGCGCTGTGTCGGTCGGGCACGGCCATCGTTGTCTCGCCGCTGATCGCGCTGATGCGCAATCAGGTCGAAGCTATGCGGCAGGCGGGCGTCAGGGCCGCGGCGCTGCATTCGGGGCTCGATCAGGCCGAGGCACGCACGGTTTGGTTATCCTTGCGCGCGGGCGAACTCGACCTGCTCTATGTGACGCCGGAACGCTTGGCCGCGCCATCGTTTCTCGACGTTCTCGGCACGATCGAGATTGCGCTGATCGCCATCGACGAGGCGCATTGCGTATCGCAATGGGGGCATGATTTCCGCCCGGAATACATGCAGCTTGCCGTCCTCGCGGAGCGCTTCCCCAGCGTACCGCGCATGGCGCTGACCGCCACGGCCGACCCGCAGACGCGCGAGGATTTGATCCACCGCCTCGCGCTCGACACGGCGGCCGTCTTTACCGCCGGCTTCGACCGGCCGAATATCCGTTACGCGATCATCGAGAAGGATGCGCCGCGCAAGCAGCTCTTCGATTTCCTTTCGACCCAGCAAGGCGCGAGCGGCATCGTTTATTGCCTCAGCCGTGCCAAGGTCGAGGACACGGCGGCGTGGCTCTCCGACCAGGGCATCCGCGCCCTGCCCTATCATGCCGGGCTCGACCGCGCGGTGCGCGACCGCAATCAAGATGCGTTCCTGAGCGAGGAGGGTCTCGTCCTGGTCGCGACCATCGCCTTCGGCATGGGCATCGACAAGCCGGATGTGCGCTTCGTCGCCCATCTCGATCTGCCCGGATCGATCGAGGCCTATTATCAGGAGACTGGGCGCGCCGGTCGCGATGGGCTGCCGGCCGAGGCCTGGATGGTCTACGGCATGGCGGATCTCGTGCAGCGCCGCCGCATGATCGACGAAAAAGACGCCCCGGCCGACGTCAAGCGCGTCGAGCGCGGCAAGCTCGACGCGCTGCTCGGCATCTGCGAAACGGCCGGCTGCCGGCGGCAAGCGCTGCTGGCCCATTTCGGCGAGTTCCGCGCCGAGCCCTGCGGCAACTGCGACACCTGCCAGGAGCCGGTCGAGACATGGGACGGCACCGAGGCCGCGCGCAAGCTGCTGTCAGCCGTTTACCGTACCGGCCAACACTACGGCGCCGGCCACGTCATCGATGTGCTGCGCGGGGAAACGACCGAAAAGGTCGCCCGCGCGCGTCATGACCAATTGCCGACCTTCGGCATCGGCACCGATCTCGATCAGCGCATGTGGCAATCGGTCGTCCGCCAGCTTGTGGCATCCGGCCTTCTGGTTGTCGACCATGCCCATGGGGCGCTGGTGCTCGGCGAGATGGTCCGCCCGGTGCTGCGCGGCGAGGTTCGGGTGGAATTGCGGCGGGATCGCAAATCCGCGGGGCGTCGGAGCGCCAAGCAAGCCCGCGCGAGGGCCAATGCGCAGGCGATCGGGGATGCCGATCAGCCGCTTTTCGAGGCGCTCCGCGCCGAACGCGCGCGGCTCGCCAGGGCGCAGGGCGTGCCGGCCTATGTGGTCTTCCACGACACGACCTTGCGCGACATGGCGCTCGCCCGCCCGCGCAACCGCGATGCGCTCGCAACCGTCGCGGGCGTCGGGGCGGCCAAGCTCGACCGCTACGGCGAGGCTTTCCTCGCCGTGATCCGAGAGCATTAGCCGGCTACACAAGGCCCCACGGCGGCTAACCTCGCCGCGCGCAGCCCCGCCTCAAACCCGCTCGCCGACCCGCACCGGCTCCGCGCCGACAACGTCGGGCGCCGTTTTCTGGCGCTTGACCGAGAGCTTGTTGAGAGCCGAGATATAGGCCTTGGCCGACGACACGAGCGTATCGACATCCGCGCCGCGCCCGGTCGCGATGCGGCCGCCATCTTCCAGCCGCACGGAAACCTCGGCCTGGGCGTCCGTGCCCTCGGTCACCGCGTGGACCTGGTAGAGTGACAGGCGCGCCTCGTGCGGCCAGATCGCCTTGATCGCGTTGAACGTCGCGTCGACCGGCCCGGTGCCGTTCGACTCCTTGGTCACATGCGTGCCGTTGACATCCATCGTGATGATGGCCTTCTGCGGCCCGCCCGTACCGGCGATAACCGTCAGCGCGACGACCTTCACGCCTTCGGCGGCGGTCGCCATCTCATCCTCGACGAGGGCCTCGATATCCTCATCGTAAACGTTCTTCTTGCGGTCGGCGAGATCCTTGAAGCGCTTGAAGGCGTCCTCCAGGGCATTTTCGCCGAGTTCGTAGCCGAGTTCGCGCAGCTTCTCGCGGAAGGCGTGGCGGCCGGAATGCTTGCCCATGACGAGGCTGGTTTCCTTCACGCCGACGCTCTCCGGCGTCATGATCTCGAAGGTCTGCGCGTTCTTCAGCATGCCATCCTGATGAATGCCGCTTTCATGCGCGAAGGCATTCTTGCCGACGATGGCCTTGTTGTACTGCACCGGAAAGCCGGAAACCGTGGAGACGAGCTTGGACGCCTGCACCATCATCTGCGACTTTACGTCCGTATAAAACGGCATGATGTCGCCGCGCGTGCGGATCGCCATGACAACTTCTTCCAGCGCCGCATTGCCCGCGCGTTCGCCAAGGCCGTTGATCGTGCATTCGATTTGACGCGCGCCGGCGCGCAGGCCTGCCAGCGAATTCGCCGTGGCGAGGCCGAGATCGTCGTGGCAATGGGTCGAGACGATCACCTTGTCCATCCCCGGCACGCGCTCGATCAGCATGCGGATCAGATCGAAATACTCCTCCGGCGTGGCGTAGCCGACCGTGTCGGGAATATTGATCGTGGTCGCGCCGGCCTTGATCGCGGCTTCCACCACCCGGCAGAGATAGTCGTGCTCGGTGCGGGTGGCGTCCATCGCCGACCATTCGACATCGTCGGTCAGATTGCGGGCCCGCGTCACGGAGGAAACCACGCGGTCATAGACCGCGTCCTTGGAGAGCTGCAGCTGATAGTCGCGATGGAGCGGCGACGTCCCGATGAAGGTATGAATGCGCGGCCGGCGCGCATGCTTCAAAGCCTCGCCGGCGCGATCGATGTCCTTCGGGTTCGCGCGGGCCAAACCGCAGACGGCGGCGTTTTCGATGATCTTGGCGATGGCCGCGACAGCCTCGAAATCGCCATTGGAGGCGATCGGGAACCCCGCCTCGATGATGTCGACGCCCATCGCGTCGAGCAGTTCGGCGACTTGCAGCTTTTCGTCATAGGTCATCGACGCGCCCGGCGATTGCTCGCCGTCGCGCAGCGTCGTGTCGAAAATGAATACCTTGTCCTTGGCGGTCGACGTCGTGGTCATGATCTCGGTCCTCAGGCTGTTCGAGCGCTTTTGCGGATCCTTCGATCGAAGCGGGATCACGCGGCGCCGGGGTTTCGGTCGCAGGCCGCTTCATCCCCTGAGAGCCCGGCCCGCAAGGGGCCCGCCGGCGCTCAGGGGCCGGTAAGCAGAAGGAGCGAGGAAAGGAGAAGCGAGCGCGAGCCGATCGCCGCAAACGCGCGCGCGGGCTTGGCGCCCCGGGGCGCATCGATCGTCGGCAGTGAGGAAACCCGCGCGATCATGACAAAGAGAGCCTTCGCGATCGACATAGTGTCGAGCCTGCACGACTACATTCGGCCAGAACGATTGGCAAGGGATTAATGATCCCGCTAAGCCGGCGATTTGGCCCCGCTGTTACAAAAACAGCGTCCCTTCCGCCATCTTCACCGCATGCCCCCCGATCCGCGAGGCCACGAGCGCGCCGTTCATCACCTCGACCTCCAAATCGATCAGGCTCGCGCGGCCCATCTCGAAGCCTTGCTCGATGCGGTAGCGATGCGCGCCATTCGGCAGGTCGTCGAACGCATTGACGAGGCCCGCGAAGGCCGCGACCGCCGATCCGGTCGCCGGGTCCTCGACGATCCCGAACTCTGGCCCGAACATGCGGGCATGAAACCGGCTATCGTGAAACAGCGTCTCGCGGCAATAGACGAAAGCCGAGGTTCCTTCGACCAGGAAGGCATCCCGCCACGCCGCCGTGTTCGGCTTCGCGTCGCGCATCGCGGCAATGTCCTTGACCGGCACGAAGGCATAGGGAACGCCGGCCGACCAGCGGCTCGGACCATGATTTTCAAAGCCGATGTCGTGCGGATTGAGATTGAGGGCCTCGGCGATCTCCGCGCGCCCGCCGAAGTCGATGTCGACGCGCTCGGCAAGCCGCGGCACATCGAATTCGGCATAGGTCGGCCGGTCAGGCGCGAGGCCGACCGCGCAACGCACCGGTCCGACGGTCTCTTCCAGCACGATAACGGCATCCATGGCCATCCCGCGTTCGCCAAAGCGCTGCTCGGCCAAAAAAGCCGCCGTGCCGACGGTCGGGTGACCCGCGAATGGCAATTCGCGCGCGGGCGCGAAGATCCGGATCTTGGCCGTGTGCGCCGGATTGTCCGGCGGCTGCACGAAAACCGTTTCCGAGAGATTGAATTCCCCGGCTATGCGCTGCATCGCCGCGCCGTCGAGCCCCTCGGCGTCCAAAACGATGGCGAGCGGATTGCCCTCCAAGAGCCTGGTCGTAAACACATCGAGAACGACATAGCGGCGCGGCATGAGAGACCCCTGCAAAGACGTCAAGCCTATCAGCCTTATCGGGACCGCTCGAGATAGGCGAGCAAATCATTCACATACACAGCCGATAGGCCTGGATGGAGGCGCCGGTCGAACGACACGAACTCGACCGCGTCCAGTTCCTCGTCCGCATCCGCGTAAATCATGGGCGCCCGCTCTTTCAAAACATTCGAATTATTCAATCTACCATTCGATGACCTGGACGCTCAAGAACGCCGTGCGCGCATGATTCGCCTTGCAGCGCTTTGTTCGATTGTCGATTTACTAAGCCAGAACAGAAAGCATGGTCTCGGTATCATGTTTAAATGAATAAAAATCTTGCTGATAGATTGTTTGAGGACTATCCGTCATCCGATCGAAAGCTGCCGAGATCAATCTAGTCTGGTATGTCGAACGCGAGACGAGGTCCTCAGCTGCCTAAGCGTTGTCAGATGATGGGACAAGGCATTGGCTAGATCAGCGGTCGATTGATCCAATAGTCAGAGTGATACATGGCGACTACAACAACTCTAGCATCCAAGTCATCGACTGCGGCACCGTTCACGAACGTGCTGGCCGTTATCATCGGCCTTCATTTGTTTTTGTGGACTATAATCCCCGGACTTCTGCTGACCAGTCCGCCCATGGATGTGATCGAAGGCTACATTTGGGGCCGGGAATGGCAGGTCCTGACGGTCAAGCACCCTGCCCTGCCGTCGTGGATCATCGAAGGCAGCCGCGTGCTGACCGGCGCCTATGGCTGGCCGGTCTATCTCGCCTCCGGGCTTTTCGCCGTCGCGACAATGCTGCTCGTTTTCGCGCTCGGCCGCGATCTGCTCGGACCACGCCGCGCGCTCGCGGGCACGCTTCTCTGCTCGGGGATCATCGTCTTCTCGTGGTTTCTGCCGGAGTTCAATCACAATATCGCGCAGCTGCCGTTTTGGGCTGCCATCGTCCTTTGCCTTTGGCGCGCGATCGAGCGTGGCGGCCTGTGGTGGCTCGCCCTTTCGCTCGCGGCGGCCGGCGGAATGTACGCCAAATTCTCAACCGGACTTCTGATCGGCATTGGCGGCCTGTGGATTCTTGCCGATCCGGTCGCGCGCGCGCGGCTCAAGACCGCGGGCCCTTGGCTGGCGCTCGCGCTCTTCGTCGCGCTCCTTGTCCCGCTCTGGCAAGGGCTCCAAGCCTATGAATTCGCCCCATTCGGCTACGCCGCAGACAAATCGGAGCGGATAGCCGGCAGCTTTCCGGGCTTCCTGATCTTCCAAATCGGCGTCCTTGCCCCCTTCGCGATCCTCGCCGCCGCCGCCGGTCTGATCGGGCGTTCGCGGCCGAAGGACGCCGTAAAACCGCCGATCCCGCGCAGGACCCTGGCGTTTCTGGCGACCTTCGCGCTCGGCCCGCTGGCCCTGACGCTGCTGCTCTCGCTCGTTGCCGGCATCAAGGGTCCATGGGCCGCGCCGATGCATAATCTCATGGGGCTCATGTTGGTGGCGGTCACGGGCGCGCGTCTCACCGATCGCGCCATGAAGCGGCTGCAAGTCGGCGCGCTGATCCTGACCGTGCTCACGCCCACGCTGCAAGGCGCCGCGGCGCTCGCCATTCCGCGCTTCATGTCCGATCCTGCCCGCGCGCTTTGGCCGATGAAGGACATCGCGGCGCGCATGGAGGCCAACTGGGTCGCGGCCACGTCAAAACCGCTCGACATCGTCTGCGGTTCTCACTGGGACGCGGGGCTGGTCGCGGTGGGGGCCTCCGGCTTCCCGTCCGTGCTGACCAGCTTCGACGCATTCACCGCGCCCTGGATCAAGCCGGACCGGTTCAAGGCCTCGGGCTGTCTTGCGGTCTGGTCCTACAAGAAAGGCGAGACGCCCTGGCAGAAAGACCGCTTCGCGCGGTTTCAAGGCGGCGTCGAGGCGTTCGTCTGGTCCTATCGCGAGGACGTCGCGCCGATCATGATGGGCTATGCGATCATCCCGCCGGGAACGCCGCTCGATGAATTCGCCAGGAGGCGGTGATCGATCGGCCCGGCTTCTTGCCGAGCGCGCGCGCCCCGCATGAATAGCGCCCCAGCCGAGGACCGGGGCGCTCTTCATGCTTGGGCCGGATTCTCAGAAACTCAGTTACGGGTGCGGTCGACCAGCGCCTTGGCCTTGATCCAGGGCATCATGCCGCGCAGCTTGGCGCCGACGTCTTCAATCGGGTGGGCGTCGTTCAGGCGACGGGTTGCCTTGAACTTCGGCTGGCCGGCCTTGCACTCACGGATCCATTCGGAGGTGAACGCGCCGGACTGGATGTCCTTCAGCACCCGGCGCATCTCCGCGCGGGTCTCGTCGGTCACGATGCGCGGGCCGGTCACATATTCACCGAACTCGGCGGTATTCGAGATCGAGTAGTTCATATTCGCGATGCCGCCCTCGTAGATCAGGTCGACGATCAGCTTCACCTCGTGCAGGCACTCGAAATAGGCCATTTCCGGCGCGTAGCCGGCTTCGACCAGCGTCTCGAAGCCGCCGCGGATGAGCTCGACCAGACCGCCGCAGAGCACGACCTGCTCGCCAAAAAGATCCGTCTCGCATTCTTCCTTGAACGTCGTCTCGATGATGCCAGAGCGTCCGCCGCCGACGCCGCAGGCATAGGAGAGCGCCAGATCATGCGCGTTTCCGGAAGCATCGTGATCGATCGCGATCAGGCACGGCACGCCGCCGCCCTTCTGATACTCGCCGCGCACGGTATGGCCCGGTCCCTTCGGCGCGATCATGATCACGTCGATGGTCTTCTTCGGCTCGATCAGGTTGAAATGCACATTCAGGCCATGGGCAAAGGCAATCGCCGCGCCGTCGCGGATGTTGGTTTCGATATGGTCGCGCCAAATGTCGGCCTGGAGTTCATCCGGAGCGCACATCATGATCAGGTCCGCCCAGGCGGCCGCTTCGGCCACGGACTTCACCGGCAGGCCGTCGGCCTCGACCTTCTTGCCGGTCGCGGAGCCCGGCTTGAGGGCAATGGCGACATGCTTGGCCCCCGAATCCTTCAAGTTCAGCGCATGGGCGCGGCCCTGGCTGCCGTAGCCGACGATGGCGACCTTCTTGTCCTTGATAAGATTGACGTCGGCATCACGATCATAATAAACGCGCATGGGACTTCTTCCCCCGGTTCGGGTCTTGGACGTTTTCGACTGGTCGAGCGCCCGCACGGCATCCGAGCGCGCGGGCGATTTCGAGAAATCCGAGTGGGTTTAGCCGCATGGGCGCGCGAGGGCAACTGTTACGCCATCATTGAGCGGCGCGACCGCGCCAAATGGCATGATCGCGGCCAGAACTTCGTCGCGTTGTCAGCGCAGAATGCGATAAAGCTGAAAGCCGAGGCCGTCATAGACGAGCGAGAGCATGCCCGAATTGGGGTTCGGCGCACCTTTTTCGGTATAGAGCAAGGTGACGTAATCGTGCTTTTCACGCCAACCGTCCCAGTAATTGCCGAATTCATGGGTCAAGGGCACGGTCGAGGCGATCAATTGGCTTACGACCGGCGGAGTCCCATCCTCGGTATCAACCCGGTCGGCGAAAGCATGGCGCACGCTCATGATTTGCTTGCCCTTGACTGTAAAGGCCGTCGAAACCAGGGCAGACTTTTCAATCATCGCAAGACAAGCGGCATGCGAAATCGCTTCCCGATCATTCTCGCTCGGCTGCGGGTCATCAGAATAAGCGACCAGGATTTTTGACCCGCGCTCGATCATGTTTGTGGCCTGCCGGAACTCGGCATAGGCCCGCGACAGATTGTGCCAGTGCACCGCGACATCACCTGCGCGAATGGCCGAAAACGCCACCACCAACGCGATAAAGCCGCCCTTTAACGCAAGATCATTGGTCCGCAGCCGGCCGAACCCGATAAACATGAGAAAAATGGCAATCGGTAGGCGTTGATCCGCCATGTAGGAGCCGAACATGATGGCCGGCATCGCCATGTAGGCAGCCGATCCGAGAACGACAAGCACGATCCCGGCCGGATGAAACGAGACGAGCCGATGCCGCAAGGCCCAGACGAAGGCGATGGCGAGCAAACACATGATGCCGATGTCGAGCGTATCGGAATAAGCACGGACGATCATCAGGAGACCATCGAGCTTGCCTTGCGCATTCCACTCATATTCGGAAGCGAGCGACCAAGTGGCGCTGGATATCAGAAGCGGGATCACCGGCAGCACGGGCAGGATCAAAGCAGCGGCGGCGACAATGACCTTACGGTCGAAGCGGAACCTGCGCGTCGACCAGACCCAAAGTTCGTAAGAGCCGATCGCAAGCCCGTAGAGGCCGAGCGCGGAAAGATGGCAGACGAATAGAACCAAAACGAAGCCGACGGAGACCAACATGCGCCGCCAGAGGGGCCTTTCACGCATCGTGATCCAGGCCGCAAGTCCCCACATCGCGACGCCGGCGCCGGCGATGTAATTGATTACGCCGACAAGGAAAATCTGGTTATAGAGAAACAGAAATGCCGTCAGCGGAAAAAGATTGAGCTTGCCATCAATTGCGTAGCGGATCGCGATCGGTCCGGAGGCGAGAAGCAAAAGCACCGCCGCCATGAATATCTGACCGGAGAGATAGATGTTCATGACTTTGGCAAGGGCGGGAACAACCAAATCCATCGCCAGATTGGGGATGATCTGCCAATCAATCCGATAAAATGCCGAAAGATAGGGGTCCGCTTCGCCCACCGCGATCACCTGCATGCGGGCGAGGTGGTTCACATAATCGGACAGGGGCGCGACCGAGACGGTGAAAACGGGTATCGCCGCGATGACCGCGAGCAATCCGAACGTGACGGGTACATTGGTACGAACAAGGTGACGGAGGGCACCGGAGGACGCAAGGCGGGCAGATACATTCACGTTGGGTAATCCTGAGGCGATTCGTTGAACGGTCCGGTCGGGCCGGCATCTCTAGCGCTGCAAAGATGTCATCCCGCGGACAACACAATGGCCGTTCCACAACAATTGTGCCCGCGGCCGAGCTGCGCCCATTCGTGTCGCCCCTGATGCCTTAGAGCAAATCCCGTTCGGATGATTCCATCCGATCGAAACGGAATTGCTCCAGAGTCCAAGGACAGGCTCCAAGCCTCAAGGCATCGCGACATCCGTCCTCAGAGATTCGACGACGCTTCACAATGTCACGTAATCGTCACAATCAGTCGCATGCCTAGATTGCCGCTGCGTCGATCATTCCTTGGCAATGATTGCTCATCATTGCCTCAGCGAACTGCAATAAAAAGGGAAACAAACGACCGAAAAATGGAAACATCGGCAACGCCGTAAACGCAGTTTGGCAGGCATGGAAGGGTGCCGTCGAACAGGCCTTTCCCAAGCCATCAGGCACGGCAGTCAAAAATTCATGATCGAGTTGACTTTCCATAATCGACTGACATTACATCGCGTCTGCTCCGCGACTGATCGCGGCGACACCGGTGCGCGAGACTTCGACAAGCCCGAGCGGGACCATAAGGGTCACAAACTGGTCGATTTTATCGCCCTTGCCGGTCAGTTCAAAAATAAAGCTTTCCGTTGTCGCATCAATCACGCGCGCTCGAAAGGCTTCCGCAAGCCGAAGCGACTCGACGCGATGATCGCCAGTGCCGCGAACCTTAATCAAGGCAAGCTCTCGCTCCACCGCGCGACCTTCGAGCGAGAGATCAACTACGCGATGAACAGGAACAAGTCGCCCAAGTTGGTTACGAATCTGCTCGATCACCATCGGTGTAGCGGTTGTTACGATCGTTATACGTGATAGATGCTTTTCATGCTCGACTTCGGAGACTGTAAGACTATCGATATTGTAGCCACGACCCGAAAAGAGACCGATAACCCGGGCCAGGACACCGGGCTCGTTGTCCACGAGAACGGAGAGCGTGTGGCTCTCGACAGCATTGGACGTCTCAGCAAGAAAATATGCCGACTGCGGTTGTTGCTTTGGTGTGTTGATCGCATTCATGATCGTTTTCCCGACGTTGGTTTGGCTTGAAATGGAAAATCAAGTGCGGTGTATATTATTCACCAACGCTCATCCTCAGACCAAAACCTTTCCTTCTTTACTAATTGCACGTCCAAGATCTGCATCGCTGATATCGTCGGCCAACAACATCTCGTTGTGTGCCTTGCCCGACGGGATCATCGGGAAGCAATTTGCGAGGTTGGCGACACGGCAGTCGAACAAGACCGGTCGCTTTACCGCGATCATTTCGCCGATTGCATCATCCAATTCGTCAGGCTTTTCAGCCCGTATTCCAACGCAGCCATAAGCATCCGCAAGCTTTACAAAGTCCGGAAGGGCTTCGGTATAGCTGTGCGACAGTCTATTTCCATGTAAAAGCTGCTGCCACTGACGGACCATGCCCATATATTGGTTGTTCAAGATAAAGATCTTGACCGGCAGATCATGCTGCACGGCAGTGGACATCTCCTGCATATTCATCAGCACGGAGGCATCGCCGGCAATACAGGCGACCAAGGCATCGCGATGCGCGACTTGCACGCCGATAGCAGCCGGAAGTCCATAGCCCATCGTCCCAAGCCCACCCGAAGTCATCCAGCGGTTTGGCTCCTCAAAACCATAGTATTGCGCGGCCCACATCTGATGCTGACCGACCTCGGTCGTGATATAGGAATTACGCCCCTTTGTCAGGGCATAGAGCCGCTCGATCGCGTATTGCGGCATGATGACATCGCGATTCGGCTTATAGCTCAGACACTTGCGCGCCCGCCATTGATTGATCGTCTTCCACCATCCGGTGAGCGCCGACGCGTCCACTTTCGGATGCGCCTCGTTCCAGATCCGGATCATACCAGCGAGTACTTCCGCAATGTCACCAACAACTGGCACGTCGACGCGAATATTCTTGTTGATCGACGATGGGTCGATATCGATATGGATTTTCTTGGACCCCGGCGAGAACGCATCGGTGCGCCCGGTAATCCGATCGTCGAAGCGAGCACCGATGCAGACCATGACATCGCAGTCATGCATCGCGAGGTTCGCCTCATAGGTCCCATGCATGCCGAGCATTCCCATCCAGTTCGCACCGGATGCCGGATAGGCGCCGAGACCCATCAAGGTCGACGTGATCGGAAAATTCGTGAGCGAAACCAATTGCCTAAGCAGCCGCGTCGCGTCCGGACCGGAGTTGATCACGCCGCCGCCCGAGTACAGAATCGGCCGCTTCGCGCCGGACATAAGCCGCACGGCCTCGCGGATCGCGCCCTCATCGCCCTTTGTGCGCGGCTGATAGGCGGTCTGGCGCGAGCCCTTGAAGTTCTCGTAAGTACCTGATTTAAATTGGATATCCTTCGGGATATCGACGACGACAGGTCCCGGACGCCCGGTCGTGGCGATCCGGAACGCCTCATGCAGCACGCGCGGCAGGTCCTCGATCCGCTTCACAAGCCAGTTGTGCTTGGTGCAAGGCCTTGTAATGCCAACTGTATCGCATTCTTGGAATGCATCATTGCCGATCAAGTGCGTCGGCACCTGACCGGTTATGCAGACCAGCGGGATTGAATCCATCAAGGCATCGGTCAGCGCGGTCACCATATTGGTCGCGCCCGGCCCGGAGGTGACCAAAACCACGCCCGGCTTGCCGGTCGAACGGGCGTAGCCCTCCGCAGCGTGACCGGCGCCCTGTTCGTGGCGAACCAGGATGTGCTGGATCTTATCCTGTTGAAAAAGCTCATCATAAATCGGCAATACCGCGCCGCCCGGATAGCCAAAGAGGTGCTCGACGCCTTGATCGATCAAGGCTTGCACGACCATTTCCGCGCCTGTCATCTGCCGTGTCATGGACTTTCTCCGGTCTTTCCGTTCGGTCTCGATGGTGTTCTGGCCAATAAAAAAGGGCCCTTATGGGGGCCCTGGTTTCGCGCGCCGGACTGGACGGAAAGGATCATACGATCCCCGTCGCGGCGCGCCTCCTAAGTACAATCACGAACATGTTGGCCATTGGCCGCGCTTCCTACTCTTCAGACGCCACGCACGCTAACCGTGTCTGACGCGATGGTCAAGGAGAAAGGTGATGGTCCTGTCGGCCGCTGGCCGATTGGTTCACCAGATCCGGTGCCAGTCCGCCATCTGATTGCGAAACCACGTCTCCTGCCGCTTTGCATATTGGCGCGTCTCAGCCTTTGCCTGCTCGATTGCCTCGGCAAGCCCAAGCATACCGGCCAGATATACGGCGAAGGGACGTATCCCGATCGCCTTCAGGATGCCGCGGGCCGGGCCGCGCGCGGGCGGGGTGAGACCCATATCGAGAAGCGCGCGCACCTCTTCGACCGCTCCGGCTTCGACCATGGCCTCCAGACGCCGGCCGATCCGGGCATGGAGCGTGGCGCGATCTGGAGCGATTACCAAACGCACCGCTTCCGCGGGCGAAACCAAGGGCGGCGCGGCTTCGTCCCGTTGCCAATCGGCGAGCGAGCGACCGGTCGCCTCGACCACCTCCAAGGCGCGGGCAAGCCGCGCGCTGTCGCTCGGACTTAGCATACCCGCCATGGCAGGATCCAAAATCGCAAGCCTGGCAAGGAGTTCCGCCGGATCGTTGATGGCTCGGACGCGCGCGCGGATTTCGTGAGGTATCGCGGGAACCTCAACGAGCCCTTCCGTCAGGGCCCGAAAGTAAAGGCCCGTACCACCGACCACGATTGCCACCTGCCCCTGCGCCGCGATGTCCGCGAGCACCGGCGCCACCGCCGCCTGCCAGCGCCCGACCGACCAATCGTCATCGATACCGGCCACGCCATAAAGCCGATGGGGCGCGCGGCCTTCCTCCGCTGCACCCGGCCTTGCCGACAACACCTTGAGATCGCGATAAATTTGCATGGAGTCGGCATTGACAATCGTACCGCCAAGCCGCTCGGCGAGGGCAAGCGCCAGCGCGGACTTGCCGCTCGCGGTCGGCCCTGCGATAAGCACGGCGCGCGGTCGGCGTCCCTCCAAAAGCGCCATGGCCGCCGCGATATCGATCTCGTCCATCCGAATGTCCCCGCGGGGTCAGCCCGCACGACCCTTCATCGCCGGATCATGACCCACGTTGCAACCCTGATCTCCGCGCCGGATCGCCCGGCGGTGACGCCGTCCCTCCTTGCGGCGACGGCCGATCGCCTTCCGAGGGCCGAGCGACCGGTCGTGCTCGCCGAGGGCGTGGCGGCGGACGTGCCGTTTATCGCGGAAGCCGGGACCGATCTTCGTGCCATGGCGACCGATCTTGCCGCTAGTTTCGGCGCTCCGGTTGACGTGGTGGTTCAGCCGAGAGCCGACCGGCCCAAGCGGCTTCTGATCGCCGACATGGATTCGACCATGATCGGCCAGGAATGCATTGACGAGCTCGCCGACGAACT
Organism: Hyphomicrobiales bacterium; assembly: GCA_040377825.1. Classification (GTDB taxonomy): domain Bacteria; phylum Pseudomonadota; class Alphaproteobacteria; order Rhizobiales; family Ancalomicrobiaceae; genus JBEINZ01. Next base: position 1,317 of record JBEINZ010000041.1, on the reverse strand, counting down.
CGGCCTGAAGGACCGGATCGCCGCCATCACCGAGCGCGCCATGCGTGGCGAGATTGCCTTCGAGCCCGCCCTTCGGGAACGCGTCGGCCTGCTCCGCGGGCTTGACGCCGGCGTCGTCGGCAAGGTCATCGCCGAACGCATCCGGTTGACCCCCGGCGGTCGGACCCTTGTGGCGACGATGCGGGCGCGCGGCGCCTATACGGCGCTCGTGTCCGGCGGCTTCACGGTCTTCACCGGTCCGATCGCCGCCATGATCGGATTCGACGAAAACAGGGCGAATGTGCTGATAGAGGCCGAGGGTCGCCTTGCAGGCCATGTCGCGGAGCCGATTTTAGGCGCGGAGGCGAAGCTTTCGAGCTTAAGGGAACTCGCGGCCCGCCATGGCCTCCCGCTCACGGCGACGCTTGCGGTCGGGGACGGGGCGAATGACCTCGCCATGATCCGCGCTGCGGGTCTCGGCGTGGCGTTCCGGGCGAAGCCGAAAGTCGCGGCGGAGGCTCATGCCCGGATCGAATATGGCGACCTTACGGCGCTGCTTTACCTGCAAGGCTATAGCCACGACACGTTCATCGAGGGATAACCCCATGATCCTGCAGACGGAACGGTTGGAGCTACGGCCTTTCGAGCCCGGCGATCTCGATGCCTTTACGGCAATCAACGCCGATCCGGAGGTCATGCGCTACTTCACCGAAAGGAAGTCACACGCAGAGACCGCCGACTGGCTCGCCCGGATTGCCGAGCACTGGGCGCGATTTAGCTACGGCTGGGGTGCAGCCGTCGAGCGGCAAAGCGGCCGGTTGATCGGGATGATCGGGCTCAGCAGCGTGCACCAAGACCTTCCGTTCGCGCCGGCGGTCCAGGTTGGTTGGCGCCTTTCACGCGATGCTTGGGGACACGGCTTTGCCACGGAAGGCGCCCGCGCCCTGGTCGAGTACGGCTTCCAAACCCTCAATGCACCGGAAATCGTTGCCTTTACGGTGACGGACAATGCTCCGTCGCGCCGCGTAATGGAGAGGCTTGGCATGCGGCGCGATACGAATGACGATTTTGATCACCCGGCAATCGAGATCGACCACCCCTTACGTCGCCATGTGCTCTACCGACTTAAACCCGCATAGAAATCGCCTTAAAGCGGGATGTTGTCGTGCTTCTTCCATGGATTTTCGAGCTGTTTGTTACGGAGTAGCCGCAGCGCGCGGGAAATGCGCGAGCGGGTCGAGTGCGGCATGATGACGTCGTCGATATAGCCGCGTTCGGCTGCCACGAAGGGGTTTGCGAAACGATCCTGGTATTCCTTGGTGCGCGCCGCGATGCGGG
>JBEINZ010000317.1:0-2736 GCA_040377825.1 Hyphomicrobiales bacterium | reverse complement strand
TCACGACGAACGGCTCGCAGCTCGCCCGCCATGCGCGGGACCTGAAATCGGTCGGCGTTGAGCGTATCAACGTGTCGCTCGACACGCTCGACGCCGCGCAATTCAAGCAAATCACCCGATGGGGCGATCTTGCCCGCGTGCAGGCCGGCATCGACGCCGCGCTCGACGCGGGTCTCAAGGTCAAGCTGAATGCCGTTGCGCTTAAAGGCGTTAACGAGCACGAATTCGATGACCTGATCCGCTATGCCCATGGGCGCGGCATGGACCTCACGCTGATCGAGACCATGCCGCTCGGCGACATCGACGGCGACCGCACGGATCAGTATCTGCCGCTGTCAATGGTTCGCGCCGATCTCATGGGCCGCTGGACGCTCGAGGATATCGATCACCGCACGGGTGGGCCCGCGCGCTATGCCCGTATTCGCGAGACCGGCGGGCGCATCGGCTTCATCACGCCGATGACGCATAATTTCTGCGAATCCTGCAACCGCGTCCGCGTGACATGCACCGGCACGCTCTACATGTGTCTCGGTCAGGACGATGCGGCGGACCTTCGGGCCCCGCTGCGCGCAAGCGAGAGCGACGCGGCATTGCATGCGGCGATCGACGAGGCCATCGGTCGCAAGCCGAAGGGCCATGATTTCGTCATCGACCGCCGCTCCAAGCGCCCGGCGGTGTCTCGTCATATGAGCGTCACCGGGGGTTGACGCTCCTCGGGCATCTGGACCCTGCCGCCTTCCAAACCCGCGCGCCGGACCATGCGGTCTTTCGCCGAACCGCCCTCGGACCGCCACCATGTTGATCTCCAACGCCAACACGCGCGGCATTCTCGCCATGAACGCCGCGATGTTCTCTTTCATTGTGAACGACAGCTTCGTAAAAGCGCTCTCCACGACTTTGCCTCTCAGCCAGATCGTCACGCTACGCGGGCTCGTCGCCGCGCTTTTGGTGCTTGGCGTGTGCTGGGCTCGGGGGGCGTTCGCCTCTTGGCGCCATCTGTTCGACCCGATGATCTATCTACGCGTCCTCAGCGAGATTTTCGCCACCGTGTTCTATCTCATCGGCTTCATTCATCTGCCGATCAGCAATGCCATCTCCATTTTTCAGGCGACGCCTTTGGCTGTCACGGCCGGCGCGGCGCTCTTTCTAGGGGAGAGGGTCGGCTGGCGTCGTTGGAGTGCGATCATCATCGGCTTTATCGGGGTTCTGGTCATTGTCCGGCCGGGGGTAGAGGGGTTCGACGCCGCCTCGCTCTTGATGCTCGCCTCCGTCGGGTTCGTCGTGGCGCGCGATCTGGCGACCGCGCGGATGCCAGCGCGCATTCCCGCCGATTTGGCGACGGCGGTAACCGCCGTCGTGATGTGCCTTGTCGGCGTGGCTTTGCATCCTTTCGATGGGGCCATTTCGAATGCATCAAGCTGGCAGCCGCTTGGCTTGGCCGAGATAGCCATGATTCTGGCCGCCGGCCTATTGCTGTTGGGTGGCTACATCTTTCTCATCATCGCCATGCGATCCGGGGAATCTTCGGCGGTCGCGCCTTTCCGCTACACGTTGCTGCTCTGGTCATTCCTGATCGGCATGATTTTCTTCGGTGAGCGGCCGGATGCGCTGACCTACCTTGGGGCCGCCATCATCGTTGCGACCGGGCTCTATGCATTTCATCGCGAGCGATTGCGGGTCGCCGATGCCGCCCGCATGTAATACTTTCGTATAGTATTGCGCCTCGAATGACTCGGGACGACCTGAAATTCTTTTAGGACCATTGTCCAAACCTTGACGCGGGGCGAGAGCGGGGCCTTTATGCGGTATAGGGAGGGGAAACCCTGCTAAAAAATCAACGCGCAAAGCGATGGACAGACATGACGGGATTTTTGCGGCTCAGCGCCGGTATTGATGCGCTCAATACTTTTGTCGGAAAGTTCGTTGCCTGGTTCATCCTTTTGGCGGTGATCGTCAGCGCGACCAACGCTGTTGTCCGCAAGGTATTCGACATGAGCTCCAACGCATGGTTGGAGTTGCAATGGTATCTGTTCGGCGCGGTGTTCATGCTCTGCGCGTCCTGGACCTTCTTGCGGCGCGAGCATATCCGGATCGATATCGTCTCGAACATGTTCCCCAAGCGCGTGCGCCAGTGGGTCGAGCTTCTCGGTCACTTGGTCTTTCTGATGCCGTTCGTCATTTTGATGATCTACGAGTCGACGCCATTCTTTTGGCGGTCCTTCCAGCTGCAGGAAACCTCGTTCAACGCCGGCGGGCTCATTTTGTGGCCTGCCAAGCTGCTCGTCCTGCTCGGCTTTTTCATGCTGTTTCTGCAGGGCGTGTCCGAGATCATCAAGCAGATCGCGGTCATGCGCGGCGATATCCCCGAACCGGCCGAAACCTCGGCGCATGCACCGGCGTCGCACGAGTCCTGATTGATCAGGTCCTTCAGCGGGCCCGAGCCATTCGACCAATTTCGCCTTTCATCCCGACGACCTTCGTTGCCCGAGGCCCGCGATGTACGATTTCCTGATCCACAATATCGCCCCGATCATGTTCTTAAGCCTGATCGTCTTCCTGCTGCTCGGCTATCCGGTGGCCTTCTCGCTCGCCGCCGTGGGCCTTGTCTTCTTCGTCGTCGGCGTGGAATTGGCGCCGCTTTCGTCGGGCAATATCGCGCTCGACTGGCCGCTGCTCGCCGCCCTGCCCGAACGCATCTATGGCGTGATGAACAATGAAACGCTGCTGGCGATTCCG
>JBEINZ010000330.1:0-2447 GCA_040377825.1 Hyphomicrobiales bacterium | reverse complement strand
TCGCGATAGATGAACATGACGACGTCGGCGTCTTGTTCGATCGAGCCGGATTCACGCAAGTCCGCGAGCTGTGGATGCTTGTCGTCGCGGCTTTCGACCTGTCGGGACAGCTGGGAAAGCGCGACGACCGGCACGGCCAATTCCTTGGCAAGCGCCTTGAGGCCGGTCGTGATCTCGGTAATTTCCTGCACGCGGCCTTCCGAGGCGCGTTTCGACGAACCCGTCAGAAGCTGCAAGTAGTCGACGATCAAAACATCGAGGCCGCGTTGGCGCTTCAGCCGGCGCGCGCGCGCGGCAAGCTGCGAAATCGAGATGCCGCCGGTCTGGTCGATGTAGAACGGGATCGACTGCATCATCTGACTGGCGGCAACGAGCTTTTCGAACTCCATGTCCGTGATTTCGCCGCGCCGGATCTTGTGCGAGGGGATCTCCGTCTGCTCGGAAACGATACGTGTCGCCAGCTGCTCGGACGACATTTCCAGCGAGAAAAACCCGACAATGCCGCCATCGACGGTTTTGAACGTCCCGTCGGCCTGCTCCTCGGAGCGATAGGCGGCGGCGATGTTGAAGCCGATATTGGTCGCCAGCGAGGATTTGCCCATGGCCGGTCGGGCAGCGAGAATGATGAGATCGGAGGGCTGTAGGCCGCCCATCATGCGGTCGAGCGAGGCGATGCCGGTGGAGACGCCGGAAAGCCCGCCCTGCCGCTGGAAGGCGGCCGCCGCCATGTCGATCGAGCCGCGTAGCGCATCGGAGAATGTGACGAAGCCGCCGTCGTAGCGGCCGGTTTCAGCCAATTCGAACAAGCGCCGCTCGGCATCCTCGATCTGCGCGCGCGGCGGCATGTCGATCGGCGCGTCGAACGCGATGTTGACCATGTCTTCGCCGATGCGGATCAGGTTACGCCGCATGGCAAGGTCGCGCACCATGCGCCCGTAGTCTTCGGCATTGATGATCGTGGTGGCGTCGGAGGCGAGCCGCAGCAGGTATTGCGTGACGCTCATCTCAGCGATCAGGTGATCGGAGGGAAAAAACGTCTTGACGGTGATCGGCGAGGCGATCTTTCCAGCCCGGATCAACTGGCCGATCTTCTCGTAGATTTCCTTGTGCGGCTGGATCAGGAAATGCGCCGGCTCCAGGAAGTCGGAGACCCGATAGAAGGTCTCATTATTGACGAGGATCGCGCCCAGAAGTTGCCGCTCGGCCTCGGCATTGTGCGGGGCGGCGCGTTCCAGCGCGGGCTGATCCTCGACTCGGCGTATGGGAGCTCGCATCTCTTGCCTTCGACCTCGATGGTTGAGGATCTCTTAACCCTCAAGACCGGGCATCAAAAGACGAAGGAGCGAGGAACTAAGCGTTATCTTCGCCGGACGCAGAATCCTGAAGAGAACTCAACGCGGACGATTGACGAATGAACCGGAGACTGAACGTGGCGGAAAGGGGATTCGTCAGATACGTCAACGCCTGCTCGCAAGGAACGAGCAGGCGCCATGAAATCACGAAAAGTAGATGCGATGGAGCGTTGTAATCCTCACTCCTCGCCGTAGCCTTCATCGTCGGTAATCGGGCCGACTTCGCGCTCGAAGATATTCTCGTTGTCGCGGGTCAGCACCTGTTCACCGCGGCCTTGGCGCTCGGCTTCGTCGGCTGAACGGGCAACGTTGATCGTGACCTTGGCCTCGACTTCCGGATGGAGCGAGATCGCGACGGAATGCAGACCGATGGTTTTGATCGGCGTGTGGAGCACGACCTGGGGCCGATCGACGCTGAAGCCGCCCGCAGTCAGGATATCGGCGATATCGCGGCTGGAGACCGAGCCGTAGAGTTGGCCCATTTCTCCGGCTGAGCGGACCACGATGAAGCTCTGCCCGTCGAGCTTCTCCGCGACGGCCGCGGCCTCGCCCTTGAGTTCAAGATTGCGGGCCTCAAGCTGCACGCGCTGCTGCTCGAAGCGCTCGAGATTGGCCTTCGTGGCGCGCAGCGCCTTGTGACGCGGCAGAAGGAAATTGCGCGCGAAGCCGTCCTTGACCCGGACCACATCGCCCATCTGGCCGAGGCGGCCGATACGCTCGAGAAGAATGACCTGCATATTCCGTACTCCTTAAAGATGCTTCCGGCCACGGTTCGGTCCGGACTATTCGGGGTCATGGTTTCGTGGTCGGCAGCCCCCCGCGCCGCCGATCACGGAATCGAAAGGCGACCTCCAACATGCCGACTACGGCAACGAGGATGGCCGGAACGGTGAAGACGAAGATGATGAGATAGAGGATCCCAAGGAGGATCCCGCGCGCCGGCAGGCCGCGCGTTACGACATGTAAAACCGCGAATCCCAGCATCATGAACGTGCAGAGTAGCGCGCCGGCAAAGGGAGCCGCGATCAAGCCGATCGGAGCAGGAAGGAAACTCAATAAGACCGCGGCGACGAGCCCGAGCCCGGTTCCGCGCGG
>JBEINZ010000296.1:0-3261 GCA_040377825.1 Hyphomicrobiales bacterium | reverse complement strand
CCACCGGTCGAACCATGCTCGTCCGCTTCATCGCTTCGTCGCTCCAACTCGAGCTCGCGTCTCTCATCATCGGCGCCTGGCTTTCGGCGATGCGCTTTTCGACGGCGGGAATTCTAGGCTACTTCGGCCTGACACCAGCGCAAGCTGCGGAACTGGTCATGAAGGCGGTGGAATGGTCACTGCCGAACATGGTGCTCGGTTCGTTCGTGGTGATTCCGCTCTGGCTTCTGATCAACGTGGTCAGGATACCGCGCCGTTCCGATTGATACGCCGTCGCGACCCAGAAATCGCGCGGAACAAAAGCCCGGTCGCGGGCACGCGGCCTGTTGCGAACGATCGAGTTGTTGCATTCCAACGATCCTCTAACTCAAAATCGCGTAGATTTTCCGGACCGGCTCGACCGTGTCCCATGTCCCCTGAAATCCGCGAGGGATGAAAAACGCCTCGCCGGGACCGAATTCCTCGACCGTTCCATCGTCATGGACGAGGCGCACCCGCCCGGCGAGGATGACGCAGAGTTCCTCTTCATCGTATTCGATGCGCCAAGCTCCGACATCGGACTCCCATATGCCGACATAGAACCCTCGGCTGTCGTCATGGTGCGTGGAGCGATATCCGGTATGCGGCGCGCCGCGAGTAACCTTTTCGGGCGCGACCGGATCGGTCAGGAGCCCGACCGGGGCTGTCGACATGCGGCGGATATGGCTCATGGGAAAGCTCAATTACCTTGCGCGGCGAGGCGTTCGGCGCGTTGCCGCTCGACCTCCTGCCGCTTGTTGAGGACGGACGCGATGATGACGGCGACTGTCACGACGGCGACAATCAACGTGCAGACAGCGTTAATCTCCGGCTTCACGCCAAGCCGGACGTCCGAATAGATTTTCATCGGCAGGGTCGTCGCACCCGGCCCCGTGGCGAAGCTGGAAATCACCAGATCGTCGAGCGACAAGGTGAAGGCCAGCATCCATCCGGAAATCACCGCCGGCAGAATGATCGGCAAGGTAATCCGAAAGAACGTCCCGAAAGGCGTGCAGCCGAGGTCCATCGCCGCCTCTTCCAGGCTGCGGTCGAAGGTCACCAGGCGCGACTGCACGACCACCGTCACATAGCACATCGTGAACGTGATATGCGCGAGCGTGATGGTTAGGAACCCTCGGTCGAGGTCGATGGCGACGAAAAACAAAAGCAGCGACAGCCCGAGGATAACCTCCGGCATGACAAGCGGCGCGAACACCATGCCGGAAAAGAGCGTCCGCCCGGGAAACCGGCCGTAACGCGACAAGGCAAGCGCGGCGAGCGTTCCAAGCACGGTCGCGGCGGTCGCCGACATGAGACCGACACGGGCCGTGACCCAGGCGGCATCCAGCAACAGCTCGTTCCTAAACAGCGCCGTGTACCATTTGGTCGACCAACCGACCCAAACGGCAGCGCTGCGTCCTTCATTGAAGGAAAAGATCACGAGAATGACGATCGGAAGATAGAGGAAGGCAAAGCCGAGCGTCAGCGAGATCAAGTTGAAGGCGGAGAATCGCTTCATCGACCAGCCTCCTGCGCCTTCGCCTGCGCATTCTGGAATAAAACGATGGGCACCACCAGGAGCAGCAACAAGATGATCGCGACCGCCGACGCGGCGGGCCAATCGCGGTTGTTGAAGAACTCCTGCCAAAGGGTTTTGCCGATCATTTGCGTATCCGATCCGCCGAGCAGATCCGGGATCACGAACTCGCCGACCGCCGGAATGAACACCAGCGCGCAGCCTGCGATCACGCCGGGGATCGATAGCGGCCATGTCACGCGCCAAAAGGCGAAAAATGGCGTACAGCCGAGGTCTTGCGCGGCTTCGAGCAGCGACTCGTCCATCTTTTCCAGCGCCGAATAAAGCGGCAGCACCATGAACGGCAAGTAGGAATAGACAATCCCAATATAGACCGCCGTGTTCGTGGACAGGATCTGTAAGGGCTCGTCGATCAAGCCGGTCCAAAGAAGGAATGTGTTCAGCACGCCTTCCTGGCTGAGGATCCCGATCCAGGAATAAACCCGGATCAGAAAACTCGTCCAAAACGGCAGGATCACCAGCATGACCAAGGTCGGACGGACCGTCTTGGGCGCCCGCGCCATGCCATAGGCCAGCGGATAGCCGACCAGAAGCGTCATGACGGTCGAAAGGAAGGCGATTTGAATGCTCGAAAGGTAGGATTCCAAGTAGATCGAATCTGACCACAGCCGCACGTAGCTGTCGAATGAAAACGCCGCGACCTTGTCCCAGGTCGCTTGCAAGGGCTCCGAAAAGATATCGAAGGCCGGCGTATAGGGCGGCTGCGCCATCTCGCTCGCGGAAAACGAGATTTTCAGCACGATCACGAAGGGGATGAGAAAGAGGGCGAGGAGCCAGATATAGGGAACGGCGACGACGAAGGCGCGGCCGAGGCGTGGCGAGGTCATGCTCGTGATCCCTTTAGAACCTGTCCCGTTCGGATCGAAGCGATCCGAACGAGAAGGACCGGCTCAAGTTATTGAATCTGTAGCAGTTCCTATCGATCGGATGGTCTCACCCGATCGATAAATGCTCTAGCGCGAAAGGACGATGCCGGAATCCGGCGCCCAGGTCAGCCAAACTTGGTCTTCCCAGGTGATCGGCCGATCGATCAGGCGCCGCGTATTCGAGACGGTCGCCCGCATGGTCAGCCCAGATGCCAGCTTGACGTGATAGATCGAGGTATCGCCGATATAGCCAATATCGAGCACCACGCCCTCGACCGCGTTCGTGGCTGCCGATGACGGCGCCTCCCGGCTGATCGCGATCTTCTCCGGCCGGATCGCGAACCAAACCGTATCGCCCACATTGCCTTGGGGCGCGTCGACCACCTCGAATTCCGCGCCGGCCTGTGCAGCCGCAAGGCGGGCGGTTGTCCCGCCCAGCGTCTTGACCTTGCTCTCGAAAATGTTGATGTCGCCAATGAAGTCCGCGACATAGCGCGAATTCGGCTGCTCGTAGAGTTCCGAAGGCGGCGCCACCTGGATCAGATTGCCGCGATCCATGACGCCGATGCGGTCAGCGACCGTCATGGCCTCCTCTTGATCGTGCGTGACGATCAAAAAGGTCATGCCCAAGGTCATCTGCAGATCCATCAGCTCGAACTGCGTCTCTTCGCGCAGTTTCTTGTCGAGCGCGCCGAGCGGTTCGTCGAGGAGCAGCATCTTCGGACGCTTGGCGAGCGAACGGGCAAGCGCGACGCGCTGGCGCTGGCCGCCGGAAAGCTG
>JBEINZ010000306.1:0-3005 GCA_040377825.1 Hyphomicrobiales bacterium | reverse complement strand
GGCGCAGCAACTGGCGCGGCGCGATGTCGACCGGACGGCCGTCACGATGATAGGCGTCGTGGATGATCTGCGCGGTCGGATCCGAGGCCCAGGGGACGACGGCGAGCGTTGAGTAATCCGGCACCATCAGAATGTCGCCGTCGGCCGGATCGAACTTGAATGCCTCATCCTCGTCCGGATACTCGCCGGTAATGGTCTGTAGAAAGATCGAGCCTGGGATCGCCATGGTCGGCGCGGTCACGAATTTCGACACCGGCATCATCTTGCCGCGCGCGACGCCCGACATGTCCGGCACGACGCACTCGATATCCTCAAGGCCCCGGGTCTCCAGCCATTCGGCGGCGGCTTCGGCCGAGTCGACGCCGCGCGCAAGATCGGGCGACTTCAGAGGTTTTTTCTTCTTCGCCATGAGATCCTCAAAGAAGGTTCAAAGAATGTGATCACATTTTCGCAGGTGTGAGATGAGGCGTCAACCGTTCCGCTTGCGAGGCGGCCCGATGCCATGGCGTCAATCGGGCTCCAGCAGTGAACTTCCGATCATGTTCATGCCGTCCATGATGTCCGCGCGGATGGCCTCGCGCAGACCCAAATCGTCGCGCGCGGCGATGGCGGCGATGGCGCGTTCGTGTTGGTCGACCAGAATTCCGGTGCCGACGCGGCCGTAGACGGCGCGCATGTAAGGGCCAAACCGCAACCAAAGCGCTTCGATCATTGGGATGAGCACCGGAGAGGGGGCTGCCGCATAGATTGTGAAATGGAAGGCGTGGTTGGCGGTCATATAGGCTTCGACATCGCCAGTTCGCAGCGCCACATCGATCTCATCGTCGATTGCCCTGATCCGCTTCAAGCGAGCCGAGTCGATCAGCGGTAGGGCGCGCGCGGCCGCTTCCGGCTCCAAAAGCGATCGTGCGACAACTAATTCCTCAAATCGTGTTGTTGTCATGTCTGGGACAAACACGCGCCGGTTGGAGCGTACTTCTAGCCCGCCTTCCGCTGAAATACGGCGGATAGCCTCGCGCACCGGCATCAAGGATACATCGAGTGTTTTTGCCAGACCGCGTAAGGTTACACCCCGTCCTGGGACGATGCGGCCACGCACAAGCGATTCGCGAAGGGCTTCGTAAACTTGATCATGCTTGGCAGGGGGGCTTAAGGGGGTCGATTTTCCATTACTCTCTTTGGATTTCATAGATACAGGTGTTTTAACTCTCGTAGAGATAGCCATTCGCGCTTACTTCCAAAATAGATACTGTTGGGGCACTCTGCTTGAAAAATGCGAAGCTGGCTTGATTGACAGCGTTGTTTCAATGTGATCACAATTTGGCGGGCTTGGAAAGCTAAGGTTTAATCTGGGCCCGTTTGGACATCTGTTCAGCTGCCCGAAGAAAAAGGCTCAGACCTTAAGCTCGATGCCAAATACATCGGCAGAGTTGGAGCTGAGATTGAAAAGTGAGGAGGAATCGTGGGGCGCATCGACATCGGCACTGGCTCGGCGCATCCATCCGAGGAGGCCGGCGAGTTCGAGGTTCAGAGATATCTGTCGGTTTACCCCGAGACCGAGGCCGTCGAGTTCCTGATCACGGATTCCAATGGTGTCTTGCGCGGCAAGTGGGCGCCGGCCGGCGCGATCAAGAAGGCATTTGCGGAGGGGGTAAATTTCCCGTTCTCGCTCTACGGGCTTGATGTCTGGGGGCGCGAAGTCATGGAAACGGGTCTCCATGTGACGACCGGCGACCGCGATGGGTTCTGCCGGGCCGTGCCGGGCAGCCTGCGGCCCGTGCCCTGGGCCGAAATTCCGACCGCGCAATGCATCCTGGCGATCCATGCGGAAGACGGGGAACCATTCCACGGGGATCCACGCCATTGTCTGGCGGCGATCGTCAACAGGCTCGCCGCCCTCGGCTACACCGCATGCGCGGCGATGGAGCTTGAATTCTATTTGCTTGATCCGAAGGCGCCGCCGATGATCGACGGCATGCCGTCCCCGGTCTACCGCGCGGCCGGGGGGCCGACCCAGCAGAACATGTATGCCCTTTCGGATCTGGCGGATTATTCGCACGTCTTCGCGGATATCTGGGCCTACGGCAAGGCGCAGGGCTTGCCGATCGACACGATGGTGTCGGAGGCCGCGCCGGGCCAGTTCGAAGTCAACCTCAAGCATCGCGCCGATGCGCTCGCGGCGGCCGACGATGCGGTGCTGCTTCGCCGGCTGGTCACGTCCGTCGCGCGCAAGCACGGGCTGAAGGCGACCTTCATGGCGAAGCCGTTCATGGATGTCGCGGGCAATGGCCTGCATGTCCATGTCAGTTTGCTCGATCGCCAAGGGCGCAATGTTTTCGCCGACCCGGCGGCGGGCGCGCGGCTGCTCGGCCATTGCATCGGCGGGCTTATCGAGACGATGCATGCGGCCACTTTGCTGTATGTGCCAAGTTGGAATGGCTACCGCCGGCTGCAGCCGGGTTCCTATGCGCCGACAACGGCGTCCTGGGGGCACAACAACCGGTCCGTCGGGGTGCGGATTCCGGCAAGCCCGGCGGAGGCCCGCCGTTTCGAGCACCGGATCGCGGGGGCCGACGCCAATCCCTATCTCGTGATGGCCGGAATTCTCGGCGGCGTGATCGAAGGGCTGGAGAAAGCGATAACGCCGCCTCCGCCTATCGTCCGCAATGCCTACGAAGAACCCGTGCCGCCACTTCCAAGCACCATGAATGATGCGATCTTGTTGTTCGAGCGTTCAGACTTTATCCGCCGAATGGTCGGCGTCGAGTATCGAAGCTTATTTGCTCATCTCAAGCGAGCAGAAGTCGCGGCCTTCGAGCGGGAAATCACTCCTTTGGAAAGGAATACATATCTTTGACGGAAAAATGAACGATGTGGTTATGAGTTTTGATTGACGACGTACACAACAGAAGTGCCATACCACCGTACATATTCGCTACTGTCGTATGCTAAAAGTATGATTTACTTCGAGAATGTCATCTAGTAGTAGTTTGATACCGTGACAT
>JBEINZ010000335.1:0-2341 GCA_040377825.1 Hyphomicrobiales bacterium | reverse complement strand
TCGGCTTCGTCTACCAGTTTCATCATCTCCTGCCGGAGTTTACCGCGCTCGAAAACGTCATGTTGCCGCAGCTCATTCGCGGCCTTGGCCGGAAAGTCGCAGCCGACCGCGCCATGGAGCTTCTGAATTATATGAAGCTCGGGCAACGCTCGACGCATCGACCCTCCGAGCTTTCCGGTGGTGAACAACAGCGCGTGGCGATCGCGCGGGCCGTGGCGAATGCGCCGCGCCTATTGCTTGCGGACGAGCCGACCGGGAACTTGGATCCGAAGACGGCTCACTATGTCTTTGATGCGCTTTTTGCCTTGGTCCGCGCTTCTGGCCTCGCGGCGCTGATTGCGACCCACAATATGGACCTCGCGGCGCGGATGGATCGGCGGATCACGCTCTCCGAAGGCAAGATTATCGAGCTTTAACAAGAACGGCCCACGGCCCTTAACTCTTCGCTTACCGTTGCGGCGCTTTGAAAGCTCCGCAACATGACATATTCGGTTGTTTTGCATCCCGATTCATGGCCCAGAAACACTCCGAGTATTAGCAAGGTTCCCGTCGTCGTCTTGGTCCCTTGTGTAAGTCATTATGTCCGAATCAAGCCTCGCACTGCGAATTCGCGGCCTGTCAAAGCGGTTCGGTCGGCCTGCCGTCGATCGACTCGATCTTGATGTCGCCGGCGGTACCTTCTACGCGCTGCTTGGCCCGAACGGCGCCGGCAAGACAACCACACTTCGCATGGTTGCCGGGCTGCTCAAGCCCGACGCCGGCTCCATCTCAATCTTCGGACTTGATGCGATCTCGTCGTCGGTGGACGCCAAGCGAATTGTAGCCTGGGTTCCCGACGAGCCCATGATTTACGAGCGCCTGACACCGCTTGAGTATCTTGCTTTCGTTGCCGGGCTTTGGGGGGTGGAAACGCAAGAGGCGAAGCGCCGGGCGCACGATCTCGTCGAACGACTAGGCCTTGGTCCTTATGCGGATCATCGCTGCGAGGCATTCTCAAAGGGGATGCGCCAAAAAGTGGCGCTCGCGGGCGCATTGGTGCATGCGCCACGACTCATCATTCTCGACGAGCCGCTAACCGGCCTCGATGCCGGCTCGGCGCGCATCGTGAAGGACGTTTTGCTCGACCGCGTGCGCGAAGGCGCCACGATCATCATGACCACGCATATTCTCGAAGTGGCCGAGCGCATGGCCGAACGGATCGGCGTCATCGCCGCGGGCCGCTTGATCGCGGAGGGCTCGCTTGCCGACCTTCGATCGATTGCGGGGCGCGACGGTTCGACCCTCGAGGAGGTGTTCCTGACCTTGGTTGCCACCGAAGGGCAGGCGGCATGACGCAACCGGGATCGATCCTCTGGCTTGCGTGGCATGAGCTGACGCTTAGCTGGCGCGATCTTATGTGGATGATGACCGCGGGCAACCCAAGGCGACGCGAGGGTGTGCTGATCGTCGCCGCCGTAGTCGTCGTGGTGCTTCACGCCGTTGCCTACTTGGTCGTTGGTCATAGCGCGGATGTCGGACGCGATCCGTCCAAGGCGACCCTGGTTACGATGACAGGATCGGCGTTTCTCGCTTGGGCCTTGATGCTAAGTCAGGCGATGGAGTCGGTCACGCGCGCCTTTTATTCCCGGGCCGACCTCGATCTCGTGCTCGCATCGCCGGCTTCCTCCCACAAGATCTTCGCCATTCGAATCGCGGGTATCGCCTTTGGAACGGCGACGATGTCGTTGCTGCTGGCCGGGCCGTTCATAAATGTTCTTGCGGTGTTGGGCGGCGCTCAGTGGCTGGCGGCCTATGGGGTCGTTATCGCCATGTCGGCGACAGCGGCAGCCTCAGCCGTGGCGCTGACGGTCGGCCTGTTTCGAATGATCGGACCTCGCCGCACGCGGCTTGTCGCGCAGGTCGTGGCGGCGTTGGTGGGAGCCGGCTTCGTTATTGGTGTCCAAATCGTCTCAATCTTAAACCTTGGCGACATGTCGCGCCGCGCACTTTTCGCCTCGGACTGGGTGATAGACGCAAGTCCCTCGATTGACAGCATCGCCTGGCTGCCGGCGCGCGCGGGTCTCGGCGATCTCGGCGCGCTCCTTATCGTTTCGGCCGTGGGACTCGCAACCTTGCTGGGTGCAATTCTCGCCTTTGCGGGCGGCTTTGCCGGGCATGCCACGGCGGCGGCCGGTGTCGCATTCCCAAGCGGCCGGCAGGCACGGCCGGCGGTCTTTTCAGTTGCTGGAAATGCAAGGGCGACACTGCGGCTTAAGGAACTCCGGCTTTTGAAGCGGGACGCATGGCTCGTCTCGCAGACGCTCATGCAGTTAATCTACCTTATTCCGCCGGCGGTGTTGCT
>JBEINZ010000051.1:0-14589 GCA_040377825.1 Hyphomicrobiales bacterium | reverse complement strand
TGGTTTCCGGGATGAGGAGGAAACCGATGACGAAGGTCATGAGCGCGATAACGATCGGGTACCAAAGGCCAAAATAGATATCGCCGGTCTGCGCCACCATGGCGAACGCGATGGCGGGTAGGAGGCCGCCGAACCAGCCATTGCCGATATGATAGGGCAGCGACATCGACGTGTAGCGGATGCGGGTCGGGAAAAGCTCGACCAGCGCCGCCGCGATCGGGCCATAGACCATCGTGACGAAAATCACGAGGATGAACAGCAGGCCGATAATGGTCGCGACCTGAGGCCGGAAGAAATCGAACGGGTTCGACATCTTTACGATCTTCGGGTCGTCTGCCTTCGGATAGCCGGCCGTTTGCAGGGCGGCGATCACGGCCTTTTGCGTGTCCGCGGTTTTGGTGATGTCGAAGGTGACTTCGCCATCGACGATCTTGACCTTTGCCGGAATTGCACCTGGCGAGAATTCGGTCGTGTATTTGACCGACGACTTGGCCAGGTAATCGCGGGCAAGGTCACACGACGAGGTGAACTTGCGTGTGCCGACGGGATTGAACAAGTTGCCGCACTCGCTCTGATCAGCGATCACGGTCACCTTCACGGTCTCAATCGCCTTGGCGAGTGTCGGGTTGGCCGTCGCGGTCAAGGCCTGGAAGATCGGGAAATAGGTGACGGCCGCGATGAGGCAGCCGGCGAGAATGATCGGCTTGCGGCCGATCCGGTCGGAGAGCGCGCCGAATACCACGAAAAAGATGGTGCCGATAAGCAGCGACCAAGCAATCAGGAGGTTTGCCGTGTAGCCGTCAACCTTCAAGATCGATTGCAGGAAAAATAGCGCATAGAACTGTCCCGTATCCAAACGACGCCCTGACCGGCGACGAGGCCGAACAACGCGAGCAGGGCGATCTTGGCATTGCCCCAATTTCCGAATGCCTCGGTCAGCGGCGCCTTGGAGCTCGTGCCCTCGTCCTTCATCTTCTGGAAGGCGGGTGACTCGCTAAGCTGCAGCCGGATCCAGACGGAGACGCCGAGCAGGATGATGGAGACCCAGAACGGAACGCGCCAGTAGAAGGTCCTAAAGGCATCCTCGCCGACGACCGTGCGTGTGATGAGGATGACGATCAACGACAGGAATAGGCCGAGCGTGGCGGTGGTTTGGATCCAAGACGTGTAGAAGCCGCGGCGGCCTTGCGGGGCGTGTTCGGCCACATAGGTGGCCGCGCCGCCATATTCGCCGCCGAGCGCGAGCCCTTGCAATAAGCGAAGGGCGATCAAGATGACCGGCGCGGCAAAACCGATCTGCGCGGAACCGGGCAGAATACCAACGATAAACGTCGATAGCCCCATGATCATGATCGTAACGAGGAACGTGTATTTCCGGCCCACGATATCGCCGACCCGCCCGAACACCAGCGCGCCGAACGGGCGGACAAGAAAGCCCGCCGCGAACGCCAGAAGCGCGAAGGTGTTGCGTGTCGACTCATCGTATTGCGAGAAAAACTGCGCGCCGATGATCACCGCCAGCGCGCCGTATAGATAGAAATCATACCATTCGAATACGGTGCCGAGCGACGACGCGAAAATCACGCGGCGTTCCTCGGCGGTCATCGGCCTCGCCGCACCTGCGGCAGGTCCCTTTGTGGCGACACTCATCTGCGGTTCCTCGATGGATTGGTGCAATGAGAACGACGAGTCGGAGGAAGATATTCCGACATTGCGTTCATTGATTATGATAAGTGCAAAACCGCTTTGTCACCAAGGGTGACTTTGATAAACTTTAGTCTAACGCGGTAATTCTATCAGGATTTTTACTTATTTTTACAATGCATGTACTTATGCGTGCATGGCTGAATTGAAATAAAATTTATTACATATTGGGATATACTATGATGCAGCGCAAAATCCAAAGCAATACGCCTAGTGTAATGCTCTGATGTCCACGAGAGTTTTCGGAAGCCATCATTCGTGCTTGCGAATAGAATGGATCGTCACGATAATCGTTCAAATCCGGCAAGCCTCTTTTCTATCGACGAGTGCCCCGAGCATCGCATGAGTCTTCTCGAAGCGTGTTCGCGCGGCTATCGCCAAGCGGGTACTTCAAGAAAACCGGCACAAAAACCAAGAAAGTAATGGGTGGAGACGGAGCTAGACGATGTCGTCGGAATTCAAGTTTGTCATTGCGGACGATCACCCCTTGTTTCGCGGCGCGCTGCGGCGGACGATCGAGGCGATGTATGTCGGCGTGGTCATCGAAGAGGCGGGGTCGATCGAGGCCTTGGCAAAGTTGATCGAGGACGACGGGGCGGTCGACCTGGTTTTGCTCGATCTTAATATGCCCGGCGTTCGCGGCTTCTCCGGCTTGATGTATCTGCGCGCCCAGTTTCCTGCCGTGCCGGTCGTGATCGTCTCCGCCAACGAAGACCCGGCCACGGTCCGCCACTGCATGGAGTTCGGCGCGGCCGGCTTCGTGCCGAAATCGCTTAGCACGGATACGATTCGCACGGCGCTCGCCGTGATCATGGACGGTGGCGTTTGGACCCCGCCGGACATCGATGTATCAAACGTCGCGTCCGAAAAGATCGACAAGCTCGTGCACCGTCTTGCCTCCCTGACGCCACAACAGGTGCGTGTCCTCATGATGCTGAGCGAGGGCCTGCTCAACAAGCAGATTGCCTATGAGCTCTCCGTGTCCGAGGCGACCATCAAGGCGCATGTTTCGGCGATTTTGCAGAAGCTGGGGGTGGAGAGCCGCACCCAAGCCGTGATCGCCGCGTCCAAGATCGAAGCCGGTCAATGGCAAGCGCTGACAGTTTAAGCCCGGATTCTTGGGCTGAGACGATGAAGCCAGACGCGATCTTGACGGTGAAGGCGGCCGAAGGCCGGATGAGGGGTATGATTCCACGATTTCAAAGGGGTTAGGTTCAGCGCCGAGGTAATGGACGCCTCATCCGCCCGTTTTGAGCGTTCTCTCTCAAGAGGATAAGGCGATGGCGGCGATGGACATTAAACTGTGGCGCGATCGGCCGCGCCCCTCTCCTCACATCCGCTGCTGCCCCCATTCTCGTCTCAATTCGTCGACCAGCCCCTGAAAACGCCGGAGTGCTTCGGCGGAATAGTCCATGAAGCGGTCGAGGCGATGTTCTTGTTCGGGGGTGAGGGTTGGTTTTTCGGCGCGCGGCTTTTCGAGCGTGGCGGGCGGCTGGACTGTCGGTACGGGGGACAAGGGCTGGATCGGTTGAGGCGCGACGGGCAGTTGGACGGGCGGCGGCGGTTCCGGGGTGACTGCTTGGGGCGGGGGGACTTGCGGCAGGGGCGCGGGGCGGGCGTCCAGATCGCTCAAGCGATCCCTCAACCGACGGTTTTCCAACGAGAGGCGCTCGATTTCGCGGTCGAGGGCGGCACGGTCGTCGGCGACGAGCTCGCAGGCCATGCCGACCGACTTTTCCCGGCAGATGGAAAGCGTGCCGGTCGCCGTATCGAGCTTCAGGATCGCGCCCTTGTCGGATTGCAGGATCTCGAAGCGGCCGATGGTACCGGCGCGGTCGAAGGCAATGGCGCAATGCGAGGCGAGCACAAGGCAAACACTGGCGAGGACGGCCTTCAGGGCCGGCGCGGCGGGCGATCCGAACATGCGGGCGAATCTCCAGGGGCGAACATGGTGAATACCGATTAACCCCGATGACGCGCCAAAGACGTCGCGAGCGCAAGCACTTTTCGATTGTCGCCGCTGAAGGCAGCCTCGTGCTGGGCGACCCGCCACTGATTGAAGCCGCGCTTACGCCGGGCCGCGCAAGAGCATTTCCCACTCGGATGAAATCATCCGATCGATAGGAATTGCTCCGGAGTCTAGACCTAGAGCCTGTCCCGTTCGGATCGTTTCAATCCGAACGGGACAGGCTCTAGCCATATCGTCCATAAAACGTCTCGCCGCGCGCCGCCATTTCGTCGAGTAGCGCGTTTGGCTGGAAGCGCGTGCCGTGGGCTTCGGCGAGGCGGCGCATGGCGTGGGCGAAGGTGTCAGCGCCGAAACTGTCGACATAGGACAGCGTGCCGCCGGTGTAAGGCGCGAAACCGAAGCCGAGGATCGAGCCGACATCCGCCTCGCGCACGTCGGTCAAAATCCCCTCCTCGAAGATACGCGCGGTTTCCAGGGCCTGGATGCCGAGGAGCCGCGCGCGTAGCGTCGCCACGTCGAAGCTGTCGGCCGGTCGCGCCGGGCCGGCGACCTCCGCAAGCCCCGGCCAAAGCGCCTTGCGGCCGTCGGCGGGGTAGTCGTAGAAGCCGGCGCGGTTCTTGCGCCCGAAGCGGCCGCGGGCGACCACCATCTCTTCCATGATGCGATCGAGCGGGCTCGGCCGATAGGCAGCGCCGAGATCTTTCGCGGCCGCCGCGCCGATCTTGTAGCAAAGGTCGAGCGCCACCTCGTCGGCGAGCGCGAGCGGGCCGACAGGCATGCCGGCGGCGCGGGCGACATTCTCGATCATCGCCGAAGGCACGCCTTCGGCCAACATCATGACGCCCTCGCGGATGTAGGTCATCACCACGCGCGAGGTGTAGAAGCCGCGCCCGTCCTCCACGACGATCGGCGTCTTGTCGAGCAGGCGGACGAAATCGAGCGCGACGGCGAGGGCGCGAGGGCCGGTTTTGCGCCCGCGGATGATCTCGACCAGCATCATCTTTTCAACCGGCGAGAAGAAATGGATGCCGATGAAATTGTCCGGCCGCGCGGAGGCTTCCGCCAGCGAGGTGATCGGCAGCGTCGAGGTGTTGGAGGCAAAAATCGTATCGGACCCGATGACGGCCTCGGCTGCGGCGATCGCGGCGCGCTTCACGGCGCGGTCCTCGAACACCGCCTCGATCACGAGATCGGCGCCGGCAAGTTCGGCATAATCCGCGCTCGGGCGAATGCGGGCGAGGATCGCGTCGCGGGCGGCGGGCATCAGGCGACCTTTATCGACATCGCGCGCGAGCATCGACGCGGCGTGAGCGAGGCCCTTCTCGGCGCTCTCGCGATCGCGATCAATCAAGACGACCTCGATGCCGGCCCGCGCCGCGACATGGGCAATCCCCGCGCCCATGAAGCCCGCGCCGATCATGCCGAGCTTGCCAAGGCGCGTGGGCGGTACGTCATGGGGCCGCCGGGCGCCTTTCTTCAGCGCCTGATTGGAGACGAACAGCGAGCGGAT
Source organism: Hyphomicrobiales bacterium (assembly GCA_040377825.1). Lineage (GTDB taxonomy): Bacteria > Pseudomonadota > Alphaproteobacteria > Rhizobiales > Ancalomicrobiaceae > JBEINZ01. The sequence continues at coordinate 9,406 of JBEINZ010000051.1, read as the reverse complement.
CATCACCGCCGCCTCGCGCGAGCGCAGCACTTCCGCGAAATAGCGGCTCTCGACCGTCAGCGCCCGGTCGATGGGCAGCTGCAGCCCCTCGAACACGGCTTTCAGCAGTCCGCGCGCGGCCGGGTAATTGTCCTGCGTCTCGCGGCGGTAGAGCGCGTTGGCCGCCGGCCAGAACTGCATGCCACCCGGCGAATAGACCTTGCCGGCCGGCAGGCGGAAATCCGGACGATCCCATGGCTGAACCGCGGGGACGCGGCCTTCGCGGATCAGGCCCTTCGCGGCCTCGATCAGGCCGGCGGCGGGCACGACCGCGTGGACTAGGTTCATGGCCTTGGCTTGCTCGGGCGAAAGCGTCTGGCCCTGCATCATCATGGTGAGGCCCGCTTGCGGCTCGGCAAGGCGCATCACGCGCTGCGATCCGCCGGCGCCGGGAAACAGGCCAACCTTGATCTCCGGCAAACCCATGCGAAGCCGGTCGTCGGCGGCAACGAGCCGCGCGTGGCAGGAAAGCGCGAGCTCAAAAGCGCCGCCGAGACACAGCCCGCCGATCGCCGCCACCCAGGGCTTTCCGCTCGTTTCCAGCCCGCGAAAGATCCGCGACAGGCGGCCGCTTTCCTCAAAAAGCGTCGCGGCGGCCTTTTTCGGATCGGCATCGCGCATCCCGTCATAACGATCGAACAGGCCGTGCAGCATCTTCAGGTCCGCGCCGCCGGAAAAGGTCGGCTTGCCTGACGCAATCACCGCGCCTTTGATCGCGGGATCCTTGGCGACCAGCGCGATCACGGCCTCGAACGCATCCATCACCGCCTCGGTGATGACGTTCATCGAGCGGTCGGCCATGTCCCAGGTCACGAGCGCGATGCCGTCGGCATCAATCGCCAGGCGCAGGATATCGGGGTTCGGCGCGGTCGCGGTCATGCTCAAACCCTCTCGATGATCGTCGCGGTGCCCATGCCGGCGCCGATGCACAAGGTCACGAGCGCGATGGAAAGATCGCGGCGCTCCAGTTCGTCGAGAACGGTGCCGAGGATCATGGCACCGGTCGCGCCAAGCGGGTGCCCCATGGCGATCGCCCCGCCCGCCACGTTGACGCGGGCCTCGTCGAGATCGAAGGCCTGACGATAGCGCAGCACGACCGCGGCGAAGGCCTCGTTCACCTCGAACAGATCGATATCGCGCAGCGTCATGCCGGAGCGGCCGAGCAGCTTACGCGTCACATCGACCGGGCCGGTCAGCATCAAGGCGGGCTCGGAGCCGATATTGGCGAAGGCCCGGATGCGGCCGCGCGGCTTGATCCCGGCCGCGACGCCCGCCTTGCGGCTGCCGACCAGCACGGCGGCGGCGCCGTCGACGATGCCCGAGGAGTTGCCGGCATGGTGGACGTGGCTAACCGCCTCGATCTCGGGATGCGCGGAGATCGCAACCGCATCAAAGCCCGCCGCCTCGCCGATCGTGGCGAAGGACGGCTTCAGAGCGGCGAGCGACTGCATGTCCGTTGACGGGCGCATGTGTTCGTCGCGGTCGAGCAGCGTCATGCCGTTGACGTCCTCGACCGGGACGACCGAGCGTTTGAACCAGCCCTCCCGCCACGCGGTCGACGCGCGGCGCTGACTTTCCACGGCGAAGGCGTCGACGTCGTCGCGGCTGAAGCCGTATTTCGTCGCGATGAGGTCGGCCGAGACGCCCTGCGGCATGAAGCAGCCGGGTAGCGCAACGCTCGGATCAACCGCCCAGGCGCCGCCGGAGGCGCCCATGCCGACGCGGCTCATGGATTCCACGCCGCCGGCCACGACCAGTTCGTGCTGGCCGGCAATGACCTGCGCGGCCGCAATGTTCACGGCGTCAAGGCCCGAGGCACAGAACCGGTTGATCTGCATGCCAGGCACCGTAAAGCCCCAGCCGGCCGCGAAGACCGCCGCGCGGGCAATGTCGCCACCAGCCTCGCCGACCGGGTCGACACAGCCGAGCACGACATCGTCGACAAGACGCGTGTCGAGACCGTTGCGGCGGCGCAGCGCGTCGAGGGTTAAGGCGGCAAGGCGCGGCGTGGTCACCTCGTGCAGCGCGCCATCGGGTCGTCCGCGCCCGCGCGGGGTGCGCACATGATCGTAGACGAAGGCCTCGGACATGCCGCGTTCCCTGGCTTGCGCGTGCCCGGCTTCGCTTGGCCCGGACATCGCGTGGAAGATGTTGGATTTATAGAAACTCAGGTGCAAGCGTCATGACGGAATCGGACCCGGCCGTGATCCGGGCAAGACGCATGGCTGCCTCAGGCAGAATACGTTCCATGAAAAACCGAGCTCGCACAAGGCGAGCTTCGTCCGTCGAACCATCCTTTGCGATTGCATCGGGCTCAGACCGGCCCTCGCGCTGACGGCGGCGGGCGGCGATCGCGATGCGCGCGGACATGCCGCCGATGGCAACGAGCCCGATCAGGTGCATCATGTCATTCGCGCCGGCGGCTGTGGCGGCGATATCGTGCCGGCCGTTATCGCCGAGCCACTTGAGCGCCGCCTCGAGCCGGCCGAGCCCCATGCCGAGGCTGTCCGACAAGGGTTTCAGGTCGGGATCGGCCGCGCAAGCGGCGGCCACGCTGACAAGGTCGGCGATAACCGCCTTCAACGTGCGGCCGTCATTCATCGGGATCTTGCGACCCACGAGATCCAAGGCCTGAATGCCGTTGGTACCCTCGTAGATCATGGCGATACGCGCATCGCGCACGAACTGATCCATGCCGTTGGCGGTGATATAGCCGTGGCCGCCGAACACCTGCTGGGCGAGAACAGTGTTGGCGAAGCCGCGATCGGTCAGCATGCCTTTGAGGACCGGCGTCATGAACGCCATCAGGTCGGCCGCCATCGCGCGCTTATCGGGATCGCCCGCCGCCCGCGCCTTGTCGCCTTGCATCGCGGTCCACAGCAGCAGCGCCCTAGCCGGCTCATCGAAGGCGCGGATCTCCATGAGCATGCGGCGGATGTCCGGATGCACGATGATCGGGTCGGCCGGCGCGTTGGGTAAGGCGGGGCCGCCGAGCGCGCGGCCTTGCAGCCGATCGCGGGCGTAATGCGCCGCGTTTTGGCGGGCGACCTCGGACAGGGCAAGGCCCTGTAGGGCGACGCCGAGCCGCGCCTCGTTCATCATCGTGAACATCGCGCGAAGGCCCTTCCCGGCCTCGCCGACAAGATCGCCGATCGCGTTGTCATAGTGGAGCGTGCAGGTCGGGCTGGCATGAATGCCCATTTTTGTTTCTAATCCGCCACAGATGACGCCATTCGACCCGCCGAGCGATCCGTCCGGCGCAAAGCTGCGCTTCGGCACGACGAACAGGGAGAGCCCGGCCGTTCCGGGCGGCGCGCCCTCGATGCGGGCGAGCACCAAGTGGATGATGTTCTCGGTCAAATCGTGCTCGCCGGCGGTGATAAAAATCTTGGTGCCGTTCAGGGCATAGCTGCCGTCGGCGCGCGGCACCGCGCGCGTCTTGATCAAGCCGAGGTCGGTTCCGCATTGCGGTTCGGTCAGGTTCATCGTTCCGGCCCAACGACCGGCGATCATCGCCGGAACGTAACGGGCGACGAGCGCGGGATCCGCATGCGCGACAAGGGCCGCGATCGCGCTGCGCGTAAGCCCGACCGTCATCGTGAAGGCCATGTTCGCGCTGCTCAGGAACTCGCCGACCACCGTATCGACCGCGGCCGGCAGTCCCTGTCCGCCGGCGGCCTCATCGATCGATAGCCCGATCCAACCGCCGAGCGCATAATCGCGCCATGCTTGGCGAAAACCCTCCGGCATCGTCACCGTGCCGTCCGCATGACGCACGCAACCGTCCCGGTCGCCGATCTGGTTCAGCGGCCGCAACCGCTCCTCGGCAAACCGCGCTGCCTCCGCGAGTACCGCGATTAGATCGGAGTCGCTCAGGCTAGGCTGCAGGTCGGGCAGGACCTCTTGAAACAGGAACAGAACGTCGTCGATGGGCGCGCGATAAATTGACATGCAATCCCCTCGATCTGAAAATGAACCCGGGAAATAGGAAGCAGCCTTGGCGCTTGCAACGTGACAAAAAGGTCATAAATGGACCACGTCGTGTCGGACCTATCCGACGCCGACCGCGGAAAAGTCGAACGCCCACCTCGACATGCGAGGCAGGCGTCTCAACAAATATTCGATTATCGCTGAACTGAAACAACAGCCTGACGAAATGCGAATCCTAAAGGAATTAAACTTAGTTCGATACACTGTCTTTTTGCTTGATCATGGATTGAATGGAAACAACTGATTGCTTCAATTCATCAAGCGCGGACACAATATCATTACGTTGACTTTCGAGAACACCAATCTGTTCATTGAATTTTTTCAGGGCGACCTTCATCTGAGTGTTCTGGCCGTCCTTCAGATCGTAGAGATCGAGCATCTCCTTGATCTCGGTCAGAGAGAATCCGACCCGCTTACCCATAAGAACCAATTTAAGTCGTGCGCGATCTCGACGACCATAGATTCTGTTTAGTCCTTCACGTCGCGGGTTCAAAAGACCTTTGTCTTCGTAAAACCTTAATGTGCGCAGCGTGACATCGAATTCACGAGCGAGATCGCCGATCGTGAACCAAGCCTGCTTCTTGTCTTCCTTGCCAACAGACACACGATCGACTTCCGCAGTCAATTCCGCGGACACCGAATGCTCTGTCGAACTTGCTCCATCACTCATTGGGACCCGCTCCTATTATTGCGCTTGAGACCCCTGGATAACTCCAACCGCTTCGACCATTCATTTTTTTAATATGATTAATTTGATATGCCGCATGCTCCGCGAGGTCAAGAGACCGATTTAATATTCCGCATGTGTTGTGTCATTCGCAAGTACCCCGGACGTCGAAAAAACGTTTGTGCGGGCGATTTTTAAACTTCGATACAAGCCGGCGAGTATATCGGCGCGCTCCAAAAACGGTTTGGGGCTTAAGCATATTTAATGAGAATTGCCTTTTGGTTTCCGTTTCGTCGCCGCCTTAACCGGTTGTTTACCATGTCGGAGAACATTTCGTTTGGAAGGTTCGCATTGGGGGACCGACCGAATCGACGGTGTAGTCAGCATCGCCGTCGTGCGAAGAGGTCAGACATGACGTGGAGTGTGCGCGGGATTGACGAACAGGCCAGGGAGCGCGCCCTCGAAGAGGCGAAGCGATCCGGTTTGTCTGTTGGGGATTGGTTGAATTCAGTCATCCTGGAAAGCGCTGTCGGTAAAACGGCGAGCCAAAATCCCATTCGGCGCTCGAGCGAACCCGATCGTCCGGCGGGCGATGCGCGGGGCGTCGCGTCGCGCGCAACGGTCGGACAACTCAATGAAAATCATGACATAAAGTCGCTGACAGCCGCTGTTGGACGCTTGGCGGAAAATACGCGCTTCGGCCGTAGGGGCGAAGCACCGCGGACAGAAACCGCGATCGTGAGCCGCGCGGTCGCCGCGGAAAGTCGTGATAGCGCCAGCATCCGGCGCTCCCCGGAAATCCCCGCGGCCGACACGCGTCGCGGGTCCGAGACCCGTCAGGCCATGGCCGCCAATGCCGGGCCGCGCGTGGAAGATTTGCTGGAGACGCTGGACGCGCTTGATCGCCGCCTGCGCGGCATGACCGACGAAACGAAGCGGCCCGCCAAGACCGAGCCCGAACCGCGCCCGGCAATCTCTAATCCGTCTGACTTCCTCACCCGCGCCGTCGAGGAGATGAGCCGCCGCAAAAGCATGCCCATGCCCGATCCGGAGCCGGAAACGCCGCCTCGCGCCGAGCGCGGTTCCCGTCGGGACCGACAGCAGGCGGTGCCAACAGAGCCCTCGACCACGGATCTATACGCCCACGCCCAGGCAACCGCTCCCACGCCCACGCCCACTGCCGCAGTGAGTGCGCGGCCGACGGCGTCGATGCCAACCGGCGACGGCATCGAGCGACATTTTCAGCGTCTTGCCACGATGATCGACGGGCTCGCGCAACGCGAGGTTCCGGGCATCGAGTCCTTGACCGGCGAAATCCGGCTTTTGCGGGCGAGCATCGAACACCGCGAGGGTGGACCATCCGCGCGCGACGCGGTCGACCTCAAGGACCTCGCCGCCAAGGTCGACGACCTCGCTCGTCGTCAACCGGGGCATGACCGCATCCAAGCGCTTGTCGACGAAGTCGCGGACCTGCGCACCATCGTGGAACGCTCGGATTTCGGCGGCACGCTGAAGGGCATTGAAGCCGGATATGTGCGCATCGCCGACCAACTCGGCGACCTAAAGGAGCAAATCGCGGACAATGATCTTGGACGACGCCTGGATCGGGGTTTTGCCGAGGTAAAGCGGACGGTGGACGCCGCCGGCGCCGGACCAGCGCTTGCCGCGATCGAGGATCGGCTCGACGATCTGGCGGAACAGGTCGCCTTGATGGCCGGCAGCGGCGCGACCGAGGCGATGAAGGCCGAACTGGCCTCGCTGCGCCGCACCGTATCCGCCTTCGAACCCGGCCCGATCCTCGCGGCCGTTGACGACCGGCTGAAGCGGCTTGCCGAAAAGGTTGAAACAATCGAGCGGCAGGCGAAGTTGCGGGCAGATGCCCCGGACAAGATCGAACAGTTGATCGACGATGTCCGCAAGGTCGCAAGTGATAACCGCACCGTCGAACATATCCGCGCGCTCGATCGCCGCTTCGGCGAAATGGCCGACCAACTCGACGCGATCGAGCGGCGCACCGGGCGCTCCGACGACGTCGCGATGCTTGTCGAGCGCATCGGCTCGATCATGGGCAAGATCGAGAAGCTGGAACGATCCGGCCTCGGCGGCGACGACATGGCCGAGCTCATTCGACGTGTCTCCGATCTGTCGGATCGGATCGAGCGCGGGCCGAGCCAAATGGATACCGGGTCGGTCGGCATGATCGCCTCGGCGCTGCAAACGATCGATGACCACCTTCAGGAAAAGACCGGCGCGATCTTCGCCCGGCTCGATCGGCTCGAGGCCGCCGTCCCAAGTCTGCCGGGCGCCGATGCGCTTGGCGATATCGGCAGAATGCTTCGGCGGATCGACGCGCAAATCGCCGATGGCCTGAACGCAAACCCGATGCAAGCTTTCGAGGAGCGCATCGCGCGCCTGACGGCAACGCTTGATCGCGCCGAACCGAACGCGGCAGGTCCCGAATTCGCGCGTCTTGGCCGCGATATTGCCGAACTTCGACAGCAACTTGCGGCCTCTCTGAAGTCTCAGCGCAATGAGGGCCTGGAGATGCGCATCGAGGAACTCGCGCGCACGTTGGAAAGCGTCGCGCAACCGTCCCTCGGCGACGGCGCCCTCGGCATGATCGAGGAAAAGCTCACCCATATCGCCCGGCAACTGCAATCGACAGAAGCCCGCGTCCACAATTTCAGCGCGGTCCACGACACGATCGCCGAAATGCGGGAAATCCTCGCCGATCGACAGGATGAAACCCTGGAAGTCGCCCGGCAGGCGGCGCGCGATGCCGTGCGTGAATTGAATGGTTTTGCCCAGGAAAACGGTTCGGAGGCCGCGCTTCGCGCGCTTCAGGCCGAGGTTCGGGCGCTGCAGAACGGCAATCGCGCCAACGAGGGCGCCACCGCGGAGATGCTGCGGTCTGTGCATGAGGCGCTTTCGTCGGTGCTCCATCGCTTGGATGGATCCGAGGCCCGCCCCGCCTCCATGCGCCGCGCGGATCCCGTTCACGACGACGAGGACGACGACACGGACGACTTCCGTCCGGCGATCGACCGGATGAAGGCGACGCTGGACGACAACCGGCCGCTCGAGCCCGGCACGGGCAAGCCCGCCTATTCGGCGGCGCCGGCATCCTCGCCGCCGCCCGGGGGGAGTTACACGCCGCGCGACATTTTCGCCAGCCAAGGCGAAGACGAGGGCGCGCCCGCCAAGCGCGCGGATTTCATCGCCGCTGCCCGCCGCGCCGCGCAGGCCGCGCGGAGCTCCGAACCGGCGTCGGGAATCCGCTCAGACCTCGCGGACAATCAACACGACGATCTGGAGACCGATGCCGGCAAGGGTCCGCTCGCGCGGATCGGCGCCATGCTGCGCGGCAATCGCCGCCCCCTGGTCATGGCGGCCGCGGCGATCTTGCTCGCGGTCTTCGCGCTTGAATTCGTGGTCGGACGCGGCGGATCCAACACGGCCGAAGTCGCCCAGGCGACCAAGACCCCGGTGGCGACGACGGTTGCCTCCGCCGGCGCGCCGATCGGCCCTGCCCGCACGCAAGCCGCGACGCCGGGGCGCCAAGGCGGCGCCGGCCAAATCACGATTGCGCAAGGCAACGATCCCGCTCTGATGGCGCCTTCCGGCGTCGCCACGACTTTCGGCGATGCGGCATCCACGGCTTCGATCGGCGCGGGCGGCGGCATGCAGGGCTTCACGCCGCGCGGATCGAACGAGGCCGCGCTTGCCTCGAGCGATCCGAACGCGGGCAAGAAAGCCCCGGACGCGACCCGTGTCGACATGCCGGCGACCGCGCCGATGCCGTCGGAAAAGGTCGGCTCAATCGCGCTTCGCCAAGCGGCCTCGCGCGGCGACGCCAAGGCGCAGTTTGAGGTCGGCCTGCGCTTTGCCGAAGGGCGCGGCGTGCCGGTCGATCCCAAGGAAGCCGCCGCTTGGTATAAGCGCGCGGCCGAGCAGGGCCTCGCCCCCGCGCAATACCGCATCGGCAGCGCCTATGAGAAGGGCTTCGCTGGCGTGCGCGACACGGCGGAGGCCAAGCGCTGGTACGCGGCGGCGGCCGATCGCGGCAATATCCGCGCGATGCACAATCTCGGCGTGCTGTTCGCCAACGACCGCGACATGACGAACGCCGTGCCGTGGTTCCAGAAGGCGGCGGATTCGGGCGTGCGCGACAGCCAGTTCAACCTCGGCATCATCTATGCGCTCGGCTCGGGCGTGAAGCAGGATCTCGCCGTATCCTACAAGTGGTTTGCGCTTGCCGCCGCCCAAGGCGACCAGGACGCCGCCAAGAAGCGCGACGACGTCGCCGCGCATTTGGAAAAGCCGTTGCTCGCCAGCTCCAAAATGGCGGTGCAGACGTGGCGGCAGAAATCGGTCGACCGGGCGGCGAACGAGGAAGCGACCGTCTGGATCGAGCCGACCGGCCCGGCCCCGATGATTGGCGCCGCCGTGGGCGCGCAGGACGACATCGGCAAGATCCAGTCCATGCTGCAGTCAAAGGGCGCCTATGCCGGCCCGATCGACGGCCAACTGACCGCCGCGACCCGGACCGCCATCAAGACCTTCCAGCGCCGCGCCGGCCTGAAACAAACCGGCGAGATCGACCAAGGCCTCATCGACGCGCTGACCGGCCGCTCGAGCTGATCAGGCATCCTCACGCGAACGTCTCGGCCGCGCGCTTGCGGCTGATGGCGAGCAGCGACAGCCCACGCG
>JBEINZ010000329.1:0-2463 GCA_040377825.1 Hyphomicrobiales bacterium | reverse complement strand
GTGTGAAAGGCGGCCACCGGCTTAAGGTAGGGCGCGGCGCGTTCATCGGGCAGAAGCGCCTTGTAGGCGCGGGTCACGGCGCCGGTTAGGCGGAGGAATTCCCGCCGCCGCTCGTCCGGCCCTACGAAGATTTCAACGGCTTTGGCAAGAAGGGTGAGCCGCTCCAGATCCTTGGCTGCCATAATGGCGTTGACATGCACGCCCAGCGGCACGGCAAAGGATGAGGCTGTTGATTTCCACTAAGAACTGACCCGGGAAGCCAAGGTTTTTCCATCGAGATTTGACCCATGTTGGAACCTTTTCCCCGCGATGAGAGCGGGAGAGAACGGAGTGATCAGCATGGAGTTATTGAGCGTGATCAGACGCTGGCGGCATCGGGATCATTTTTCGATCCGGGAGATATCGCGGCGCACAGGTCTTTCGAGGAACACGGTTCGCAAGTATCTGCGGTCCGACGGTGTCGAGCCCCGGTTCAACGTTGTGGATCGCCCGAGCAAACTCGATCCTTACGCCGACAAGCTGTCGCACATGCTTCGCCAGGAAGCGGGGAAGTCTCGCAAGCAAAAGCGGACCATCAAGCAGTTGCACGCCGATCTCGTGGCGCTCGGCTATGAGGGGTCGTACAATCGCGTGGCAGCGTTCGCCAGGGATTGGAAGGACGCCAGGCAACGGGAGCAGCAGACCGCCGGCCGCGGCGCATTCGTTCCATTGACCTTCCTGCCGGGCGAAGCTTTTCAGTTTGACTGGTCGGAAGACTGGGCGGTGATTGGTGGCGAGCGCATGAAGTTGCAGGTCGCTCACTTCAAGCTCGCCTATAGCCGCGCCTTCATTGTTCGGGCCTATCTGCAGCAAACACATGAGATGCTGTTTGACGCCCACAATCACGCCTTCCGTGTATTGGGCGGCGTGCCGCGGCGCGGCATCTACGACAACATGCGCACCGCGGTCGACAAGGTCGGGCGCGGCAAGCAGCGTCAGGTCAACGCTCGCTTCTCTGCCATGGTCAGCCACTTCCTGTTCGAAGCCGAGTTCTGCAATCCGGCCGCCGGATGGGAGAAGGGACAGGTCGAGAAGAACGTTCAGGACGCCCGTCATCGGCTCTGGCAGCCCATGCCGAACTTCCCCTCTCTGGCGGCGCTGAACGACTGGCTGGAGAGGCGCTGCCTCGAGTTGCGGGCACAGATACCTCATGGCGCGCGTCCCGGCGCTATCGCCGACGCCTGGGCTGAGGAAGTTCGCAGTCTGATGGAGATGCCTCGGGCGTTCGACGGCTTCGTCGAATACGCCAAACGCGTCTCCCCGACGTGCCTCATCCATCTGGAACGCAATCGCTATAGTGTGCCGGCCTCCTTCGCCAATCGTCCGGTGAGCGTACGCGTTTATCCTGAGCGCATCGTGGTCGCTGCCGAGGGGCAGATCATCTGCGAACACCGTCGGGTCTTTGCCCGTTCGCATGACCGGCAGAGCACGACGGTTTACGACTGGCGGCATTATCTGGCGGTTATCCAGCGCAAGCCCGGAGCCTTGCGCAACGGCGCGCCGTTCGCCGAACTGCCGGCCGCGTTCAGGTCGCTGCAGCAAAGCCTGCTCAAGAAGCCCGGCGGCGATCGGGAGATGGTCGAGATCCTTGCCCTCGTCCTTCAGCACGACGAACAGGCGGTGCTCGCCGCCGTGGAACTGGCTTTGGCGGCAGGCGCCCCGAGCAAGACCCATATCCTCAACGTGTTGCACCGCCTGGTGGACGGCAAACCAAACAGCACGCCCCCCGTGGATGCGCCGCAAGCGCTGACCCTGAGCGCCGAACCGCAGGCCAACGTCGAGCGCTATGACGCCCTGCGTCGGATCGGGGAGGCCCGCCATGCGTCATGATCCCGCCAGCGGCGCTCTCATCGTCATGTTGCGCAGCCTCAAGATGCACGGCATGGCCCAGGCGGTCGGCGAACTAACCGAACAGGGCTCTCCGGCTTTTGAAGCAGCCGTTCCCATCCTGTCGCAACTGCTCAAGGCCGAGATGGCCGAACGTGAGGTGCGCTCGACCGCCTATCAGCTCAAGGCGGCGCGCTTCCCGGCCTACAGGGACCTCGCCGGCTTCGACTTCGCCAGCAGCGAGGTCAATGAGGCGCTCGTGCGTCAGCTCCATCGCTGTGAGTTCCTCGAAGACGCCCACAACGTTGTCCTCGTCGGCGGCCCCGGCACGGGCAAGACGCATATCGCCACCGCGATCGGCGTCCAGGCCATCGAGCATTACCGCAAGCGCGTCCGGTTCTTCTCCACCGTGGAACTCGTCAACGCTCTCGAACAGGAAAAGAACCACGGCAAGGCAGGCCAGATCGCCGGACGCCTGATCTACTCCGATCTCATCATCCTCGACGAATTGGGCTACCTGCCGTTCAGCGCATCCGGGGGAGCTCTGCTCTTCCATCTGCTCAGCAAACTCTATGAGCGAACCAGTGTCGTCATCAC
>JBEINZ010000011.1:0-28161 GCA_040377825.1 Hyphomicrobiales bacterium | reverse complement strand
TGGAGACCGCCTATCGGCTCGCGCTCGGCGCGCTGGCCGCCTTCTCGCTTGCTGGCTATGTGCTGTTCATGACCGGCGCAAAGCGGCCCGGGTCCGAGGAAGTCTCCAAATAGGTCCCCAGGCGAACCCGAGCTGATTTCAACCGCCGCATGGTTCGATACGGGGCCGGCTCAAGATCCTGGCTGACTTAAAGTCAAACCCTGGCCAATCGAAATTCAAACTCTGGCCAATCTAAAGTCGGTTCGCTTTTCCTCAAATCCCATCAAGGCCGGCTACCCGAAAACCGCCTTTCCCAGGCGTCGGCTCATCAGGGCGGATTTCAGTTTTTCCATGGCGCGGTTTTCGATTTGGCGGACGCGTTCCTTGGAGATGCCGAGCTTTTCGCCGAGGGATTCGAGGGTGGCGGCTTGGTCGTGGAGGCGGCGTTCGCGCACGATGCGTAATTCGCGCTCGTTGAGCACGGCGAGCGCATGGCCGAGCCAAACGAGGCGGCGTTCCGCGTCGATTTGCTCGCCGACGGTTTCGTCCTGCAGGGGGCGGTCGCAGACGAGGAAATCCTGCCGGTCGCTGCCTTGGCCGTCGGTCTCGGTCATCGGGGCGTTGAGCGAGGTGTCGGCGCCCGAGAGCCGCGCGTTCATGACCGCCACGTCGGCGGTGGAGACGCCGACCGCGGTGGCGATCTCCTCGAACATCATGTGTTCGTCCATTTGCTCAACGCCGCGGTTCAGCCGGGCGCGCAGGCGGCGCAGATTGAAAAACAGCGCCTTTTGCGCGGAGCTGGTGCCGCCGCGCACGATTGACCAATTGCGCAGGATGAAGTCCTGGATCGCGGCGCGGATCCACCAAGTTGCGTAGGTCGAGAAGCGAACGTTGCGATCCGGCTCGAAGCGGTTGGCGGCCTCCAAAAGGCCGACATGGCCCTCCTGGATCAGATCGCTCATGGAGAGCCCATAGTTGCGGAAGCGCGCGGCGATAGCGATGACCAAGCGCATATGGGCCGCGGTCAGCCGGTGCAGCGCGGCCTGATCGCCGCTCTCGCGCCATTGAACGGCGAGATCGTGCTCCTCGTCGCGCTCCAGATAGGGCGCGGCCATCGCCGCCTTGACGAATTGGCGCCTCGTGCCGAGCTGCATCGTCATTGCCCCCTCCCCATGCCGCTCGCGCAAAGGTACAACCTTGAGCGCGGTACTGGATTATACGCAGGTGGTGATCGCCGGATTGGCGGTCAAGGCGGTTACACGAAGAGTTGCATCGGCGGCCACGCATGCCCAATACACGGGGCGCGCGCGGCAACAAAAAGGCCCGGCTCGCGCCAGGCCTCGTTGATTTGAATGGAGCCGGCGTCGCCGATCAGGCGGCTTCCTCGCGCTCGTCGTCGGCGAAATCCGCGTCTTCCGCAGCTTCCGTCTCGGCGTCGCCCTCGACGGCCTTGCCGGCACGGCGCGGGTTCTTCAGGAGGTTTGCCTCGATCTGGCGGATCGCCTCGGTCTCGGAGATGCGATGCACCGCCGCGACTTCGCGGGCCATGCGATCGAGCGCGGCCTCGTAGAGCTGCCGCTCGGAATAGGATTGTTCGGGCTGGGTATCGGCGCGGTAGAGATCGCGCACGACCTCCGCGATCGAGCCGAGATCGCCCGAATTGATCTTCGCTTCGTATTCCTGCGCGCGGCGCGACCACATCGTGCGCTTGACCCGGGCGCGACCCTTGACGGTGTCCAGCGCCTTTTTGACGACATCGACCTCGGCCAGTTTACGCATGCCGACGGCCGCGATCTTGGAGACCGGGACGCGCAGCGTCATTTTGTCCTTCTCGAACGAAATGACGAAAAGCTCGAGCTTATAGCCCGCGATTTCCTGATCTTCGATGCTTGTTATCTGACCGACACCATGCGCGGGATACACGATGTGCTCGCCGGCCTTGAAGCCGTGGCGGCTTGCGGACGTCTTCTTCGTATTGGTTGCCATTCGCCCATCACTCCTGCGCATGTGGGCCCGACGGCCGCAGCCGAACGGGTCGTTTTGACGACTTATCGATGCCACGCGACGTTTCGCCGCGTGGCGCCTCCAACGATACAGCTACGCTTGCAACATGACCCTGGGGACGCATCCCCTCATGGCGCTCGTCTTGAGGTATTCAGCAAGGCTCGGAAGCGAATCCTCAACGGTTTCGGGCCAAGACCGGGCCGCGAACGAGCCAAGTGAGTTGCCACGCAAACAGCATATTGCAAGCCGTTTTCACGGCGACGTGCGCCCAACAAATCGCTCACTCGACAGAAGATCGCTGATTAGGAACCCAACTAAGTCATTTCTTATATCACAATGCAAGGAATAATCAAAGCGTTACCGTATCGACCAAAGTTGACCGATCCGGAAAAAAACCAGCGTCGCGAATGACAGGAGTTCTTATAGAGCATAGTAAATATATAATTTGCCATAGTCGAACGGCGCGGGCCAGGCTCGTGCTCGATGCATTCGCTGAGGCCGTTAATCACCTTCACCCGGCGTCGGCGAAAAATGAGCCTCGAATTTGCCCGCAACGCCATCCCAATCCTTCGCGTCGGCTAAAGCCTCGCGCTTCGACGTAATGTTCGGCCACTGCGACGCGTAGTCCGCGTTCACCTTCAGCCATTTCTCCAGACCGGTCTCGGTATCCGGCTTGATCGCGTCGGCGGGGCATTCCGGCTCGCAGACCCCGCAGTCGATGCACTCGTCCGGATGGATGACGAGCATGTTCTCGCCCTCGTAGAAGCAGTCAACGGGGCAAACTTCCACGCAGTCCGTGTATTTGCACTTGATGCAGTTGTCGGTGACCACATAGGTCATAAGGATTCTCCACTCAGCGCGCGTACCAACGCAAGCTATCGGTAGGACCCGATCCGCTGTTCGGTTAGCTAAAGTCGCGGGCGAGTGCAAGGGCGAACGGAACCTAGAGCATTGTCCGAACGGTTGGGACCATCCGATCGACAAGGAATTGCTCCAGAATCCTTTGCTTGCGCCGGTCCTTTTCGTTCGGATTGAAGCGATCCGAACGGGACAGGCTCTTGCGCGGGAATGGCGAAGCCGCCCGATCGTGAACCGGGCGGCTTGCCGAAAACGGTTTGGAACCGAAACGAGTGCGTCAGCGCACCGCGTCACGGGCGATGCGGCGGATGTCGGTGCGGCCGATGCCGACATCGGCAAGGTTGCGATCGCCAAGGGCCGAGAGCTCGTAAACGGTCGCGCGATACTCGCGGTAGCGCTTCCAAGACCGAGCAAAATCAGTCGCGAGAGATGAAACGTTCATGGTTCACTCCTTCGTTATAGGCTTGCGGCGCATATCTACCGCACTGCAATAGGACAGCGCGAACATAGTGTGCGGTGCACAATCGAGGGAGTGGCGTGAACGAAACCCCGTCATGCGCTAAGCGCATGGCTTGGATCAAAAATAATTCACTGAATGTCCATATTTGCAAATCTCCGCGATCTACGCGGTCATTGCCTCAAACCACCCGCGTCCCGCCCCGCCAGACTTCGCGAACGACGGGATGGTCCTCCACCACGCCGACGCGGACAAAATCCGCGCGCTTCATCGGCGCCAGCACGCCGCGATCGTCAAGGCCGGCTGCGAGGGCCGGCGCGCGGGTCACCATGGCGATTGCCTGCGCCAGACCAACATTCGGCGCCCGGCGTGGCAGGTCGAAGGCGGCCATGATCAGGCTGGAGGGGATATAGTCGGACGACAGGATGTCGAGCACCCCGGCCCCGGCCAGTGTCGATGCCGCGACATTGCCGGAATGCGATCCGCCCCGGATCACGTTCGGCGCCCCCATCAGCACGCGAATGCCAGCGGCATGCGAGGCCGTTGCCGCTTCAACGGTCGTGGGAAATTCGGCGATCGCCACGCCGTCGCAGACGGCTTGGTCGACTTCGGAGAGCGTCGCGTCGTCGTGGCTGGCCAGCACGATGCCGTTATCGCGGGCGAGCGCGACGAGCGCGGCCCGGTGCGGACCGCCGCGTTCATGATGGATCGCGATCTTGCGGTCGGCATGGGCGCGCAGTTCTTCGTCGGTCTGGCCGACCTTGCCGCGCCAATAGACCATCAACTTTTCGACATCGCGGAATTGTCGCTGGCCGGGCGTGTGGTCCATCAGCGACATCAAATCCAGGGGATGATTCTCGATGAAGGATCGCGCCGCGTCGACCACGTCGAGCGCGCAGACCTCGCAGCGCAGATGCGTGCGGTGTTCGGCGCGAGTGATCCCCGCCGCCCGCGCAGTCTCGATGGCCTCGGCGAGCGCCAGCACTTCCGTTGCGAAGGACCGTTGCTTCGTGCCGCCTTTTTCCGCGAACTCGTCACCGACACGCAGGCTGTCGAACACGGTCGTGATGCCGGAGGCGGCGATCTGACCGTCATAGGCGAGCACGGCCGCCATCGGGTCCCAAAACACGTTGGGGCGCGGATTGAAATGCGGCTCCAGATGATCGGTATGGAGTTCGACGAGGCCGGGGATCAGATAGTCGCCCGCGACATCGAACCCGGTCTCCGGCGCCCGTCCTTCCCCGACCTCCACGATCACGCCGTCGACGACCGCCATCCAGCCGCCGTCCAACACGCGCTCCTCGGTGACCAGACGCGCATTGGTTAGGACGAAATCCCTGGGCAGCATGGACGATGAATCCTCGAAGGTGCCGTCAGTCGGCGAAGGGGAAGCGAGACAGGATGCGGAAGCGAGCGCCGCGTTCCGACTGCACGAATATCGTAACGGAATCGATCGAAACGGGTGCGCGGATCGCTTCATACCGTGCCGCGAGCACCGGCGCCACCCGCGCGCGATCCTGTGCCCCGAGCCGCCCGCTCAAGGTCATGTGAAAGCGGAACTCCTCGAAGACGTAAGGGTATCCCCATTGGTCGAGATAGCGCAGCTGGCGTTCGCCAAGCGGCGAGGCAAGGCGGCGCGCGCGGTCGGCCTCGGTCAAGGGCGCCCGGTAGGGATCGAATGCGCTCACGCAGTCATCGGCGAGCGCATGCAGCGGCGCGGAATGCGCGGCCGGGATCAGCGCCAGGAAGTCGCCGATGGCGGAAAGCTGTAGGTCTATGTCGAAGGCGGAGCGCGCCGCCGCGAATTGCTCGGCCGCGGTAATCAGCGACGCCTCGCTTTTACCGTCGGCGAGATGAAACGGCGGCTTCAGCGTGGCGTGAAAGCCATAAAGTCGCGGATCCGCTGTCATCGCGGCCAGCGCGTCGGGCGCGTAGCCGTCGACTTCAGGGATCGGCAGGTCATTCCCGGTCACGGCATCGTAGCCGATCGCTGTAGAGCCGAAGTGCCAGAGGTCGGCGTTGGCGGGGGGAGCATAGTAAATGGCGTAGCGCGGTCCGGACATCGTTTCCTCGGGACTGGAGACTGCCGATTAAAGTCAGCGCTCAAGTCTGCGGTACGCACGACAAGGGTGATGATTCGATCGGCCGCCGGACACTTGCCCTGAGGGTCATGACAGTTCGGTGAACGAGCTCACACCCCGCGCGCCACCCCTCCCGCCTCACAGCTTCCGAAGCCGGACCGTTTCGATGCGGTGGCTTCTGCCTTTTTCCAAGATCAGGTCGGCGCGCGGCCGCGTTGGGAAAATGGTCTCGCGCAGATTGACGAGGTTGATATTGGTCCACAGATCTTCGGCGATCGCGTCGGCTTTCGCCTGATCGATCTGGGCATAGCGGTGGAAATAGCTCTGCGGATTGCGGAATGCGGTTTGCCGAAGGCTCATGAAGCGATCGACATACCATTGACGCAGAAGGTCTTCGTCGGCATCGAGATAGATCGAGAAATCGAAAAAGTCCGATACGAACGGCACGGCATTGCCGTCGCGCGGCAGCCGCGTTGTCTGCAGGACGTTGAGGCCTTCGAGAATCAGGATGTCCGGCTGGTCGATGGTGACGGTCTCGCCGGGAACCACGTCATAGACGAGATGCGAATAGACCGGCGCCCGCACGGTGCCCTTGCCGGCCTTGATCGCCGCGAGGAAGGCGAGCAGCGCGCCGATGTCGTAGCTTTCGGGAAAGCCCTTTCGCCGCATCAGGCCTTCGCGTTCCAGCACGGCATTCGGATAGAGAAAGCCGTCGGTCGTGACGAGATCGACCTTCGGGCTCGACGACCAGCGCGACAGGAGTGCCTTCAGAATGCGCGCCGTGGTCGACTTGCCAACCGCCACCGACCCGGCGAGGCCGATGACGAACGGCACTTTGGCCCCGTTCGTGCCGAGAAACTGGCTCGTGCCGCGAAACAGGCCCTGGGTGGCCTCCACATAAAGCGATAGCAGCCGAGACAGCGGCAGATAGATGTCGACGACCTCGTCGAGCGAGATCGGATCGTTCAAGCTGCGCAAACGGGTTAGATCGTCCTCGGTCAGCGTCAGCGGCGTATCGGCCCTGAGACCCGACCATTCCGCCCGGGTAAACGTGTTGTAGGGGGAGAGATCCGTGTGTGCGCGCTCGCGCGCCAAGGAGGTCAGCGCGCTCGATGGCGCGCTTTTCGTCGCCTTGAGAGCGGCGCGTCGCTTCATCGAAGATTGGTCCAAGCCCGAGGCTCCCCTGAGTTCCGCCGTTTTATGGTCGTCTTCCGATTATTCGCCGGATCGGGATGCCTTCTCTTCCAAGCCCGTCAGCGCCGTGCGGGCCTCAAGCTCGGCTTGAACGTCCGAAAGCGGAATTCCGCCGACGTGAAGGACAACGATGAGATGGTAGAGAAGGTCCGCCGCCTCCGACTTCAGCGCCGCCCGATCGCCGGAAACCGCGGCCAGGGCGGTCTCCACCGCTTCCTCGCCAAGCTTCTTGGCGCATCGCGCCATGCCGGCCATCACCAACTTGCGCGTATACGACCCGGCGTCGTCGGACGTCGCGCGACGCGCGATTATCGTCTCTAGATCGGCCAAGGTGAAGTCGGACATTCGGATAAGCCCGCGTCTTGGGTGACCGCATTGGGTCGCAGGGTATAGGGGAAAGCGGGATCAGGAGTCGAGTCGAACCGGAATGCCGGCGGCCAGCATGTGAAGCTTGGCCTCGCGGATCGTGAAAGTTCCGAAATGGAAGATGGAAGCCGCGAGCACGGCGCTCGCGCCGCCGTCGCGGATACCTTCCACCATATGCTCCAGCGTTCCGACGCCGCCCGACGCGATAACCGGGACCGAGACCGCATCGCTCACAGCGCGGGTCAATTCCAGATCGAAGCCAGCCTTCGTGCCGTCGCGGTCCATTGAGGTCAACAGCAGTTCGCCGGCGCCGAGCGCGACCACGTCGCGAGCATAGCCGAGCGCGTCGAGGCCCGTGCGCTGGCGCCCGCCATGGGTGAAAACCTCCCATTTCGGCGCATCGTCGGGTCCGGATACCCGCTTGGCGTCGATCGCCACGACCACCGACTGCCCGCCGACCTGACGAACCGCATCGGCCACGAAGCCGCGATCCTTGACCGCCGCCGAATTGATCGAAACCTTGTCGGCGCCCGCCGCCATTAGGTTGCGAATGTCGTCCAGCGTCCGGATGCCGCCGCCGACGGTGACCGGCATGAAGCAGACTTCGGCGGTGCGCCGGACGACGTCCAGGATGATGCCGCGATTTTCCTGGGTTGCCGTGATGTCGAGAAAGCAAAGCTCGTCCGCGCCGGCCGCGTCATAGGCCTCCGCCGCCTCCACCGGATCGCCGGCATCGCGCAGATCGACGAAATTGACGCCCTTGACGACCCGCCCGTCCTTGACGTCAAGACAGGGGATGACGCGGGATTTCAGCATGATGTCGGCCGGTTGTTTTCGGATGGAACTGGATTCTAACATGGCACGATCTCCGTCGAAACCGCATCATGCCCGAGATGATGATGCCGGGGATTAGTTTCGACTAATGCCCGTGGGCCCGGATCAGATCCAGCGCGGCGCGGGCATCGAGGCTGCCGTCATAAAGCGCCCGGCCGGATATCGCGCCCTCCAGTTTCGCGCAGTCCGGCCGCAACAGGCGCTCCACATCGCCAATTGAGGCAAGGCCGCCGGAAGCGATCACAGGGATCGACACCGCGTCGGCGAGCGCCAGCGTCGCCTCGACATTGATGCCCTTCAAGACGCCGTCCCGATCGATGTCGGTGTAGACGATCGCGGCGACGCCGGCATCCTCGAACCGGCGGGCGAGGTCGATCGACGTCAGTTCCGACACTTCCGCCCAGCCTTCCACCGCCACCTTGCCGGCGCGCGCGTCGATGCCGACCACGATCCGGCCCTGATGGAGCCGGCAGGCCTCGCGAACGAGCCGAGGATCGCGCACCGCGACCGTCCCGAGGATAACTCTCTTGATACCCTTGGTGAGCCAAGCCTCGATCGCCGCAAGGTCCCGAATGCCGCCGCCGAGCTGGACCTTCATCGTCGTCGAAGCCAGGATGGCCTCGACCGCAGCGCCGTTGACTGACCGGCCCTGGAACGCGCCGTTGAGATCGACGACATGCAGCCATTCAAACCCAAGCATGAAAAAGCGACCCGCCTGATCGGCGGGGTCATCATTGTATACAGTTGCCGCCGCCATTTCGCCGTGCTTGAGGCGAACGCAGCGGCCGTCCTTCAGATCGATAGCTGGGAATAAGATCATGGTTAGCCAGACGTCAAGGGAAGGGAAACGGCAAGTGCAACGAAAAGGGAAACAACGGTACAATTTACGGTAACACCGATGCTTTCAAGGGAAACGTTGCTTAAGGCGACCATGTCAGGAAATTGGCCAGGAGGCGCAGGCCGAGACCCTGACTTTTTTCCGGATGGAACTGCGTCCCGATGATGGTATCGCGCCCGACGATCGCCGTGACCGGCCCGCCATGGTCGGCGGTGGCGATCAGATCCGTCGGTTCCGAGACCGAGAACGCGAACGCATGCAAGAAATACGCATGGAGCCCGTCCGGCCCGAGGCGGATGCCGTCGAGCACCGGATGCGGACGGGCGAGCGTCATCGTATTCCAGCCCATATGCGGGATCTTGAGTCTGGGATCCGACGGCTCGATCGGCCCGACCTCGCCGGGGATCCAACCGAATCCGTCAATGATTTCATGCTCGATGCCTCGTGTTGCAAGAAGCTGCATACCAACGCAGATGCCCAGAAACGGTTGGCCGCGCCGGATTACCGCCTCGTCCAGGGCCTCGTCCATGCCGGGGATTGCCGCCACACCGCGCCGGCAGAACGGGAAGGCGCCATCGCCGGGCAGAACGATCCGGTCCGCCCGCGCCACGACGTCCGGATCCCTCGTTAAAACAATGGTTTGCGAGCAGCCGACCTCGCCCGCCATCCGCTCGAGGCCTTTCTCGGCGGAGCGCAGATTGCCCGCCCCGTAGTCGATCAGCGCGACAGTCATAACGCCGCTCGCGGCGCGATATCATAGCCGATGACGCCGGGAAGCGCGGCCTGACTTGCGGCCGAGTAGCGGGTCGTGCTGCTCCGGGACGGCGGCGCGGTGGGTGCGGGCGGCGGGAGATAGTTTATAAATTCCAGAGAGTTGCGTTCCGCGTCCGCCTGCCGGCCGCCAGCGACGACCCGCGCGAAGCGCCAGCCCCGCCGCTCCAGCGTCCAGCGCCTTGCATCGTTAGCAACGAATGCGAACCCGATCCACGCCAAGGTCGAAAGCATCGCGCTGGCCGTATCGCCGGCAAACAATCCCACTGCCTCGATCGACACGATAACCACGACCAAAGCCAGCAAAACCAGCCAAAACCGGTGCCAAATCGCCCAAAAAGGCCCGAAAATCAAGGCTGGCCAGCAAAAGCCCTCCTTGATCAGCACCATGTTTTCCGCCGCCCCAACGGCATCATGGGCATCCGGCGGCAGATAGACCGTCCAAATCTGCATGGTCAGCCTCCAAGGCTTCCTTTCGTGGAAGGAACGGCGTCGGACCGCCGCAGATCGATGGCCACCGCCGCGCGAAGCGCGCGAGCCAGGGCCTTGAAACAAGACTCCGCGATATGATGATTGTTCGATCCGTATAAATTCGCTAAATGCACTGTGATGCCTGCATTCATCGCGAAGGCCCGGAACCACTCCTCGACCAGTTCGGTGTCGAATTCGCCGATCTTCGGGCGACCGAATGTCGCCTGGAAGACAAGGTATGGTCGGCCGGAAATGTCGATGGCGCAACGGGTTAGCGCCTCGTCCATGGGCAAGTGCACGTCGGCGTAGCGGGTGATGCCCTTCAAGTCGCCCATAGCCTGCCGGACCGCTTGGCCGAGCGCGATGCCTACATCCTCGACTATGTGATGCATGTCGATATGCAGATCTCCGTCGGCCCGTACAACCAAGTCAATCATCCCATGGCGCGCGATCTGATTGAGCATGTGATCGAAAAAGCCGATGCCGGTCGCAACGTCCGCCGTCCCTGCTCCATCAAGATCGACGCTCACCGATATGTCGGTCTCCTTGGTCGTCCGGCGAACCGCAGCCTTCCGCATTCTGATCCCCTTAGCCGTCTTTTGGGCCCCACCTGCATTGTGGATAGGGTCATAACAGGGGGCACACGGCTTAGAAATAGATTTCCCGAACCTATCACGCACCGTAGGCGTGCAGTGTTGAGCCGTTGGCTTTCAACCAAGCGCGGCCCAACGCCATATCCGGACAGGTTTCCTTAACCGTCCGCCAGAAATGAATCGAATGATTCATCTCGCGCAGATGAGAAACCTCATGCGCCACCAAGTAATCAAGAACAAAAGGAGGTGCCATGACGATACGCCACGAAAAAGAAATTACGCCATTTGATGTACACGACCCCCAACGGCTTTTCGTATCTTTCAAGCGAATCGCGGTTGACTTTACGCCAAGCCGCGTTGCATGAAGCCCAACGGCGGGTTCCAAATCGCGCCGCGCCTCGCGCTTGAGAAAATCACAAACGCGGCGGCTTACATGCTCGGATGCGCCTGCCACGCATAACTGCGGGATGTCCCCGATTGCGGAAATCCAAACCGTTCCGCGCAAATCCGGCCGGTGGCAAATCAAATGTGGTAGTCCGCGCAAGGGGATAATCGAGCCATGGGTGAACGGGACCCGTTCCGGTCGCCGCTCCAACCGATCGGAAAGCCATCCGCGGTGGCGCTCGAGGAAGGCCAGCGCCTCGGCCCATCGACCGGACTCCGGCAGCGTCAACACTGCCTCGTCCGACGACGCCAGGAGCCGCAACGTATAGCGGCGCGCCCGCTGGGCCTTGCGAATGTTCACACGGACGCGACGCCCGTCCATCAAATCGAGATCGAGCGCTTCGGGAATGACCGGGCGTCGACGTGTGAGGGCTCGAATGATCAAAGGTGACGAGTCCAGCGCAGGGATGGCTCTGCCAGCGTGAACCGACAGCGTGAACGCAAGCATTCACTCCAACGATACTGTGTTCGAAATCTGACGCAAGGAGAGGAAACGAATCGCAACCCCCCCCGCATGATCTTGCGAGAGGGGCTCCACTTCGGGAAGTCGCGCGCTGAAAATTGCCGGATTATCCGCGATCGAAGCTGTCGCGCGTGTCCTTGGAACCACGCTCTGCCCCACCGGAGCGGCGGCGTTCGCCCATGAAGCGATCGAACTCCTCCTGATCACGGGCGCGGCGCAGGTTCTGCATGAAGCTTTCGAATTCACGCCGCTCGTCTTCCAATCGCTGGCGCTCGGCCTCGAGCCGCTCCAGCGCGACCCTCCGATAGTCGTCGAACGCCGCGTTGCCCGTATCGCCAGTCCAGGCATCGCGAGTCGTCCGAAAATCGCGACCAGATGAGCCCGAACGCTCGCTGGACCATCCAGCAACCCGCTTATCGCCGACGGCCCGTTCGAAACCCGCCTTGATGCCGGCGAAGAACGAACCGAAGCGATGCCCCCAAAGGATGTAGGCAAGCATCCCCAACCCGAGCGGCCAAAAAACGACAAAGCCGAGGACCATGAGACCAACGGTTACCGGATTGAAACCCGGTCGAAGCGCGGCGTTCGGATTCATGAGATCACTCCATTAAGCGTAATCGTTAGCGCCCTAAAGGCTTCGAGCGCGTTTTTTTCTGATGGACCTAGAGCAGTCGAGTAACCTTGGTTTGGGCACTCAACGTTTCTCACCACCATTCACGGTGTTAACGCAAACGCGATCGACAACACTTATCTGGGCCCCGTTTCCGCCTCTTTCAAGACTAGAGCTGTCGATGATCACCTAAAACTCCGCGACCGCCGGCAACGGTGGGGACGTCGCTCAACGTACCAGAGAAATGTTAGGGCGGGCTTGCGTCTGCGGCACCGGCTCGACCGGCCCAACCGTCGGCTCGGCGCGCGATGTTTTGCGCTGATGCGTTAGGATAAAGTCCGCTATGCGCGGCGCGATTTCCGACCGGAAGCGCGAGCCATTAAAGACGCCGTAATGGCCAACCCCCTGTTGTACGTAATCGGCTCTTCGATCGTCGGGGATATTGGTACAGAGCCTATGCGCGGCCTGCGTCTGGCCCATGCCTGTGATGTCGTCAAGTTCGCCCTCGACGGTTAACAGCGCGGTGTTGTGGATCGCGCCCGGATTCACGCGTCGATTCCGATGCATCATTTCGCCGCGCGCGAGCGCGTGGCGAATAAAGACTGTGTCTACAGTCTGAAGGTAAAATTCAGCTGTTAGATCCATTACCGCAAGATATTCGTCATAGAAGTCGCGGTGCTTTTCGGCAGAATCTCCGTCACCCTTAATCAAGTGCATGTAAAATTCTTTATGTGCGGTCATATGTCGATCCAGATTCATCGACATGAAGCCGCCGAGCTGCAGGAAACCGGGGTAGACACTACGCATAAAGCCGGCATGAGGGAAAGGAACCTTCATGATAACGTTGCGCTCGAACCAGCCGAGATCCTTCTTTGCCGCCAGATCGTTGACGGCGGTCGGCGAGATTCGGGTGTCGATCGGCCCGCCCATCAGCACCATCGAAGGCGGCGCATAGGGATCGTCGTTCTCTTCCATGACGGAGACGGCGGCGAGCACCGGCACCGACGGCTGGCAAACCGCGATGATATGGGCGTCGCCGCCA
The DNA here is from genome assembly GCA_040377825.1 of Hyphomicrobiales bacterium. Taxonomy (GTDB): domain Bacteria; phylum Pseudomonadota; class Alphaproteobacteria; order Rhizobiales; family Ancalomicrobiaceae; genus JBEINZ01. The sequence goes on along the minus strand of JBEINZ010000011.1, from coordinate 15,156 downwards.
AGGGCATGCATCATGGAAATCAGATAATCGATGTAATCGTCGAGATCGAAGCGACCGTGCGACAGGGGGACCATTCGCGCATCGACCCAATCCGTGACGTAGACCTCATGTCGCTGGCTGAGCGCTTCAACGGTGCCTCGCAAAAGCGTCGCGTAGTGACCGGACATCGGCGCGACGAGGAGGATCTTGGGATCGGCGCGCCGGCCGGGTGGAATGGATCTTTCGAAATGCACGAGCCGACAGAACGGTCGTTCCCAAACCACACGCTCGCTAACCGCAACCCGCATTCCGCCGACCAGCGTACTTTGCAGCCCAAAGTCTGGCTTGCCATATCGCCGCGTCGTGCGCTCGAACACCTCGCAGGCCGCCGCCATTGAACGCCCATAGGTCGTGTGAGCGACGGGGTTAAGCGGATTTTGAAAGTAAAGTCGCGTCACATCCGCAGCCGCGCGAAAAGGACTGAGCGCAGCGTGGTTGAGCTCGTAGAGATGATAGAACACAGGTTCTGTTCCCCCTGAACGCCCTGGCCGGCCTTACAACGATGACGATCAACGTTGACTGGCTGGAACCAATGACCAACTTACGATGCGCCGCCGGCCTCCACAATTCGGCAAATCGTCGAACGTTTCGGATCCAAGCGGCTTGGACATCCGATCAGCCGTGACCTCGATTGTCCAGAGGAATTCCGAGTTGGCATTTGGGTATCATCCCGAAGACATGCAATAGATTGATATCGTGATCTTACGGCCGCAGGCCGCCTTGTCATTCGCCGGTGTTGAGCAACGAACCATTGCGTCTGGCCGCATCAAGCAGCCGATTGAACGCGAACATCGCGGCTGAAATCGAGAGTGCGTTAAGGGCCAGCGATTCCAGCATCAGGTCCAGATGAAACGTTTGTTCGATCACGATCGCGCGCATGCCCTCGAAGACATAGGTCGTCGGCAGAGCCCAGGCGAGTGTCTGGAGGAAGGCGGGCAAGGTCGAAACGGGATAGGTAGACACATGTCAGTGGCAAAATGAGAAACATCAACGACCACGCAAGGCTTTCCGCGCCCATCCCGTAGCGCAGAAGCAAGCCGGCAACGACAATTCCAACCGCCCAGCCAAAGATAAGGAGATTGGCAAAGAATAGCGCGAGCGGCAGTCCGATGCCCCAGATATTGAAGCCAAACAGCGGGATAGCAATCAAAGTCACGGGAATCATCCCGATCGAAAGGCGAATGAGACTCATCACCATCAATGATATGAGTAGCTCGGTTGTTGTAAGCGGGCTCATCAAAATATTGCCGAGGTTGCGCGACCACATTTCCTCAAGAAACGCGAATGTGAAGCCCTGTTGTCCGCGCAGCAATACATCCCACAATAGCAATGCGCCGATGAACATTCCGGATGCCTTAGCGAAGTAAGTCGAGTTTTGACTGACGTAGAGCTGTACGAAGCCCCAGGTGAGCATCTGCACGGTCGGCCAATAGATCAACTCTATCACCCTCGGCCAGGACGACCGCAACAGATACATCTGCCGCAACACCATGGCCTGAACACGGTGGATGGCAAAGCGAGAGTTCGGGCGTCCGATTTCAACTGTAGAATTCATGCGCTTTGTCTTTCAGCGATGGCGCCGCCGCGTGCAATATCCAAGAAAACCTCCTCAAGATTGGAGCGTCCGTACCGGGTGATTAGGCTGCGCGGTGATCCATGCTCCACGATTCGACCCTGGCGCATGATGGCAACATCGTCGCAAAGTCGCTCGACTTCGGGCATGTTGTGAGAAGCGAGCAAGATCGTGGCGCGATGCGTGGTTCGGTACTCCTCAAGTCGGGAGCGGACCCAATCCGCCGTGTCCGGGTCGAGCGACGCGGTCGGCTCATCGAGCAGCAGGACTTCCGGGGCGTTCAAAAGCGCCTTTGCGAGCGCGACGCGGGTTTTCTGGCCAGCTGAGAGCTTACCCGCCGGCCGATCGAGGAACCCGTTGAGTTCGAAGTCAGCGGCAAGTTGCTTGATCTTCTCGGCAAGGCGAGGGACGGCATAGAGGCGGCCGAAGACCATCAGATTTTGGCGAACAGTCAGTCGATGCGGCATGTCGGCGTAGGGACTTTCGAAGTTCATCCGGTGCAGCACGCGGTGTCGATCAGCGGGAATGGCGGCGCCGAGAACGCGAATGGATCCGCCATCCGGCGTCACCAGGCCCATGATCATGCCGATCGTGGTCGATTTTCCAGCGCCATTGCCGCCGAGCAACCCGACCACGCGTCCTCTAGGAACATCCAAGGTGATGCCGTCAACCGCGCGGGTCTCTTTATAGACTTTGGAAAGTCCACGAATTTCGATTGCATTTTCCATCGCGGGTTCATGCTCTTTGACGGGGCCTTGGCCAAGATACGAAGTTAGAGATGCGTTCATTCGGAAAACAACGTATCATTGATTCGCGATGCGGAACGAGCGGGTAGCCTGCCGATGTATGGGAAAAACACCGACAAATCAGAACTTACCACACGCAGCCTGAGGGTTGATACCCTGGTCAAGCTGCGTTGGCTTGCGGTGGCGGGCCAAGGCATCGCACTTGTCGTGGTTTACTTCGGATTTGGCTTCGATCTGCCCTTGGCAACGGGGCTTGGGCTCGTCGCTGTTTCGGCCACAATCAACTTAGCGCTCCGCGCCAAGCTCCAGCCGGGCGATCGGCTCGAGGGGACAGCGGCGACCGTGCTCCTCGCCTTGGACGTCATGTTGCTTGCCTCGCTCCTGTTCCTCACGGGCGGGCTCGCCAATCCGTTTGCGCTTCTCTTGCTTGCTCCCGTTACCGTTTCCGCCGCAACGCTCTCGCCCCGGTCCACGGTTTCGCTTGCAGTTTTGGTCGCGGTTTTGGCGACGCTGCTCGCGCCTTTCCACTTACCGCTACCCTGGAACACGATCGACCCGCCGGTCCTTCCTCCGATTTATTTGGCTGGGATCTGGGTCGCGATCCTGTCGACGCTTGTGTTCTCCAGCACCTATGCGTTCCGCGTCGCCGAGGAGGCGCGGCAACTCGCCGAGGCCTTGGCGGCTGCGGAACTGGTTCTCCAGCGCGAGCAGCATTTGAACGCCCTTGACGGCCTGGCAGCTGCCGCGGCGCATGAACTCGGGACGCCGCTGGGAACGATTGCGGTGGTCGCGCGCGAGCTGGAGCGTGAAATCTCGCCGGACTCGCCGCTTGCCGAGGACATTGCCCTCATTCGAAGCCAGTCGGATCGCTGCCGAGACATCCTGCTGAAATTGACGACGCTGACCAACGATTTCGACAGCTATTTCGCACGTCTTCCACTCTCAAGCCTGATCGAGGAGGTCGTGTCGCCATTTAGAGGGCTCGGGGTGGAAATCGTGGTCCGCGAGGTTTTTCCGAACGATGCGGACGGCGAACCGGTCGGGGCGCGAAATCCGGGAATCCACTACGGACTTGGCAATATTGTTGAGAATGCTGTGGATTTCGCCCGGTCTCGGGTCGATATCACGGTGGAATGGAACGATCGGACCGTCACAATAATCGTCACGGACGACGGTCCAGGCTTTGCTCCAGAAGTGATCGATCGTATTGGCGAACCTTATGTGACCACACGACAAAAGCGCTCGGAGGGCAGCGCGCTCGCCGCCGATGCGCTAGGCGGACGTGCCGTCGGCGGGGGGCTTGGCCTCGGCTTCTTCATCGCCAAGACGCTCTTGAAGCGGTCGGGAGCAACCGTGGAATTTGCCAATCGAAGGGGACCGGATGGCGGCGCGGTCGTCAAAATCGCTTGGCCCCGCGCGGCCCTGCATGGAACCGGCACACCTCAGCAACTATCCGCGACATCCCAGCGCATTCCCTCTGAAATTTGACCAAACGACCCGAGATCATCGACGCCGAACCGCTGTTTCCAAGGGAGATAGCGTCCTATATGACAGCTGCATGCGACTGAATGTAGCAACGAGGCGCTTGTCATGACAGTAACCGAAGCTCCGGCAGTCTCGATTGGCGCGACCAGCGATGCGTCCTTGCTGATCGTGGACGACGATAAGCCGTTTCTCCAACGTATCGCTCGGGCCATGGAAGGGCGCGGGTTCAGTGTTGACACGGCGGACTGTGTGATGGAGGGGCTTGCCAAGGTCGATGCTCGGCCGCCGGCCTTTGCCGTGGTTGATATGCGGCTTGGCGACGGCAATGGGCTCGACGTCATCGAGCGATTGCGCATCCGCCGGCCCGACGCGCGGGCAATCATCCTAACGGGCTACGGTAACATCGCAACCGCCGTGACCGCGGTAAAGCTCGGCGCCGTCGACTACCTGCCGAAGCCATCCGATGCCGACGATATTATGCGGGCCTTGACGCAAGAGTCGAACGACCGCGCCTCGCCTCCCGACAACCCGATGTCCGCCGATCGCGTTCGTTGGGAGCATATTCAGCGCGTTTACGAACTCTGCGAACGTAACGTTTCTGAAACCGCACGCCGTCTGAACATGCACCGGCGGACGCTGCAACGCATCCTGGCAAAACGAGCGCCACGTTAGTCGTTCGGCTCCGACTGGCCGACCGCCTCGTCGATCAGCCGACGGAGGCGATTGGGAAGCGATGGCGCCAGATCGAGGGCTTCGCGGCGACCGACCGTGGACATTTTGGCCCAGGTTTTCACCAGAATATCAACAATCTTGTCGTCGTCGTGCTTGGCCGCGAAGGCGGCAAACTCGTTCTCCAGGAACACCAAGCATGCACAGTCTTCCAGCGCCTGCGCCTCCGGGTCACGCTTAAGCCTCTCCTTACGGACGATCGAACGGGCCCTGGACATCTCGTCCAAGGAATAGCCGACGCTCTCCATGATGGCGGCGACTTGATCGGCATGGTGATCCTTCAGTCGATTGCGCCAAGCGTGGTAGCCCGCTTTGTCCATCGGGTATCGCTCGCGCGGAATATCAAACCGACGTATGTGCTGCCCACGGACCGCTAGCCGCAGCGCCTCCGATGCATCCGGCACAAGCACTGTCAGCCAATGTGTCATCCGCTCCCCGTAATGCACACCGTAAGGACGCGTGGCGCCATCGATCGCGATGCGCGCGGGATCACCGGCATTTGCGGCATCGATCGAGGCATAGGCCGCTTCAAGGCGGCTGGATATTGCAGTCATTGGATCGACATCTCCAACGCAATCACGGGCTTGTGACAAAGACCCCTCAGTTTTGCAAAGCTGCCCCGTGGAATATTGCATTGCAATATCGCACTGCAGCATTATTCTAAACCCCGTGAGACGGCTCTGGTCGTTTCACGTGCCCTCCTTGGGCGTTTCCTCCCTTAGACTTAGGCCGCCTTCGAGGCGGCCTTTTTTTTGGCGGTCCCGATTAAAGATACCAATCATATTCCCTGGGAAGCACGTCTGCGAGGAAAGCATCGAGCTCAGCGCGTTTAATCGCGGCGTAGGCGGCCGGATAGGCCTCGCCGAGGTATCGCGGCAGGATGGTCGAGGTCTCCAATCGGTCGAGTGCCGTCCATAGCCGGGTCGGCATCCCGGGGTCCGGCGTCTCCCCGGCGTTGCCTTCCGACATGGGGGTCGCTTCCAGTTTCTCGGTTAGGCCGTGGTGCACTCCGGCGAGCACGGCGGCAAGGACCAAGTAAGGATTTGCATCGGCTCCCGCAGTGCGATGTTCGATGCGGCGGGCAGAGCCCCCGCCGAGCGGCACGCGGAATGCGACCGAGCGGTTATTGTGACCCCATGACGTATTGACCGGCACGAACAAGTTTGGTGCAAAGCGGCGATAGGCATTCAGATTGGGCGCGAATATCGCCATGGCCTCGTACATCGTGGCCTGAAGCCCGGCAATTGCGTGACCCAGCATCTGGTCGCCGTCCGGCCGACGCTCGTCGAAAATGTTTGCGCCAGACGCATCCAATACACTCATGTGAATATGGAGGCCGCTACCGGATTGGTCGGTGAATGGCTTTGACAGAAACGTTGCGTCGAGTCCGTGCCGCTGGCAGACGCCTCTTACGATGCGCCGCAGTAAGAGCGCGTGATCGGCGGCCACGACCGGATCGTCGATATGCTCCAGATTGATTTCGTACTGGCCGCCACCATACTCGCTCGTCGCCGCGCCGACCGGGATGCCTTGAACGCGAGCGGCATTGTCGATTTCAGCAAGGACATCGCCCCACTCGTCGAGTTTGCTGAAGCTGAGCACGCGTGGCGCCAGATTGACCCGGCCAGAGGCGCGCTGGCTTGGCATGGCGATCGTGCCGTCCGGATTGCGCTTGCCGTCGATGATGTAGAATTCCAGTTCGCAGGCGACAACGGGCTTCAGCCCCAATTCCGTGAATCGAGACACGACCTTGGCCAGAATGGCGCGCGGGTCGAACCACCAGCCTAGCGGATCTGACGGATGCTCGGCCGCGATCAAGACTTGCGCCGTCGACTCCTTCATCCAGGGCACAGGAACCAGCGTTCCAGTGATAGGCTTTGCCACGGCATCCGGATCGCCATCCGAAAAACCGATGCCGTTTACGTCCCAGCATGCGCCGACCGCGTCAAGCGTTGCGATCCCCGCGCAGAACTGCGTGCCGTGGGCATATAGTTTCGCCAGATCGCGGACCGGATAGCGCTTGCCGATGGGTGTCCCGACAAGGTCGAACATTACAGCGTCGATAAAGCGTGTTTCGGGGTGCGTGCGCAGTAAAACTTCGGCTTCGGGCGGCAGAGACGACATCGATTAGGGCTCCATTCGATTAGATTTTAAGGTGATACGGATCGCGTTCATGTGGTACAGAAATATATTCATTTAAATTTAAAGTGGATTTGCTATGCTAAAGACTGTATTCACGCAAAGAATCGATCGATTGTCTTATAATACAATATAGCCGGGGCGAGAAACCACGGATAACCATTGTAAAGCGGGCGGGTCTGAAACCGAACGCCATCTAGGGCGGTGCGACCATCGGATAGTCCGAGGATCTGCTGACCGATGCGCGTGCCGAAGTAGGTCGATAGCGCAATGCCGGAACCGCAATATCCCATGCAATAGTGGACCCCGCGCTGCGTGCCCAAATGTGGCAGTTCGTCGAAAGTAAATGCAACCTTACCCATCCAAGAATGGGTAACCCGGGTCCCCTTCAGTTGCGGGAAGACGCGCAACATCATCTGGTAAAGCCGCGGTAGGCTACGCATTGGATCGGTCTCGGCCAGCGCGGAGCGGCCGCCGAAAAGAATGCGACGCCCATCAGGCGAAGCTCGGAAGTATATCACGACGTTATGGGAATCGGTGACGGCCCGGTTGTTTGGAATGAGCGTTCGGACGAAATCGGCGGGCAATTCCTCCGTTGCCAGGATGTAGCTTCCGATTGGAATGACGCGGCGCTTGTGCCAGGGCGAGAGCGCGCCGGTATAGCCATTTGTGGCAAGCAGCACTTTCCTCGCCCCGATTTTACCGCGCGCGGTTGCGATCACGAAGCCCCGACCGTCGGCTTCGATATCAAGCGCCGGCGTATGTCCGCGAAACATAACGCCGAGCGCCTCGGCCTGCCGCATGAGTTGCGCATGAAGCTTCGCCGGGTGCACGAGCGCATGTTCGGGGTGGATCGATCCGCCATGGTATCGGTCGGCCGCGAGTTCCTCGTGCTGGCGAGCCCTAGGCACGAGTATGGGAACAATTCCGCCGCCGCGGGCCGTTTCCTCCGCCTCCCTCTCCATCAGTTCATACTGTTTCGGCGTGTGGGCGGCGTAGTAGAGGCCTGTCGGCTGCCAGCCGCAGTCGGCGCCCGGCACTGACGCAACCGCGCGCGCATGCGCCAGCGCCGCTTGGCCTTCGCCTAAAATTCGTGCAGCGAGGTCCGGACCATACAATCCGGACAATTCGTTGAGGCTCGGCTTGAGCCCCGGCGCCACTTGACCGCCGTTCTTGGTTGAGCAGCCAAAGCCGAGATCCTCGCTGTCAAGCACGAGCACCGACATGCCGCCCTTGACGGCCTCGATCGCGGCGGAAATTCCGGTATAGCCCGACCCGATCACAACGAGATCGGCGCGGGTGGGCAGGGGAGCAGGGTCGAGTTCCCGATTGGGGCGCGGGACGTCGTCCCACCAGTATGGACGGTTGACGCAGTCCGCGAAGAGGGAGGGGTCGAACTTTGGTAAAAGGAAATCCATTCTGCTGACCTCTGGCTTCGCGCCGACCGAACAAACTGACTTTACATCCGAATTCGCTCGTCCAGCCTAAGCCGCTTGCCAGAAAATGACAATTTCCAGGCTCTATCGTGGCCGCTCGATGTCCGCGTTTTGCAGTCAACCGCCCCGACTGCATAGCTTCCAAAACCAAAATGGTGCAGTTAACGCTTTACCGGGCATCCATATGCCGGCTAATAATATTCCCTCAGTTAATCTATGCTGAATACGTTAAACTGTTCGAAGAGCTGATTCGGCCATCCGTGTCGGTGCTTCCGTCATCGTTGGATCCATCCAAGAACGGGGAATTTGATCAGGCGGTTCGAACCGGAACCGGCGAAGAGCGTTCTTTTGACTTAAACGGCGCGTGAGATGCCCCTCCTTAGCCCTTGGTGTTGGTAGACGTCCATGAACGGAAAGTCAAAGGTTTTTCAAGGGTTTAAGCCGGAACCAGCGGCCCGCCCGCGCCGGCAGGTGGGTGCGCTCCCCGTCAAGGCTGACCAGGACGGAACGCTTCGTATCTTGCTTGCAACGTCCCGGCAGACGCGACGGTGGATTATCCCCAAGGGCTGGCCGATTCGTCGGCTGAAAGACCATCGCGCCGCCGAGCGCGAGGCCCTCGAGGAGGCCGGCGTGCTTGGTCGGATCGCCAAGACGCCCCTCGGTAGCTATCTTTATTGGAAGTGCGGGATCGGCGACTTCGCCCTCTGCGAGGTTGTCGTCTACCGCTTGGATGTCGAACGAGAGGCCGCCACTTGGCTCGAGCAGGCCGAACGCGAGCGCCGTTGGTTCACCCTTGAGGAGGCGGTGACGGCGGTGGACGATATCGGCCTCAAGGAGATCATCCGGAACGCGGCTTCGCCTCTCCCGCCAGTCGCGTGAACGGTCGTTGTTGCCGTAAAAGGATTCACTGTTTCCCTTGCGTTGCAGTAGAAGTCCCGTAACCCAACGGAAACGTAAAGGGACAAGGGAGGTTCTCATGAGCGCGCAGACCAAGATCGCGATCGTCACCGGAGCGAGCGGCGGAATTGGACGGGCCACGGCGCTTGCCTTCCTGCAAGCCGGCTACCAGACCATCTTGGTCGGTCGCAGGGCGAGCGAGCTGGAGGCCTCGGCCGCGTTGTTGGGCGCGCGCGATGCGGCGGTGCCATTCGTCTGCGACGTGACCGACCCCGCCGCGGTCGATGCGCTCTTTGCCGAAACCGAGCGGCGCTTTGGCCGGCTCGATGTCATATTCAATAATGCAGGTGTAGCCAAGCCATCGAAGGTCATCGGCGACATCAGTTTCGAGGAATGGCGCGAGGTGGTGGGGGTCAATCTCGATGGGCTGTTCTTGACCGCCCGCGGAGCCTTTAACCTGATGCGCCGGCAGAGCCCCCAGGGCGGCCGCATCATTAACAACGGATCGATTTCCGCGCATGTCCCCCGCCCGGGTTCGGCGTCTTATACGGCGTCCAAACATGCGGTGACCGGACTCACCCGGTCGATCTCGCTCGACGGGCGCCCGTTTGATATTGCGTGCTCCCAGATCGACATTGGCAACGCAGCGTCCGACATGACCGAGCGGATGGCAACGGGCGTTCCCCAAGCCAACGGCACGCTTGCCGCCGAGCCGCGCATGGATATGCGCCATGTCGCCGAAGCGGTCTTGCATATGGCGAGCTTGCCGCTGGAGGCGAATGTTCAGTTTATGACGATCATGGCTACGAAAATGCCGTATATCGGTCGAGGGTGACGTTACGATGCCTTCAGCCGATCGACTCGGGATCGACGAATTGGTGGAGCCGAAGCGCGGCGGCGCGGGCGATGCGGATCATCATGGCCTTTCGCGTTGCCGCGGCGAGGCGATGTTCCGGCGCTTCTCGTAGGATCGCGGCATCGAACCCGTCGGCGATGATGAGGCCGGTATCCTTAGGAAAGATCGCGGCCGGCACACGGGGGCTGGTTGCAAAGTAAAGCTTGTCAGCAAACGGTCTGTAGAATGGCCATTTGAGATCGGCGCGGAAATCCTCGATCGAGGATTTCACCTCGACGATAACAATGGCGCCATCGCTACTAAGCGCGGCGATATCCGCCCGATGTCCGGAGGCAAGCGCGAGTTCCTCGACGCAGGCATAGCCAAGAGCCCGCAAGTGCCGCTTGACGCCCCTGAGCACAAGCCGTGTTTCATCCGGTCTTGAGGGCAGGGGCAGCTCTGACGTTATGGGATCGTGTCGGCTCATTGTTAAAGTCTACGATAGGGCTAGCCGCTCGGTGAAGCGGCGATTTATCGCAAACTTGAATTCACCGGAACTTTTCCACCGAAGGTTGTCTGAGAAATATGAAGCTTCCAGCCGATGGCTCGGGCGCGACGTCATTTTGGGCTTGCGGAGGTGAGATGGGTTGAGCCATTGGTCGTGGATCATTCTTTTGAACGGTCGACCGCAAGGTGCCGGTCATTTCGGCCACGGTCTTCGTAGGGCCGATGTTCGGCCGCGTCGCGTTCATCCGAAGTGGCCAGTCCGGCGTCTTCGCAATCGGCGATTTTGATTTGTTCGAAGCGGCTTTCGCGGCCGGCTTGTCGGCAGCCTTCATGGTGGCCCGCGGCGGAGCGGGTGGCACAGGATCGGTTGGCGCCGTCACCTGCGCCTCCGGCGCCAAGCTGTCGCGCAAGGTCACCGTCTCCCGCTTCGGCTGATCCTGCAGACGGGCGCCCTTGACGGCCAAGGCCGCCGCCGCAAGCTCGTTCGAGGCGGTCTTGGCTTGAACCGGATTTGTGCCTTCGGCGAAACCAAGGGCTCGGCCTGCTTCCGGGGCTGCCGTGGCAACAGGCGGAAGTAGAGGCAGCGTCCGAGACGCCGCGGCGCGGCTTTTGGCAGGCATTGAGGCCGTCGGCAACACACCATCGTTCGGCAGAAGAATGGCGGCCCTTGGGTCCACGCCACTCATGTCAACGGTTTCCGCGTCCTCGGGCCGCGAGGTCGGCAGAGGCGTGGCAGCATCCGCCGCGGCGCTCTGCTTGCCTGCGGGCACCGATGTGCTCGGCGGAGGCTCCCCGGTCGTCGCCATCATTAAGTCAAGTCGCTCGGCGGACCACCCGAAGGCCGGCGGCAGAAATCCGAATTCCCCCGCGCGCACGGCACCCGACGTCGCCAAAGGCGAGATCGCCAAGACCCCTGCAAGAAGAAACGCGCGCATGAACAAGACCGGCTGCTGATCGACCGATCCCACCATGTGCTGCTTATGGTTAATCAGCGCTTTACGCGACGGCAAATCGCTGTATTCGGGGGCTGAACTTTCGACAAGCCGCAAATTACCGATATGATCTCAACGTGCCTTCGACGCGGGTTGCCGGTGTCAGTAGGATCCCGCCGACCCGCATCTTCAAGGCGGCATACATTGCCATTGTTACTCATCCGGGCGAATGACGCCCTTTTTCAGAATAATATTGCCGTATAGCCGCCGCTCGCCCGAAGCGACGATCGCATAACACTGCTTGACCTTCTCATAAAAGGCGAAACGCTCGATTGAGCCCAACACAGCTTGTGGCCCCTCGTGTTTCTTGATGAGAGCGCGGTACTCTTCAAAGATTGGCTGATTGGGATCCGCTCCGGCCGCGACTTCCATATGCCAAGCGCCGACCGGAACGAACTGCGGTGGATCGAGCGGCATGACCGATAAGATCGCGTCGACGATCCGGGTTCCCGGATGACCATCGAGCCGAACAAGCCGATTGGCATGGTTGTCGGCCGGATAATTGGCGTCGACGATGGCGATTTCGTCTCCGTGGCCCATCGCGCGCAGGATCATCAGGAGGTCGGGAGAAAGTAGGGGATCGATCTTCTTCAGCATGAGGCGTTTCCTTTGGACGTTCTTGTCGGTTCACGCCGGCAACGGCGCGTCGGCGCGTAGCAGACCCGCGTCCTTCAAAGCCCCCCAGAGCGCGGTCGGGATCTTGGCGCTCATGATCTTCGCATTGCGACGGACCTCATCGGGCGTTTGCGCGCCCGGGATAACGCTGACGACGGCCGGATGGCCAAGCGGGAAGCGCAGCGCTGCTTCAACCATCGCGACGCCGTGGGCATCGCATACCGCCTGGATCCGCGCCACGCGATCGAGGATCGGTTGCGGCGCGATGTCGTAATTGTAGAACGCACCAGGCTTCGGCCCTGTCGCAAGGATGCCGGAATTAAACGGCCCGCCGAGTATAATGCCGATGCCTTTCTCGGTGCAAAGCGGCAGGAAACTGTCGAGCGCCTCCTGCTCAAGCAGCGTGTAGCGTCCGGCGAGCAGGAAGAGATCGAAGTCTCCCGCCTTCGCCATCGTCTCGCAAACCTGCCATTCGTTGACCCCGGCGCCGATCGCCTTGACGACGCCGTCCTCGCGCAGCTTGACCAGCGCGCGATAGCCACCGTTCATGAATTCCGCGATCCGCTGGTCGGAAGCCGCCTTCGAGCCATGGGTGAAGATATCCACGTCGTGGCAAAGCAGGATGTCAATGCGATCGACGCCGAGACGCTCGAAGCTGAACTCGATTGAACGCATCACCCCGTCATAGGAATAGTCATAGACTTCCTTGCGCGACGGCGTGTCGAAGAATTTACCCTGTCCGGTTCGCTCACTCGGCGGGCAAACCTGCAGCAGCCGCCCGACCTTGGTCGAGAGCACGTAATCTTCGCGTTTCTTGTCCCTCAGGAACCGATTCACGCGGGTCTCGGACATGCCGAGCCCGTAAAGCGGCGCGGTGTCGTAAAATCGGCAGCCGACGTCCCAGGCTGCCTCAAGCGTGGCGTCGGCATCCGCGTTCGAAACCGGCCGATAGAGATTGCCAATCGGGGCGGTGCCGAAGCCGAGCTCGATGAAGTCGATCGTCGCACCTAATCGTGTCGTGAAGCGGCGTTTGCCGAGCTGCGGGCTCGAGTCGGACATTCGGATTCCTCCCGTTGAGTTTCATTGGTCCAGCACGGACGAGGGGCGTATCAAGTGTCGTCCTCGAACACCTCGGGGTGCTGCTTGGCGTAGTTGAACACGCCTTCCACGATCTTATCCAGATGCGCGGCCATAGCCAATGCGGCCGCGTCAGGATTGCGACCGCAAATCGCCGCGAAGACGCGACGATGTTCTACGAGTGCCTCGGGATTGCGCAGCGATGTCGCGAGTATGCGTCGGACACGATCCAGCGCGCCGCGCGCGGAATCGACCATGATCCGCACGCGGCCAAAGGCGAGCGCATTGACGAGGATTTGGTGGAATTCCAGATCGAGCCGAAAGAATTCACTTCGATCCTTCAGGTCTGCCATAACCGTTTGAGCGGCTAGGTTGCGCTCGAGTTGAGCGAGGACGGTATCGTTGGTCATGGCGGCGATCCGCTTTACCGTTTCGATCTCAAGCGCGCGCCGAATGAAGATATTCTCGTGTAAGTCGCGGGTTCGAATGCGCGTAACGCGCGTTCCACGTTGCGGCAGGATTTCGACAAGACCTTCCGCTTGGAGGCGGGATAGCGCTTCTGAAACCGGAAATCGCGATACGCCCAGCCGATCGCACAAAGCGTGCTTGTTGATGAGCGCGCCTGGCGGTAACTCTGACGTCAAGATCGCAGTGCGTAAGACCGCTTGGACATGATCGGTTGTTCCGCCGCGAGCAGACAAATTTAGACGCGTAAGAAAGCTATAGGTTTCGTGGCTAGATACGGTTTCGTTCATTATCGTAAGTTAGAAACTCATGCTAACACGTCAATCTCTTCGGTGAAAATGTGTCTGCCATGCTTTTGAATGGTAGTAAGCGCATGTGTTAACGTCGGCTCTTGGCTCTAGCTCGAGAATCTGGAGCAATTCGTTGCCGATGGGATGATTCCATCTGATCGGGAAATGCTCTAGCGTGGCGACGCCTTTGGTGACGAATTGAGGTGATCCATGAACCGCCCCGCGAGTCTTTCCCGCACAGTCCGTCTTGACCCGCGCGATAACGTTGTCTTCGCGGTAGACCCGGTTGACGCTGGGACAGATGTGGCCGGGGTGAAGGCGATCGCGCGCATCCCGCGCGGCCACAAGATGACCACGATCGCGATCGCCGAGGGCGGGCCGATTGTTAAGTTCGGCCAGATCATCGGCTTCGCGTCCAAGCCAATCCCTGCCGGCGATTGGGTGCACGAGCACAACGTGATGGTGCACGATTTCGCCCGTGATTATCACTTCGCCGAGGACGCGGTCGATGAGGCGATCCTTCCTCTGGCCGAACAGGCGACATTCCAGGGCTATCGCAGACACAACGGCAAGGCCGGCACGCGAAACTATATCGGCGTCCTCACAAGCGTGAATTGCTCGGCAACGGTCGCCAAACACATGGCGCGCGAGATCGAGCGTTCGGGCATTCTCGACAACTACCCGAATATCGACGGCATCATTCCGCTCGTTCAGGCCAATGGCTGCGTTATTGATTATCGCGGTACGATCTTCGACATCCTGAAGCGGACGAGCTGGGGCTATGCCACCAATCCGAACATGGGCGGCGTCGTCATGGTCGGGCTCGGCTGCGAGGGCTTCCAGATCCCGAAATTCAAGGAAGCCTATGGCATCGTCGAGAACGACCTTTTCCGGACGATGACGATCCAGGAAACCGGCGGCACGAAGAAGACGGTCGACGCCGGTGTCGAAGCGATCAAGGCCATGCTGCCGATCGCCAATAACGTCAAGCGCGAGCCCATCCCGGCCTCTGAACTGATCCTGGCGCTGCAATGCGGCGGCTCGGACGGCTACTCCGGGATTACGGCCAATCCGGCGCTTGGCGCGGCGGCGGATATGCTTGTTCGGCATGGCGGCACGGCCATTTTGTCGGAGACGCCGGAGATCTATGGCGCCGAGCATCTGCTGACGCGGCGCGCGGCGACGCGCGAGATCGGCGAGAAGCTGGTCGACATCATCAAGTGGTGGGAGGATTACACCCGTCGCAACATGATGGAAATGAACAATAATCCGTCACCCGGCAACAAGCTCGGCGGGCTCACGACGATCCTGGAGAAGTCGCTCGGCGCGGC
>JBEINZ010000102.1:0-10396 GCA_040377825.1 Hyphomicrobiales bacterium | reverse complement strand
TGCAGCGTGCGCGGAATGGGGGTAGCGGTCAACGTCAGCACGTGCACGTCGGACTTCAGCTCTTTCAGCCGCTCCTTATGCTTCACGCCGAAGTGCTGCTCCTCGTCGATGATCAGCAGTCCGAGATCGCGGAACTGGATCCCCTTGCCGAGCAGCGCGTGGGTGCCGACCACGATGTCGACCGTGCCCTCTGCCAATTCCTGCTTGGTCTTGGCGAGATCGGCCGCCGTGACCAGCCGGGAGGCCTGCGCGACGCGGAAGGGCATGCCCTTGAAACGGTCCGAGAACGTCTTGAAATGCTGGCGCGCGAGCAATGTTGTCGGCACGACCACGGCCACTTGCTTGCCGGTGGAGACCGCCACGAAGGCGGCGCGGAGCGCGACTTCGGTCTTGCCGAAGCCGACGTCGCCGCAAACCAGCCGGTCCATTGGACGCCCGGAGGACAAATCCTCGGTGACCGCCTCGATCGAGGCAAGCTGATCGTCGGTTTCGTCATAGGGAAACCGCGCGGCGAATTCGCTTGAAAGGCCGTCCATCGGGGTCAGCACCGGCGCGGGCTTCATAAGCCGGGCGGCCGCGAGCTTGATCAGGCCGTCGGCGATCTCGCGGATGCGGCGCTTCATGCGCGCCTTGCGGGATTGCCACGCCACGCCGCCAAGCTTGTCGAGTTGCACCTCAACGTCGTCGGAGCCGTAGCGCGTCAACAACTCGATGTTTTCGACCGGCAGGTAGAGCTTGTCGCCGCCGTGATAGAGGATCTCCAGGCAGTCATGGGGCTCGCCCGCCGCCGTGATCGTCTTCAGGCCAGAAAAGCGGCCGATGCCATGGTCGACATGCACGACCACGTCGCCTTCGGCGAGGCCGGCGACTTCGGTCAGGAATGCCGAGCCCTTGGCGCGCTTGCGCTTTTGGCGGACCAGCCGATCGCCGAGGATATCCTGCTCGGCGACAACCGCGATCTCGGGCGTCTCAAAACCGGTTTCCAGCCCCATCACGCCGAGCGCGATCGTGCCCTTCGGCAGCGCGAAGATCTCCGGATAGGTCTTGACCGGCTTGGTATCTTTCAGGCCGTGATCGACCATCACTTGGCGCAGACGGTCGAGCGATCCCTCCGACCAAGCCGCGATCAGCACCGGCGTCGCCTTGCGCAGCGAGTCGATATGCGCGTTGACCGCCTCGAACACATTGCCGTCGCCCGATGCCCGCTCGGCGGCAAAGCCACGCCCCGCGCGCCCGCCGAGATCGACGATCGGGCCAGCGCCATCCGGCTGCTTGAACGGCGTCAACCGTGTCATCCGCCGCGCGGCGAGCTTTGCCTGCCAGTCCTCGCGCGAGAGATAAAGAGCGGCCGGCTCGACCGGCTTGTAGGGCACGGCGCCGCCCGCCTTGCCTTCGCCAACCGCGTCGCGGCGGGCCTCGAAGTGGTCCGCGATGGTCACGAGCCGCTCGCCGAGCGCTTCCTCGGTCTGGGCTTCCATGACGATGGGCGCATCAGCGGCGTAATCGAAAATCGTCTCGAGCCGCTCGTGAAACAGCGGCAGCCAGTGCTCCAGGCCGGCGTAGCGGCGCCCCTCGGTGATTGCCTGATAGAGCGCGTCGTCCTTGGTCGTGGCGCCGAAACGCGCGACATAGGCCCGCCGAAACCGGCTGATCGTGTCGGGGACGAGCGTCACCTCGGACATCGGCACCCATTCCAGGCGCTTCAGATTGCCGGTCGTGCGTTGGGTTTCCGGATCGAAGCGGCGGATCGACTCCAGCGTGTCGCCGAAGAAATCGAGACGCACCGGGGTTTCCGAACCCGGCGCGAAGAGATCGAGAATGCCGCCGCGCACGGCATATTCGCCGGTGTCGCGCACCGTTGCCGTCCGGGTGAAGCCGTTGTTTTCCAGCCATTTGACCAGTTGCGCCATGTCCACGCGATTGCCCGGCGCGGCCGAAAACGTCTCCGCGGCGACGAGTGCGCGCTCTGGCACGCGCTGGACGGCGGCGTTGACGGTTGTGAGCAGGACCAACGGCTTGTCGGTGGCGAGCGGCTTGACCAGCCGCGAGAGCGTCGCCATGCGACGCGCGACCACGATGCTGTTGGGCGAAACGCGGTCGTAGGGCAGGCAGTCCCAGGCGGGGAAGGCGAGGGTTACGACATCGGGCGCGTAGAAAGCGAGCGCCTGCTCGACCATTGCCATGCGCGCCCCGTCGCGCGCGACGAACACGACGCTCGGCTTGCCGCCGCGCGCGCCTTCGCTCCGCGCAAGGTCTCCGGCCACGAGGCCTTCCAGCCCATCCGGCACGCTTGAGAGCGTGACGTGCTCGTGTCGATCGAACAGACCCTTCAAGGGGAGCATCGGTTCATCCTAATAAGGGCTTGATCGCGAATAGGAATGTCTCGGTCGGCATGTCAGCGCGTGATGCCGCCCGGAGCCGCGTGAAAGGTCTTAATGGCGCGGAACAGTCCCGTATCGACGTCGGCTGGCGGCTCGTCACGGCCAATCAACCAGCCGAGAAGATCGTCGTCCCGCTCGTCCATGAGCTGGACGAAAGCTTCGAAATCGGAATCGCTGAGATCTGCGAGATGCGCATCGGCGAAGGTTCCGAGCAGTAGGTCCATTTCCCGCGTGCCACGATGCCATGCATGGAAAAGCGCCCGCTTGCGCTCGACCGGAAGTCCGTCGCTCGATCGTACCGTGCCAGACATGACCTACCTCCGAAACGCACACGGGGCGCCGACCCCGAAAGGGACCCGTCGCTCGAACCGCCGGTGACGGTATAGCGGGCCGATGTCGCTTTGTCAGCGGCGGATCGTTCGCCCGCTCAGCGCGCGTAGCTCGGATCGAGCGTGTCGAGCAATCTGAGATGCGCTGCCCATTCGAGCATCAGGTCGCCATCGTCAAAGGCCATCTGATCGAATTGCCGCGCGACCTTGAAGGCGACATCCTCCGGCGCTACCACGAGCGGCGCGCCCGTTGACTGCGCGGCAATCTGCACCTCGCAGGCGAAATTGACATAAAACATGTGGCTGAATGCCTCGGCGACGGTGCGCCCGACGGTCAGAAGCCCATGATTGCGTAGCAGGAGCACCGGCTTGTCCGCGAGGTCACGGATGATCCGGCCGCGTTCGTCGAGGTCAAGCGCGATGCCCTCGTAGTCATGGACGCCGATGCGCCCATGATATTGCATGGCAATCTGGCTGAGCGGCAGAAGACCATCGCGAAGCGCTGAGACCGCCATGCCGGCGCGGGTATGGGTGTGAATGACGCAGGCCGCGTCATGGCGCGCCATGTGGACGGCGGAATGGATCGTGAAGCCGGCTGGGTTTACGCGTTCGGGGCGGTCTTCGATCTTGTGGCCGTCGACATCGATCTTGACCAGCGACGATGCCGTGATCTCGTCCCACCGCCAGCCATAGGGATTGATGAGGAACTGATCCTCAGTTCCCGGCACGCGCATTGTCGCGTGGGTGTAGATCAAGTCCGTCATCCGAAAATGCGCGAGCAGTCGGTAACACGCGGCGAGTTCCACGCGCGCAGCCCATTCCGCTTGCGGCACCAAAGCCTTCCGATCGACGATGTTCATGGAAAGTCCCCGCTTCAGAACCGATTGAAGAGACCAAACCGCGTCCGGCGATTGGAAGCAAGTGCCTTGAATTGCTCCGCTACCGCCTCTCCTGCCTCCATGGAACGACAACGTTTCGCGGACGTTCATCGCTCGACGTCGCGGTACGGGACCGTAGCTCGATGGGTTCGCATCTCGCCCTTGAACGAGACTGCACTGAGGCAACGTGTGGACGATTGCCCAAGGTCCCGGATGTCAATCGAAAATAGGAGCACGGACATGACTAGCAGTTCATCCTATACGGACCGGATTCGCCGGGGGGCGGGCAGACCAATCGGTGATCCCACGATTGTCGAGATGACACAGAAGTGGTGGACCCTATTGCTGCGCGGCATTATCGCAATTCTATTCGGGATCGCGGCGATTGTCATGCCGGGACCCACGATGCTCTCGCTCATTTATATCTGGGCAGCATTTACGCTGATTGACGGCTTGTTCGCGATCATTTCCGGTGCGACCGCCGCATGGCGACGGGATCGGTGGGGACTTCTCGTCCTCGAAGGCATCGTGGACATCGCGGCAGGCGCGGTTGCATTGCTCTGGCCTAGCCTGACAGCTTTTGCCTTCGTCATGGTGATCGCCGCATGGGCGATGGTCTCGGGCGTCCTGATGCTCGCAGCCGCCTTCCGGCTCGGTCAACATCACGGCCGCGGGTGGCTGGTGTTTGGCGCGGTCTTATCGATAGTCTTCAGCATCGCCCTGTTTGGAGCTCCGCTGGCCGGCATGGTCGTCTTGACGTGGTGGATCGGGGTCTATGCCGTCATTTTCGGCACGATCTTGATGATATTGTCCTTCAAGTTTCGCGGGTTGCGCGACGATTGGGGCGTGCGCATGGGCATTGAAGCACGCTAGACCCTCATCGCGGGAATACGGGCGCCGCGCGCGACGGCGTCCGCTTCGACATACATGCCGACTGTTCAGTGGGCCATCAAGACCGGGATCGAGGCATTTGCCAAAACGTGGCTCGTGGCACCGCCGAAGATCATCTGACGCAGCCGGCTTTGGGTGTAGGCGCCCTTGATGATGAGATCGGCACCAACAGCGGCGGCGTGGTCCAAAATGAGCTCGCCGCTCGTGCGCGTTGACCCGGGCTTTACAACATACTCGACCTTGATGCCGTGGCGCGCGAGCCGCGAGACCAGTTCGCCGCCGCTCGGCCCATCGGCCATCGCCCCCTCGACCGCGAGCACGCTGACACGGTTGGCCTCCTTCAGGAACGGGAGCGCGGCACCGATCGCGCGCGCCGTTTCAGTGCTCCCGTTCCAGTGAACGACGATTTCGGTACCGATCGAGGCGGGAGCGTTCGGTGGGGCGAGGATCAGCGGCCGGCCACTTTCGAATAGCGCCGCCTCGAAGGTCGTGTTGCGCGGATAGGCTCCGTTCGGATCCGGCCGGCCAACCACGATCGCGTCAAACACGCGGCCCGCGGCGCCGATTTGGCTATCCGGAATCGCGCGTTCGCCGTGCCAGCGCCAATTCGGCGCGGGCCCCGAGCCCGGTATCCCATTCGATGTCATGAAGTTCTCGAAGAGCTGTTTTGCCCCGCTCATTCGATCCTTTTCGCGATGTTCGTCGGCGAAAGGCCAAGTCCCGCCGACTTCCGTCACAACAATCGGCATATCCTGAATCGACGGAACACCCTCGATGAAACTTCCGAACCGGCGCGCGACGAGCGCGGCCATCTCAAGCACTGGATAAGCAGCGGGATTATGATCGATTGGGACGAGCAAGGATTTCATGGCCGATACCTCCCCCTTCGCGCAATAGCGACATCGATGCCGATCCTAATCCATGCATTCCCAATTGCCATGACAGGATTGCGATTGGCGGCATGGGGTGCGCAACTCACCATTCCATTGATGCATGGGTGCAATGCACAATCATTCATGCCATTGAATTGTCACGATTGGATGGCTTAATTTGCTGCGTTGCACAATGAGTTTGCGACCAAAAAAGTCGGGTGAAACGCCACTTCGGAGTGCGCCTACTTTGAAACAGGAGGCCCTCATGAACACTCGCCTACAAGCCGCCGGCGCAAAGCTCGCGGCGATCGCCCGTGCATCGCGTCTACGCCTCGGCGTCATGTCCGATCGCGAACTGCGGGATGCCTATTTGAATGAAGCGACCGATCGGATCGATCTTGAGATGCGAATCCGCGAACTTGATCGCCGGAAGGCAGGCATAAATCTGGTCCACTGGCAGTTCTAGGCGATCGGGAAAGACGTCAGGCTTCGGTGCGCTGCGCCACGAGCATTCTTGCCACCGCCGCGCGCCATAATAGCTGTGGCTCGGTTTCGCCGGATCGGGCTTCTTCGATAATCCGACGTGCAAGGTCTTTGGGTTCCACAACTTCGATTGAAGCGACAGCAATGCCTTCGAAGCGGTCCATTGCCGCGGAAAATGCCGCGTCGATATCCCCGAGGCATTCCGGCCCAAACACACCGTGCATTCTGGCAGTGACATGCCGCATCGTGTCGTCTCCAATAGCCGCAGCGATGCATCTCGATTTCTCATTCAACACCATGAGTGTGTCAGATCAAGGGCGCTAGAGCCTGTCTTGTTCGGATCGCTTCGATCCGAACAGGAAGGACTGACTGAAGCTATTGAATCTGGAGCAATTCCTTGTCGCTCGGATGGTCCCATCCGAGCGGGAAATGCTCTAGATCGCGACCGACCGCAGGGGGGGGCTTCCGGGGATCGGCGCGTCGGACAAGCGTCCACTGCATCGGGAAACTTGTGCGGCTATAGATTCGATGACATCTATTTGGTCTCGGACGTCAGCGTTGCAGAAACGCGCCGTCGAAGCGGTCCAACGCGGAATCAATGAGAAACCAGATCGGGGCCCGTTCGCCAATGCGTATGTTGGCGTTGGTGGCCAATCCGGGCGCGAGCCCGAACGATGCCGGTACGTCATGCAATTGGCGCAGCGGATTGGCGACGCTGACATAAGCCAGCATTCCGCGGTTTCCGGATCGTTCGGTTTCGGGTGCGATATCAGGCGCGAGCGCTCGCACAATTCCTGTCATGTAGCCGTGCCGTTGCGATGGAAGGCTTGCCAACTCAACCCGCACCGTTTGTCCCGCGCGCACCCAGCCGGCGTCCTTCGCTGGAATTGTAAGGAGCGCTTCAAGTGGCGCCGTTAGGGGAAGTAGCCTGATCAGGACATCGCCGCCGGAGACGACCGAACTCGTCGTGGCCCCCGCGACCTCCATGACCAGCGCGTCTTCGTCCGCAAGGATCTCATTGCGGCTGGCGAGGTATCTAACTTCTTGATAATCGCGCATCCGCTCCGTCAGTTCGCGACTGACCAGCGAAATTCGATCCGCGACGGCCGAGCGCCATTCATTTTCAAAAGCCTGACGTTCAGCGGCAATCTGCTCGATTTCTTCTTGCGCGTTGCCGACCTGACGGACCAAACCCGTCATCTCCGAGCTGCTCCGACGCAGCTTGTCATTAATCTCGACAAGACGATCGCGCGACACCAACTCGCGGCGCCCAAGCTTTTCCAAGCGCGACACAAGGTCTCGTTCGCGTTCAATTTGCTGTCGCAACAGCTCGATTTCCGCGGTCGTCGAACTGACAAGGTCACGAGCGCGCTCTTCGCGGGCGGCAAGGATCCGCCGGCGGGCATCCCGTTCGGCGCGGCGTCTGACGAGCGTTTCCGCCTGGCGCCTGGAGGCCTCCGACGCAACGGGCATTGTGGCTTGGTCGTCCAATTCCGCCTTCAAGCGCACGGACTCTGACTGAAGGCTCTCGACAAGCTCTTCGGTCATGAGGCGTCGAGCATTGGTCGTTGAATGATCAAGCGTCACCAGCGTGACGCCTTTCGCGACGAAATCGCCGGGCCTCACATGGACGCGGCTTACGACCGCTCGATCGAGCGGTTGAATCGCGATCGGCGGAACGACCGAAACGAGACGACCCGTTGCGGCAACCACGATATCGAAACGGGCCAGCAACGACCATGCAACGACCGACAGCACCAAGCCGATAATGCCGATCACCGTCCAACCGAACCATCGGGGGATGGGGCGAAGAGCCGCCCGCGCGACATTCGGCTGAAACAGCAACGGCTCGATAGTTGGCGGGGCCACGATGATCGGTCTGATAAAATCGCTTTTCGGTTCAATCTTGTCGATGGAATTCATGCCGGCACGGGCAGACGCGTGGTTTCGGCCGTCTCGGGGCTCTGTTTTTTCCACATTTCGATGTATTTCTTGGAGAATTTCGTGCTGTTGCTGTCGATCAACTCGCCATGGCGGCCTTTGCCAATGATCTGTCCGCGATCGAAGACGATAATCTGGTCCGCGTCACGAATAGTCGACAGTCGGTGAGCGATTGCAATAATCGTGCAGGGCGGGCTGCTGGCGCGCCGATAGGCGTCGAGACTTTGTTTGACCACGCGTTCGGAATCGACGTCCAGCGCCGATGTGGCCTCGTCCAGGATCAGAACTCTTGGCTGCCTGACGAGCGCGCGAGCGATCGCGAGGCGCTGTCTTTGTCCGCCCGAAAGGTTCGACGCGCCTTCTTCCAGAATTCTTTCGTAGCCGGCGCCGTCGGCGGATTCCATGATGAACTCATGGGCGCCGGCCTGCTGGGCGGCTCTTACGATGTCCTCAAACGTGGCGTCGGGTTTGCCGAACCGGATATTCTCGGCGATCGTGCCTTGAAAAAGTTGGTTCTCCTGCAGGACGACCGCAATCTGGTTGCGACGCAAGTTTGCCATGTTGAGCTCCCGCGTCGTTTGCCATGTGGTATTGCCGCCGTCAAAAGCCGCGTACTCGACCGAGCCGTTCGAAGGCTGAATGAGGCCGAGAAGAAGCTTCGTTAAGGTCGATTTGCCGGACCCGGACGGACCCACCACGCCAATGAAAGCGCCCGGCTCGACCATGAGCGAGACGTCGGTCAGCGCGGGCGTATTCCCCTTTGAATAGCTGAACTCCAGGGTTTTCAGCGCAATTTGACCGGTTAGCGCCGCGACCCGGCCGCCATTGGAAACATCCGCCGGCACATCCATGATTTGTCCCAAGAGTTCGATCGACTTGCCGGTCTTGCGATACTCTTGAGCCAAGTTCGCGACCGATTTGAGCGGATCGGTGACTTGATTGGCGATCAGCTTGAACGCAACGAGTGATCCAACGCTCATTGTGCCATCGAGCACCAGACTTACGCCAAACACCAGGATGGAGATGGTGACGGCGTTCTCGATCACGGTAACAAGGGTCAAACAGGAGGCAACGATCCTGCGCAGATCGTAATGTTGGCGCGCCGCAGCGCCCGCTAGGGATTGCCATTCCGTTTCGATCTGATTTTCGAGCCCGAGCGATTTTACGGTCAACGCGCCATGTACGGACTCAACGAGCCGCCCTTGCATGATGCCTTCGGTGAACATCGCCTCTTCAAGCGTCCGGCCAAAGGGAGCCCAGGCCGCATAGATCACCAGTGCCATCAGAAGGCCGCCAACGAGCACGACAAGCGTCAAGATGGGGCTGAAGTAATAAAGTAAGCCAAGGGCAAACGGCAGGCCAAAAACTTGTATTGACGTTTGCGTACACGGCCCGGCAAGAAATTCACGGACTTCTTGGTACTGTCGTAGGTTTCTCGTTACGACGCCGGTCGAAGATTTTTGGAAGTAGTCTATCGGCAGACTTAACAAGTGCCCAAAGGTCTCGGCGGCTGACGTTGCATCCAGCCTTGCGCTAATAAAGGCAATCATGACGTCGCGCAGATAGCGCAAAACACCATCGCTCACGATGACAAGGACGCCCAAGATCGCCAGGGCGGCTAAAGTTCCCCGCTGTTCCGAAGGCAACACTCTGTCGACAACGGCGGCGAAAATCAGCGGAAGGACAAGCCCGAGCGCGTGGACGGTGACGATCGACGAGGCCACCAATGGCAAGGTTTCCCGCTCGCGCGTCACGATGCGCACGAACCACCAAAGCCCGAAGGGGCGACTATCCTTCAATCCGAGCGTTACAGGATCCGCCTCAATCGAAAGACTATAGCCGGACCAAGCCGACAAGATCTCTTCCGGTTTCGCTGCGGCGCGGACGAAGTCACCGCGTTCTCTATCGAATCCGGCGATCGCGATCGAGATCAGCTCTCCGCCGTCATTCCACTCGGCGCCCTCGGCGATTACATAGCCGCCATTTGCCAGCAGCAAGAGGACCGGAAGCTCCTGCCCCTGGAGCGCCGCGGAGAGGTTGCGGGTCAGCCCGGCGACCCTCGCATGAACCTTCGCCGCCGACAATTGCCCAACCAGCCATTCCAACTCCACCCCGCCGTGGCAGTCGGACTTCAGTTGTTCGATATTCGAGATCCGGACCTTTCGACGAACGGCAATGAGGCCAATCGCGTCGATAACGTCGGCCGGCAAGGGCAGAACTGCGGGCGCGGGGGGCTGCACATCGATCCCTGTTGTTAGTCGATAATCCTCGCCCGGTCGAAATGATGACCGGGCGAGAACTCTTGATGTAAAAAAATCGGACAGCGATTAGGAAAGATCAGCCATTCAAGCCAGTTCTTTCCTTCACCACTAGGCCTTATTCGCTCCAGACAACGTTCTCAGGCCATTACCGGTATCAATGTTAATAAGGAAAGAGCCGTTTCCGGTAACTTCACGAACTGAAATTGACTTGTAATCTCCAAACGACGTCTCGGACCTAAAGTTGTTAGGAGCTCCCGACTTTTTGACGGCGCTGTTCTTAACGACGTTTGCTAGAGAGTAATCAATGATAGACCCCGCGCCTAGATTCACATTGTTGTTTTTGAGATTGGTAAGTGGTTT
>JBEINZ010000085.1:0-11204 GCA_040377825.1 Hyphomicrobiales bacterium | reverse complement strand
GCGCATATCGTGCCGGAATGGTACTTCCTGCCGTTCTACGCGATCCTGCGAGCGATCCCCTCAAAGCTCGGCGGCGTTATGGCAATGTTCGGTGCCATCGTCGTTCTGTTTATCGTTCCGTGGCTCGACACCTCGAAAGTTCGCTCGGCGACCTTCCGGCCGCTTTACAAGCAGTTTTTCTGGGCCTTCGTGCTTGTGTGCATCGGTCTTGGCTACCTTGGCTCTAAGCCGGCGGAAGGTGCTTACGTGATTTGGTCGCAGGTGCTGACTGCGTACTACTTCGCCCATTTTCTGATCATCCTGCCGGTGCTTGGTCTCATCGAGACGCCGAAGCCTCTGCCCACTTCAATCAGTGAAGCGATCCTGACGAAGAGCGGCAGCGGGCTACCCAAGGGTGCGGTTGCGGCACCCGAGACCAAGGCTTGAGGCGAGCGGATTCGGAGACAATCGATGCAAACAACAAATAAGTCCGTTCCATTGGCCCGTCAGGTTCTGGCGGCATCCCTTTCCATCGGCTTGGCGACCGCCGCGTTCATGGGGCTGACCGCTCCGGCATCCAGCGCCGGGGCACATGTGCCTCAGATCGAGGAAATGAGTTGGACCTTCGCCGGACCGTTCGGCAAGTTCGACAAGGCCCAACTGCAGCGCGGCTATAAGATCTACAAGGAGGCCTGCGCCGCCTGTCATTCCATGAAGTTCGTGTCGTTCCGTACGCTAGCCCAAAAGGGTGGGCCCGGCTTCACCGAAGAGCAGGTCAAGGCTCTCGCCGCAACCTTCAAGGTGCAGGACGGACCCAACGATCAGGGCGAAATGTTCGAACGCGCGGCGCGACCGTCCGATCGGTTCCCTTCGCCGTTCCCCAACGAACAAGTCGCGCGTTCGGCCAATAACGGCGCGTTGCCGCCGGATCTGTCGCTGATAGCAAAAGCCCGCGCGGCGCCGCGCGGCTTTCCCTGGTTCATCCTCGACGGGTTCTCACTTTACCAGGAAAGCGGCCCAGACTACCTGCACGCGCTGCTGAACGGCTATAAGGATGCCCCCAAGGACGCGGCTTGCGGCGATGGCCTTTACTACAATTCTGCCTTCCTTGCAGGGACCTGCATCGCCATGGCGAAGCCGGTTTCTGACGGGCAAATTGAGTACACTGACGGAACGCCGACTACGGTTGAGCAGTATTCGAAAGATGTGGCAGCCTTTTTGATGTGGGCTGCGGAGCCGATGCTGGAAGAGCGCAAGTCGACAGGATTCAAGGTTTTCTTGTTCCTCTTGGTGTTTTCCGGACTGCTATACTTCACAAAGCGCAAGGTGTGGTCGGCAGTCCCGCACTGACAGCGGCACGCTGAACAATAAGGCGTCCGGATCGATCGTTATGTGGAAAGGGGCCTATATGGCCCCTTTTTTCGGGCGCCCGCCACCGCGTCTTGAATACACCAAGCCGCTTGCGCAAACGCGGCAAATGGCGAAACTCCAATTTCATTTTGGCGGCAAACGGGGGGCATGGCGATCATGGCCAGATCGGTCATTGGGATCATCGGCGGCTCGGGTCTGTACGATCTGCCCGGCCTGACGAACGGCCGCTGGGAAACGGTTGAGAGCCCCTGGGGGACGCCGTCGGATGCGCTGCTGTTCGGCGAGATCGGCGGTCGCCCGATCGTTTTTCTGCCGCGCCATGGACGCGGCCATCGCTTCTCCCCGTCCGATATCGATTATCGCGCCAACATCGACGCGATGAAGCGCGCGGGCGTTACCGATATCGTCTCGGTCTCCGCGGTCGGATCCTATCGCGAGGAACTGCCGCCTGGATCCTTCGTCCTCATCGACCAGTTCGTCGATAGGACCTTTAGGCGACCCTCGTCGTTCTTTGGCGCCGGCTGCGTCGCGCATGTTGCCTTTGGTCAACCGACCAGTCCGCTGTTGATGGAGCGGCTGGCGGCCGCGGCCCTCGCTGAAGCAATCGCCGTCTCGCGCGGCGGGACCTATGTCTGCATGGAGGGGCCGCAATTCTCCACGCTTGCTGAAAGTCGCGCCTACAAGGCACAGGGCTTTGACATTATCGGCATGACAAATATGCCGGAGGCGAAGCTGGCACGCGAGGCGGAGGTCCCTTACGCGACCGTGGCGATGGTCACCGACTTTGATGCTTGGCATTCCGGACACGACCATGTCGATGTCGCGCAGGTGATCCGCGTACTCAAGACCAACGCCGACAAGGCTCGCCGGCTTGTCGCGCGGTTTGCGGCTGATTTCCCCGCAGAGCATCCGGCCTGCCCGATTGGCTCCGACCGAGCGCTCGATAACGCGATCATGACCGCCGAGGATCGGCGCGATCCGGCGTTGCTTGGCAAGCTCGACGCCGTTGCCGCCCGTATTCTCCAAAAAGGCTGACCGAGACCATGGACCTCAAGGACGCCATTCGCACCATCCCGGACTATCCGAAGCCCGGAATTTTATTCCGCGACATCACTACGCTGCTCGGCGACGCCCGGGCCTTTCGGCGTGCCGTCGACGAACTGGTGCAGCCTTATGCCGGACAGAAGATCGACAAGGTCGCGGGAATCGAGGCGCGCGGTTTCATTCTCGGCGGGGCCATCGCGCACCAGATTTCCGCCGGCTTCGTGCCGATCCGCAAGAAGGGGAAGTTGCCGCACGCAACGGTCCGCATCGCCTATTCGCTCGAATATGGCGTCGACGAGATGGAAGTCCATGAGGACGCGATTCTCGCCGGCGAACGCGTCCTTCTGGTCGACGACCTGATCGCCACCGGCGGAACGGCGACGGCGGCCTGTCAGCTCATGCGCAACATCGGGGCGGAGATCGTGGCTGCGTGTTTCATCATCGATCTGCCGGATCTCGGCGGCGCGGAGAAGCTGCGCGCCATGGGGGTCGACGTGCGCACGCTGATCGAATTCGCTGGGCATTAAACGTCGCGTCAGCCTTCAACGGGCGCCCATAGCACGTCCTCGATGCGCGTCGCGCCGGTTGCAAGCATGACCAATCGGTCGAAGCCAAGCGCGATGCCGCTTGCCTCGGGCATTTGCTGGAGCGCGGCGAGAAAATCCTCGTCGATGGGGTAGCTCTCGCCGTAGATGCGCTGCTTCTCGGCCATCTCGTCCTCGAAGCGCCGCCGTTGCTCGACCGCATCGGTCAATTCGCCGAAGGCATTGGCGAGTTCGACGCTGCATGCATAGAGCTCGAAACGTTCGGCGATGCGGACGTCGTGAGGCGTGCGCCGGGAGAGCGCGGCCTCGCAGGCGGGATATTCGTAAAGCACCGTTGCCCGGCCGATCCCGAGACGCGGCTCGATCTTCTCCACCAGCACGCGGGAATAGATGTCGGTCCACGTGTCATCCTCTCCGATGCGAATACCGGCGGCGCGCACTTGCGCGGCGAGCGCCGCGCGATCCGGCGCGCCTTTGTCATCGAGCGTGGCCAAGAGATCGATACCTGCGAAAGATGCGAACGCTTGGGCGACCGTGATGCGCTCCGGCGCGATCTGTGGATCGGCGCTCCGATCACGATAAAGCAGCCGTTGCGCGCCAGTGGTGTCGGCGGCCAGCGCCAAAATCGCGCCGCAGTCCTCCATGAGCTGCTGGTAGCCCGCGTCGGCCCGATACCATTCCAGCAGCGTAAACTCGGGGTGATGCAGCGCTGTTCGTTCTCGATTGCGATAGACGCGCGCAAAATCGAAGATGCGTGTCTCGCCGGCGGCGAGCAGTTTCTTCATGGTGAACTCGGGAGACGTATGCAGATAGCGGGGCCGAACTCCGCCGTCGGGGCCCATAAGATCGGTCGAAAAGGCATGGAGATGCGCTTCATTACCCGGAGAGACCTGGAGGGCAGGGCACTCGACCTCGGAAAATCCCTCCGTCTCGAACCAGCGGCGCAACGCGGACTTGATCGCGCCGCGCGCGGCTAGCAGCGGTTTTCGGTCGGAATGCCGCTCTTTCGACCACCAGCGCGACGCATCCGTCATCAAGCCACTTCCCTTATGCCTTCGAAGATGTCAGAGGAGACGCCGAATGAACCCGCATCGCACGTCGATGTCCGGGTTAGCGCATGTTGACGCCTTGGAGCGCTATCTGGATAACGCGATACAGGATGCGTCGTAGAATGTCTTTTCCGATCGGGTCCAGACACGCTGATCGGACTTTGCTCCAGCCGAAGGTTAGGTCCCGTGAAGGTCAACGCACAATCGCTTCGTAAAGGCAATGTCGTCGAGATGGACGGCAAGCTCTACGTCGTTTTATCCGCCGAAAGCTTCCATCCCGGCAAGGGCACGCCAACGACCCAGGTCGACATGCGCCGCATCGCTGACGGTGTGAAGGTTTCCGAGCGCTGGAAGACCACTGAGCAGGTTGAGCGCGCTTTCCTGGATGAACGCACCTACGTCTACCTCTATGAGGATGCCGAAGGCTTCACGTTCATGAATCAGGAGAATTATGAGCAGGTCGTGGTTCCAAAGGACGTGATCGGCGACCAGACTGTTTATCTCGCCGAGAACATGGAAGTGAAGCTGTCGCTTTATCAAGGCGTTCCGGTCTCCATTGAGTTGCCGCAGCGCGTGATCCTCGAGATTGTCGACACCGAGCCCACGGTAAAGGGCCAGACCGCATCGTCATCCTACAAGCCCGCCATGCTCGCCAACGGCGTCCGCACGATGGTCCCGCCTCATGTCGCCTCGGGCACGCGCGTCGTCGTCATGACGGAAGACGGCAGCTACGTGGAACGCGCCCGGGATTGACGGTCGGCATTTGGGCCTCTCCGCTGGCAGAGTCGCTCTGCTCCCGCCCATGCGGCTGGCGGCTTGAGGAGGGTCTGAGATCAAAGGTCCGCTTTTGCGCTTGTTGTGGCATAGGTAGATCCGAGGCCTGAGCGACACGGGTTTTCTAACTGCCGATGTCGTCTCCGAATGAAGTTGGTCTTGGGCGCCGCGACCTAACCGATCACGACCGATCGGGACCCTTCATCGAAATGACGACTGCTCGGCCCCCGGTCGTCGTCGGCAGGCAGTCTGGCAATGATTTCCTCCATCCTACCGCAAAACGAACATGATAATTTCCTTACAAAGCGGTCTTTAACATGGTTTGTCTGTCGAGTTTTTGATCGAGGAGGCATTCTCCAGCTCCTACGAGGCTCCCTTCGGATGCCCGTCGACAGGAAGGAAACCCACATGTCCGTTCAATTCAACTTGGCGCGCTGGGCCGCCGCCTTCGGCTTGGCATTCCTCGCCGGCCTTGGCACCGCCTTCGCGCAAACCGGTCCGCTTGTTTCCACCGATTGGCTGGAAAAGAACCTCGACAACAAGACGGTCCGCATCGTCGAAGTCAGCGTCGAGCCCGGTCTCTTCGAACGCGGCCACATTCCCGGTGCCCAGAATGTCGTCTGGCACACCGACCTCGTCGAGACGGTGAGGCGCGACATAGCTTCGCCGGAGAAATTCCAGGCCTTGGCGCGGCGCCTCGGTGTCGACAAGGATACGACGGTCGTCCTCTACGGCGACAACAACAATTGGTTCGCCGCCTGGGGGGCCTGGGTATTCGAAATCTATGGCCTCCGCGATAACGTGAAACTGCTCGATGGCGGTCGGAAGAAGTGGGATCTCGAAAAGCGTCCGCTTGAGACGACGGTCGCCGAGGTGAAGCCTTCCGCCTTTACCGTGGCAGCCCCGAACAAGGCGTTGCGCGCGCGCCTGCAAGATGTTCTGGCATCGGTCGAGAAAACGTCGGATGCAAAGATCCTCGACATCCGCTCCGTCGATGAGTTCAATGGCAAGGTTATCGCACCGCCGGGTATCCAGGAACTCGCCATCCGCGCCGGCCACATTCCCGGTTCGGTGAACGTGCCCTGGGGTCAGACGATCAACCAAGCGGACGGCTCGCTGAAGCCGGTCGAGGAACTGCGCAAGCTCTACGCAAATGTCGGGATCGACGGCTCCAAGCCGGTCATCACCTCCTGCCGGATCGGCGAACGGTCGAGCCACAGCTGGTTCGTGCTGACCCGAGTGCTTGGTTATCAGGCCGCCAATTACGACGGGTCTTGGACGGAGTATGGCAACGTGGTAGGCGTCCCGATCAACAATCCGGCAGGGCTCGTTTGGACCGGCAAGTGACCGGATCCAATAGCCTATCGCACCACAGCCGGTTCCCGTTCACCGGGACCGGCTTTCCTCGTGAGTTCAGATCTAAAGCCTATGCCGCGCCATGACCACGCTATCCGCTGAAACCCTCGCCGCGCCACGCCCGCTCTCCGACGAGACCCCCCCTCACCGGAGCATTGCCGGGGCGGTGGTGCTTGCTGGCATATTCATGAGTGTCGCTTGGCTTTTGGGACTGATCGCGGAGCAGGGGACTCGCCTGCAGCTTTCGTTCGTCCTTGGCGGTGCCTTCGGCTATGTGCTGCAGCGGTCTCGATTCTGCTTTTTGTGCATGTGGCGGGACTATCTCGATCATGGCGACCCGCGCGGCGTCGTTGGCATCCTTACAGCGCTGGCTGTTGGTGCAGCGGGGTATACCCTGATCTTTGGAGCGTGGCTGCCTGATCCGTCGGGATTGCGCCTGCCGCCGACCGCGCATATCGGGCCGGTCGGGCCGGTTCTCGTGGTCGCGGGTCTCGCCTTCGGCGCCGGCATGGCGATCTCCGGGTCGTGCATCAGCGCGCATCTCTATCGGCTGGCCGAGGGCTCGCCGACCGCGCCCTTCGCGCTCATCGGCGCCGTTTTCGGCTTCTGGCTCGGCTTCGCAAGCTGGAACACGCTTTATCTGGCGAGCCTGTCGGAAGCGCCGGTGATCTGGCTGCCGCGTCATTTGGGCTATGGCGGAACGCTCGTGGCGACGATCGTGCTCCTTGGCGGGCTCTCGGCCTGGTTATTGCGAGTGGGTCCATTCCGGCCAAGCGGCGGCGTTGCACAGGAGGAACCTCATCCGCTCACGGCGATTTTCGTCGCGCGCTGGCCGGCCTGGGTCGGCGGCCTCCTTGTCGGCGTCATCGGCGTGGCTGCCTATCTGCGCCTTAGCCCGCTCGGCGTGACCGCGGAAATCGGCTCGCGGGCGCGTCAGGCGGCGGACGCGTTCGGACTGCTTCCTGATCGGCTCGAAGGTCTCGACGCGTTCCGTGGCTGCGCAACGCTCGTGCGCGACGCGATTCTAACGCCGAACGGCACATTCGTGCTCGGCCTCGTGCTCGCCGCGGGCGTCGCCTCGGCCGGCGCGGGCGCTTTCAAGCCCGCATGGCCGCGCCTCGGCCAAATCCTGCGCGGACTTGCCGGCGGAACGCTTCTCGGTTGGGGCGCAATGCTTGGCCTTGGCTGCACCGTCGGGACGTTGCTGTCGGGCATATCCGCCGGCGCGGTTTCAGGCTGGATCTTCGCCCTGGCAGTTATCGTGGGAACGACCGTGTCGCTCCGCGCGGCGCGCTGGTTCGGTTAACCGGCTCGGCAAGGCGAGGGCGGTGGGCGCCCTTACTGCGAGTCGCCCCAACGTCGCATCGCGTCGGTGTCGGCTTCGCGAGCATCGACCCAGCCGCCGACGGTGCCGTCCTTGCGATGTTCTTTCTTCCAGAAAGGCGCGCGGGTCTTGAGGAAATCCATCAGGAACGAAGCGGCTTCGAAAGCGGCATTCCGGTGGCTGGAGGTCGCCACGACCAAAACGATTGGCTCGCCCGGCGCAATCATTCCGTGGCGGTGAATGACGGTTAGACCGAGCACGGGCCAGCGGCGGACCGCCACTTGCGCCACGCGCTCGATCTCGGCTTCGGCCATGCCTGGATAATGTTCGAGTTCGAGCGCCGCGAGAATGTCGCCCTCTGATCGGCAGAGTCCGCTGAAGGTCACCACCGCCCCGATATCGGTCCGCCCGATCGTCAGCCGCTCCATTTCGAGGGCGATATCAAAGGCTTCGGCCTGAACCCGAATCGTGACAGACACGGTCATGCCTAGCCTCCCGTCATCGGCGGAAACAGCGCGACCTCACGGGCGCCCTCGATCGAGGTGCCATGGCTGACATGGAGCTGGTCGATCGCGATGCGAATGACCTCCGGCCGCTCGAAGGCATAATCATATTCCTCTCCGCGCGCCTTTAGCCACGTGACAAGGTCGCCGGCTGTCCGGACCGACGGGGGTGGCTCGACGACCTCCTCGGTCTTGCCGATGCGCTCGCGAACCCAGGCAAAGTAGAGAATCTTCATATCTAGCGCCCCGATCGTCGCGCGTCTTGTCCGTCCGATCCAACGCGAAAGCCAGCGCTAAACTTCGATCAGATGACGAAACCCGGCACGGAAATAATCCCAGCCTGTATAGAGCGTTACAAGAGCCGAGATCCACAGGAGCACGAGTCCCGTCGTCGTCACCATGGGGACAATCTTGTCCCCGGCGCCCCCGGCGATGAGAAAGCCGACAGCAACGAGCTGCGCGGCCGTCTTCCATTTCGCCAGCCACGTCACGGGTACGCTGACCCTCAGCTCGGCCAGAAACTCGCGCAAGCCGGACACCAGGATCTCGCGGCAAAGAATGATGACGGCGGCAACAACGCTCCAGCCCTGAATGGTGCGATCGTCCACAAGAACCAGCAGACACGATGCGACAAGGAGCTTATCCGCGATCGGGTCCAGCATGCGCCCAAGGGCGGATTGTTGTTGCCAGGCGCGGGCGAGATAGCCATCGAGAAAGTCTGTGATCGCGGCCGCGATGAAGATGGCCAGCGCGATCCAGCGGGCGGTGTCGCTTGGCTGACCCGGCAGCGTAAAGCACGCCACGACCGCCGGGACCGCGAGGATGCGCCCGTAGGTCAGCAGATTCGGAACATTGAAGGCCGACATGAACGAATGACTCCCAGCGGCCGGAGAGAACACCGGGGAAGGCGAGACGTCAACGGCGATGCTTAACCTTTGAAAGTTCAATATGTTGTCGGAGACAATCAACCCGGTTCGCTTTCGTGGAAATAGTCATGGATGGTTTCCGCCATCGATTCCGAGATCCCGTCGACGGCCATCAGATCCTCGATTGCAGCGCGGCCGATCGCCTTGACCGTGCCGAAATGCATGAGTAGGGCGCGCTTGCGGGTCGGGCCGACGCCGTCGATTTCGTCGAGGGCCGATTGGCCGATCGCCTTGGACCGTTTGGCGCGATGCGTGCCGATGACAAAGCGGTGGGCCTCATCGCGCATGCGCTGGAGAAAATAGAGCACCGGGTCGCGTTCAGGCAGCTTGAAGTCGCTGCGCCCGGCCATGAAGAACGTTTCGCGGCCGGCGTCGCGGTCGGGGCCTTTGGCGATCGCGACCAACGGCACATCCTCAAGAATGCCAAGATCCGCCAAGACCCGTCGCGCCGCTTCAAGCTGCCCCTTGCCTCCGTCGACGATGACAAGGTCCGGCCAAGCGCCGAAGCCGTTCTCATCGCGCACTGCTTCGGCGCGCGATCCGTGTTCCTTCACCAGCCGGGCAAACCGCCGCGTCAGCACCTCGCGCATCATGCCGTAGTCGTCGCCGGGCGTCAGTTCGGCCGAGCGGATGTTGAACTTCCGATACTGCCCCTTAGCGAAGCCCTCGGGTCCGGCAACGATCATGGCGCCCACGGCATTCGTGCCCATGATGTGGCTGTTGTCGTAGACCTCCACGCGGCGCGGCGGCTCGGGGAGGCTGAAGGCGTCCGCGAGACCGGCCAGAAGCTTCGTCTGGCTTGACGACTCGGCAAGTTTGCGGCCGAGCGCCTCGCGCGCATTCAACAGCGCGTGGTCGACGAGATCCTTCTTCTCGCCGCGCTTCGGCACGGCGACCTCAATGCGATGACCGGCCTTCTCCGACAGGGCCTGCTCAAGCAGGTCGCGCTCGTCCAGGTCGTGGCTGACGAGAACAAGCTTTGGGACAGGCTTGTCGTCGTAGAATTGCGCGACAAAGGCCTCGAGTATCTCGTTGACGCCGATCGATTTGTCTGCCTTCGGAAAATAGGCTCGGTTGCCCCAGTTTTGGCCAGTGCGAAAGAAAAACACCTGGATGCAGGTCTGCCCGCCCTCGAGATGCGCGGCGAAGACGTCGGCCTCCTCGACGCCTTGTGGATTGATGCCCTGGTGCGATTGGATGTGGCTGAGCGCCGCAAGGCGGTCGCGATAGACTGCGGCGCGTTCGAAATCGAGCGCCTCGGAGGCCGATTGCATGGCCGCGCCGAGTTCCGCTTTGACCGATTTGCTTTTGCCGGAAAGGAACGCCTCGGCTTCCCGCACGAGCTCGCGGTAATCCTCGCTACCTATTTCGCCGGTGCAAGGCGCGGCACAGCGCTTGATCTGATGCAGCAGACACGGACGTGTTCTGCTATCATAGACGCTATCCGCACAGGTCCTGATTAAAAACGCCTTCTGCAACGCATTGATGGTCCTCCCGACAGCGCCAGCTGAGGCGAAGGGACCAAAATAATCGCCCTTTCGCTTCCGCGCCCCGCGATGTTTGACGAGAGACGGCGCGTCGTGGTCACGCGCGACGAGAATGTAGGGAAAGCTTTTGTCGTCACGCAGCAGCACG
Organism: Hyphomicrobiales bacterium; assembly: GCA_040377825.1. Lineage (GTDB taxonomy): Bacteria > Pseudomonadota > Alphaproteobacteria > Rhizobiales > Ancalomicrobiaceae > JBEINZ01. Next base: position 698 of record JBEINZ010000085.1, on the reverse strand, counting down.
TTAAAGCGCGGGCGCAATCGCTTGATGAGATTGGCTTCCAGCAGCAGGGCCTCGGTCTCTGTCCGGGTCTGGACAAATTCCATGCTCGCTGTCTCGCGGATCATGCGGATGATGCGGTTGGAGAGACTCGCTCCACGGGCATAACTTGTTACGCGCTTTTTAAGATTGCGCGCTTTGCCGACATAGAGCACGTCGCCCTTGCTGTCGATCATGCGATAGACGCCCGGTGCGTTCGGCAATCGCTTCACGACATCCGCGATCACCGCCGCGCCGGCGGCGGCATGAGGCGGCATTTCCGTGAAATCGATGGGATCTGGTTCGTCGTTCATGGATTCGCTTCGCGCGGCCAGCTCTCAAGATAGGGCGGTTGCCCGCCTATATCATCGTTTATTCAGTCGCGGGGCCGGCAAATGCCGGGTGGCGGTATTCGCTTGGTCGAAAAATTTCCGCTCCCGAAAAGACGTGGCTGCGTAGCGCTCAAAGTCGCCTTTGCCAATGAGGCTTGGCATCGTCATCTCAATTGGGTCCAAACCTCGAACCAACAAGCTATCAATCCCTATCGCAACGGTTTCAAAATCGTAGTGTTGATGGCACTTGTCAATTCTATCAATGTAACCATGCGTCAAGACGTTCAAATATTCCTAGCAAAAAATTCTCTTGCGCTTTAACAACGTCTAAAATTAAGCTTAATTTAATTT
>JBEINZ010000058.1:0-13612 GCA_040377825.1 Hyphomicrobiales bacterium | reverse complement strand
TGGTGAAGACCGGCGTGATGTTGTCGAATTCCTTGATCTTCTTCGCATCGAGCGAGAGGATGTTGCCCGACGGAACGAGCTTCTTCAGCGAGAAGTATTCGGTGTCGAGCACGTCGAAGGAGTTCGGCTGCGTGATGACGCGCTTGGTCACGTCGTCGGTCGTGGCCGTGATGTATTCGATCTTGATGCCCGTGTCGGCGAGGCACTTCTTGGAGATGTCGTCACCGGCGTTGACCGCGGTGCCGAGATAGCGCAGCACTTTCGGCTCCTGCGACCAGACGGCCGGGAAGCCCGTGATCGCCCCGCTGCCGGCCGCCAAACCGCCGAGGCCGGCGGCGCCTTTTAAGACCGTGCGCCGGCTGACGCCGGACGTCTTCTTGGTGTTTTCTGTCATCGATACTTCCCCCTTTGTCGTCGTGCCCGCTTTGGGCCTCGTCGATACGCCAAACCCTCCGATCAGCCGAGCGAATGCGCGGCCGAGCGGTCCCATGTCGCCAGAGCCGGCGCACCGACGCAAAAGGGCGCGGCGTCGAACGCGGCCTCTCCGACCTGCACCGCGAGCTCCGTTCCGTCGTCCGCTTTCAGCGTGACCTGCACGAAGGTGCCCTGGTATTCCACCTCGGTCACGGTGGCCGCAATCGCGCCGTCCGCGACCGGGGCACCCGGATGCGAAAGGCCGATCCGGTCCGCGCGCACAGCGATGCGCCCGCCCTCTGCCGAGATCACATTGTGGCCGCCGATGAAGCGGGCCACGAATTCCGAACTGGGCTTGTTGAACACCTCGCGCGGCGAGCCCTGTTGCTCGATACGGCCGTTGTTCATCAAGACGACGAGATCGGCGAGCGCCATGGCCTCTTCCTGGCCATGCGTCACATGAATGAAGGTGATGCCGAGCTCGCGCTGAAGTCGTTTCAACTCGGCGCGCATGCGCACCCTGAGGAACGGATCGAGCGCGGACAGCGGTTCGTCCAGAAGCAGGATCTGCGGCTCGGTGATCAAGGCGCGCGCCAGCGCCACACGTTGTTGCTGACCGCCGGAAAGCTGCGCGGGAAGTCGCTCGGCATAGCCAACCATGTCGACGAGTTCGAGCAGCGCCCGCGCCTTGGCGTGACGCTCGCGCTTGGCGACCTTGCGCATGGCAAGCGCGAAGGCCACGTTGTCGATCACGCTGAGATGGGGAAAGAGCGCGTAGGATTGGAACATCATGGCCGTGCCGCGCCGGGCGGGCGGCAGGCCTGTCACGTTCGCCGGACCGAGGATGATGTCGCCGTCGGACGCCAATTCGTGGCCGGCGATCATCCGCAGCGTCGATGTCTTGCCGCAGCCCGAGGGGCCGAGGAGACAGCAGTAGGTCCCCGCCGGAATTCGCAAGTCGATTTCGTCGACCGCCAGGGTCGCGCCATATCGCTTTGTGAGCTTGACCAGCTCAAGTGCAGCGGGTTTGGCCATTGATGCGCGGATCCCTCGGTCGGTGCGTCGCGTGAGATGAAGACGGCCCCGTCCACCGACACGCGATTTGCGGTCGGCCGGCAAGATCCGCGTTCGCAAGTCGCATGCCAAACTGTCATCGGCAGGATTGAGTCTCTTAAAGTCGCGGCCCCCGCCGTGTTCCGGCCGTGCCGCGCGCCTTTTGTCGAGCGCTAGCCGTCCGGATCCGCCTCAAAAACCGGCAGATCGCACACGACCTGCCCATGATGCGTATACAATCCGGCTATTTGATCCATGACGCCACGTTCTATATTCCTCTTCCGGGGCCCAAGAACGAAGAACCGGATCAGGGGGCGGGGATGGATGCAGATCGCGGTGACGGCGACGACATGCCGGGACGTGGAGATCGGGCTTCGCATATTCACAAGTCGATCGTCGCGGCCATTCTAGAGCATCGCTTGCAGCCGGGTACGAAACTCGGCGAAGACGAAATCGGCTCCATCTACGGCGCCAGCCGCACGATTGTTCGCAGCGCGCTGCAGGCCCTGTCGCATGAGGGGATCGTCGTCATTGAGAAAAACCGAGGCGCATTCGTCGCGCGTCCGACGCCGGTCGACGCTCGCGAAGTCTTCGAGGCGCGCGCGCTGATCGAGCCCGCCATCGCCGAACGGGCGGCAGAGCGACGCGACGATGGGTGGCGGGTGCGGCTCGACGCCCATCTTGCCGAGGAACGCCGCGCCTTGGCCGATGGCGATGACCGCGCGGCGATCCGGCTCTCCGGTGAATTCCATATGCTGGTTGCCCGCATGTCCGGTCACCGCATCTATCAGGCCGTACTCAGCGAGCTGATCGCCCGATCATCCCTGATCATTTTGCTCTATCGGACAAGGCGTGCCCATTTTTGTGGCACTGATCATCATGGCATCATTGGTCGCGCCATCGCCGCGGGCGACGGCGCTGAAGCCGGGCGGCTGATGGTCGAACATCTCATGGAAATCGAGAGCGGTTTGGATCTGTCCGAGGCGCCGATGCCTGTCGGCCCATTGGCGGACATTCTCGGCGGCTAAAGCCCTCTGAAACGTTTGGAAAATTTCGCGGCGTGCGTAGCGATTGGAATTTTTTTTCCATTCAGGCCGGAATTCGCAATGTCGGTTGGCGCAATTCGACAACGCACACACTATAAACCCGACTTGGCCCGGTGGCATTTTGAGAGTTCAGGACGTCCCATGCAGATCGTGACCGCGAACCGCTTGACCGACGGTCTTGTCGTCTTCCGAAAATCCGACGGCGCGTGGAGCACGCTGGTCCAAGAGGCCGGCGTGGTCAGTGAGAAGCCCGCGCTGGAAGCCGCGCTTGCCGCGGCCGGTGCCGATGCGGCGGCTCGGCTGATCGTTGAACCCTATGCGATCGATGTCGAATTGAGCGCCGGCGATTTGCGTCCAAAGACGCTGCGCGAGCGCATTCGCGCCGCTGGGCCGACGGTCCCGTCCAATTTCCCCGACCAAGTCCGACCTGCTGCTCGATAGTCGTCCCAACATGGAAACTCGGTATGTATCGTTACGATGAGTTCGATCATCAGTTCGTCAATGCCCGTGTCGAGCAGTTTCGCGAACAGGTCGCCCGGCGGTTGAGCGGCGAATTGAGCGAGGAGCAATTCAAGCCGCTTAGGCTGATGAACGGCCTCTATCTTCAGCTCCACGCCTACATGCTGCGCATCGCCATTCCCTACGGCACGCTCAGCAGCCGGCAGATGCGCAAGCTCGCGCATATTGCCCGCGTCTACGACAAAGGTTACGGCCATTTCACGACGCGGCAGAACCTGCAATTCAATTGGCCGGCGCTGAAGGACACGCCCGACATCCTCGCCGAGCTTGCCGACGTCGAGATGCACGCGATCCAGACCTCGGGCAACTGTATCCGCAACGTGACGGCCGATCATTTCGCGGGCGCGGCGGCTGACGAGATCGCCGATCCGCGGCCCTATGCCGAGATCCTCCGGCAGTGGTCGAGCCTGCATCCGGAATTCTCCTTCCTGCCGCGCAAGTTCAAGGTGGCGATCTCGGGCGCGGCGGAAGATCGCGCGGCGATCCGGGTGCACGACATCGGCTTGCGGCTTCATCGCAACGCGGCGGGAGAACTCGGCTTCGAGGTCTTCGTCGGCGGAGGGCTCGGGCGCACGCCGTTCACGGCCTGGAAGCTGCGCGATTTTCTGCCCGAGGAAGATCTACTCGCCTACTGCGAGGCGATCCTGCGCGTCTACAATCTCTACGGTCGGCGCGACAACAAGTACAAGGCGCGCATCAAAATCCTCATGCACGAAGCCGGGCTCGACAAGGTTCGCGCCGAGGTCGAGGACGAATTCGACCGCATTCGCGACGGCGCGCTGAAGCTGCCGCATGCCGATATCGAGCGGATCGCGGCTTACTTCGACCCGCCGGCCTTCGAGACGCTGCCGGCTGAAAGCTTAGGCCAAGCGGGCGCCGCGGCGGCGGATCCCACCTTCGCGCGCTGGGTGGAAACCAACGTTCACCCGCATCGCCAGCCGGGCTATGCCTCCGTCACGATCTCTCTGAAGCCGATCGGCGGGGTGCCGGGCGATGCCACGGCGGACCAGATGGACGAGGTCGCGGCGATCGCCGATGCCCATGCATTCGGCGAGATCCGCGTCAGCCATATCCAGAACCTGATCCTGCCGCATGTGAAGCGCGACGATCTGAAGATCGTCTACGATCGGCTCGTCGCCGCCGCGCTTGCCACCGCCAATGTGGGCTTGGCAACCGACATTATCGCCTGTCCCGGCCTCGACTATTGCAGCCTGGCGAACGCCCGTTCGATCCCGCTCGCGCAGCGTATTTCCGAAGCCTTCGGCGCGCCCGAGCGGCAGGCCGAGATCGGTCCGCTGCAGATCAAGATTTCCGGCTGCATCAATGCCTGCGGCCACCATCATGTCGGCCACATCGGCATTCTCGGTGTCGATCGCAAGGGCGAGGAATTCTACCAAATCTCGCTCGGCGGCGCGCCCGACGAGAACGCGGCGATCGGGGAAATCACCGGGCGGGGCTTTGCCACGGCCGAAGTTGTTGGCGCCATCGAGACGGTGGTCGACACCTATCTGAAGGCGCGGATATCGCCCGAGGAAACCTTCCTCGAGGCCTATCGCCGGCTTGGGGCGGGGCCCTTCAAGGAGGCGCTCTATGGGGCATCCTAAAGCCGCGTTCGACCCGGTAGCCGAGGCGCTCGACGAAGTCGAACGCCTGGAGGCTCGGTACGGCAGTTTATCGACCCCGGACCTGCTCGACCTTGCGATCCACGATCTTTATCCCGGCCGCGTTGCGCTGGTGTCGTCGTTCGGCGCCGAAGCGGCGGTGCTGCTGCATCTGGTCGCCAGCGTCGATCGCGCGACGCCGGTGCTGTTCGTCGACACCGAAAAGCATTTCGGCGAAACGCTGCGCTATCGTGACCGGCTCGTGGATCGCTTCGGCCTTGCCGACGTCAGGGCGCTCACCCCGGAACCGTCCGCGCTTCAGGCCGAGGATCCGAACGGAACGCTCTGGTACCGCTCGACGGACCGCTGCTGCGCGATCCGCAAGGTCGAGCCGCTGGCGCGCGGCATGCTGGCGTTCGATGCCTGGATTTCCGGGCGCAAGCGGTTCCAGGCCGCGAGCCGGACGACGATCCCCGTCTTCGAGGCCGAAGGCACGCGGATCAAAATCAACCCGCTCGCGTCGTGGATGCCTGGTGATCTCGCGGGCTACGTCACCCGCCACGATATCCCGCCCCATCCGCTGGTCGCCGACGGCTATCGCTCAATCGGCTGCATGCCCTGCACCGACCGCGTGGCGGATGGCGAGGACCCGCGCGCCGGGCGCTGGCGGGGCCAGGGCAAGGTTGAATGCGGCATTCATTTCGGTCTGCTGGGCGGCGCCCAGGCGGACGGCAGCGGCATCTGAGGACCTGGCATGATCGACGTTTTCCGCAAGGGCGGCTTCGAGGCAGACGACTGGACGGTCCTCGCCGACGGCGATCCGCTGCCGGCCGAGGGCAAGGTTTTCGTGACAGTGGCCCGGCTGACGGCGGAGCATGACGCGGTCCTCGCGAGAAATGCGCCGATCGGGCTCGTGATCGAGCCGTCCGACCGGATCTCCGATTTGAAGATCGATCTCGGCCGCTTCGCCGAAATCGCGGTGCGCTTTCCCAAGTTCGCGGACGGGCGCGGCTTTTCCATCGCGCGGCTGCTGCGCGAGCGGCACGGCTACCGCGGCGAGATCCGCGCGATCGGCGATGTGCTGATCGATCTCATCCCCTTCATGAGCCGCGTCGGCTTCACCGCCTTCACCGTGACGCATGAACCGACCCGCGCGGCACTCACCGCCGGCAAGCTCCCGCTCGTACCCTACTTCTACCAGCCCGCCGCCGATGATGCCGCCGCACCCGCGATTGCCGGGCGGCCGTGGCTGAGGACCGCGGTGTAGGTTGGGCAACGCGAGCGTCCTGCCAAATTATCCTGGAATGTCACCGCCGGTTTCGGCGAGCGCCAACGGTCTAACCCAATCCCTTGACGCCAACGCCCGCAAAGAGCAGGTCAAGCGGCTCGGGGCCGCTTTCCGTGGCATTCGGCCAGCCGGTTATTCTGGGGAACAACATGAGCATCATCGTGCCGGGTCCGGGCGACAAGGACGCTTGGTTGCCGCTGTGGCAGGGGTATCTCGAGTTCTACGGCAGCAACCTCGCGCGCGATGTTACCGATCTGACCTATGAGCGGATGATGGATCCCGCGGAGCCCGTGCATGTGCGCGCTTTCGTTGAGGACGGCCGGTGGCTTGGTTTCGTCGCTTTCGTGCTGCATCGCTCGACTTGGGCGCGCGCCCACTATTGCTATCTTGAGGATCTCTTCGTGGCGCCCGATGCGCGCGGGCGCGGGGTGGCGCGGCAACTGATCGAGACCGTGAAGGCCTTCGCGGTCGATGCCGAATGCGGCAGGATCTATTGGATGACGCAGAACAATAACCTGCGCGCCCAGGCTCTTTACGACACGCTCGCGACCAAAACGAACTTCTGCCAATACGCCATTGAACTGAACACGAGCGACGCGGACACGGAAGAATAAAAATCCGGCGCCTGTCGAAATTGCCTTGTCCCAAGTGTCATGGGTTCGAAAGGCGATCCGCAAAGCGAGTTTGCGGATCGTGGCCTTTGTCGATGTTCAGAAGGGACGAATGCGATGATAGCAGACTCTTTAGCCGTCCGCGGGCCGCTCTGGCTGCCGGCGGTCGCGGGACTGGGCGTGCTTTGGAACGCCTATGGCGTCTACCAGTTCGCCGACTCTTTCTCTCAAAACAAAGCCAGCCTCATGGCCGTCGGCATGACCGCTTTGCAAGCCGACGTGTACTTGTCGTTACCGGCTTGGATCAGCGTGGTTTTCGCGATCGGCGTTTTCGGCGGGTTGATCGGTTCACTTGTGCTGTTTTTCAAGAAAGCCATCGCCTTGCCGATCTTCGCGGTCTCGTTCGCGGGCTACATTCTGCTGTTTGCCGGCGACGTCTATTACGGTGTTTTCGATGCCATTCCGGCCCAACTCGCCATTCTTACGATGGTCGTCGCCATTGCGGCGGCCCTGCTCGGCGTGAGCTGGTACGCGAAAAGAAAGGGCGTGATCGCCTGATCGCGGCCGCTTCCCAATCACCCAATCGAGTTGACGACAATCCTGACCATGAGAGGATAAAGCCATGCAGTACATGCTTCTATTGACCGAGCCGGAAACCGAATTCGCCAAACGCAATGACCCGGACCAAGCCGGCGCCTATTGGGGCGGCTGGAATGCCTATATCGGCGCGTTGGCTCAGGCCGGCGTTATCGTGAAAGGCGACGGCCTTCAGGGCCCGCACACGGCCACGACGATTAAGGTCCGCGATGGCAAGCGCCTTGTTCAGGACGGCCCGTTTGCCGACACGAAGGAACAGCTCGGCGGCTACTTCGTGATTGAAGTGCCCGATCTCGATACGGCCCTGGAATGGGCCGCGCGGTCGCCATCGGCATCCTACGGGGCCGTCGAGGTGCGTCCGGTCCTGCCGCCCATGACGCCCGCCGGCGCTTGAACCATGGATCTCGCGCGCAGCACGGCGGAACAAGTGGCGCGCGAGTCTTATGGCCGGCTGATCGCGATGCTCGCTGCGCGAACACGGGATATCGCCTCTGCCGAAGATGCCTTGGCGGAGGCGATGGTCGCCGCGCTTCGCACATGGCCCGACCGAGGGATCCCCGCAAATCCCGATGCTTGGCTTTTGACGGCGGCCCGCAACGCGATGAAGAATATGCACCGTCACCGGGGTATCGCGGCCGCAGCGGAACCCGAATTGCTGGCGTTCTTTGAGGCGGCGGTCGACGACGAAGCGCCGCCTTTTCCCGACGAACGGCTGAAATTGCTGTTCGTCTGTGCCCACCCAGCGATCGACCCGATAATCCGCACCCCATTGATGTTGCAAACGATCCTTGGTCTCGACGCCGCGCGCATCGCCAATGCCCTGCTCGTTGCGCCGGCGACTGTGGGGCAACGGCTCGTCCGGGCGAAAGCCAAGATCAAGGAGGCTGGGTTGCGCTTTGAGGTGCCGTCCGCCGACGACATGCCGTATCGCCTTTCAGAGGTGCTTGATGCGATCTATGTCGCGTTCGGGGCCGGCTGGGAGGAAATCGGCGGCGCGGAGACCAAGGTTCGCGGTCTTGTCGAAGAGGCAATTTATCTCTGTCGCCTGCTGGTTTCGCTTCTGCCGCGCGAACCCGAAGCTCAGGGCCTGCTGGCCTTGATGCTCTATTGCGAGGCCCGGCGTGGGGCGCGGCGCGACGCGGCCGGACACTTCGTGCCGCTGGATCGACAGGACGCAAGCCTATGGTCACGCGACATGATCATCGAGGCCGAGATCCTTCTGACGTCGGCATCACGCTACGGTCAATTCGGTCGGTATCAGTGCGAAGCCGCCATCCAATCCGTCCATGTGCAGAGGCCGATCACCGGGCGGACGAACCAAGAGGCCCTGATAACCCTTTATCGATTGCTCGGCGAACACGCCCAAAGCATCGGCGTATCGGTCGGCCTTGCCGCCGTGCTGCTGGAAGCCGGGCGGGCAACCGAAGCTGAGGCCGTGCTTGACGGTTTGGCCGCCAAAGACATCAAGACCTACCAGCCATATTGGGTCACGCGGGCAAAAGTGCTCGCCGCGCTCGGCCAGCGCGACGACGCCCGATCGTCGCTTGAGACCGCAATCGGGCTGACGGAAGACGCCTCGATCCGCGCGTTTCTTCGCGGTCTGATCGACTGATATCGAGCCGCGCGTTTGTTCGATCTCGGCCGAGACAACACTCGCCGCAGCCGACTGGTCGTCCTCAACGCATGGAGCGCAAGCTTGGGTCGCCGCCCCGCTCGTGCAGGTGGCAGCGCACGTCGCGGTGGAAACGCATGCCGTCGGTCGGGTAGGCGTGGACGTGGCAATTCTCGTCGATCTGCGCCCGCGATCCGGCAACATATCCGTTTGGCGGGTAAGGCCGCAGCGCCGGCGCATGGGAGGCGCCCGCGCCATTATGGAGATAGGGGTAAGGGGCAAAGCCCCACGGGCGGGCTGGGCGGTAGGCGGTCACTTCGCCGCCATCTTCTTCAATGACGATCCTCCGCGTCGAGCCCGGCGGATAGGGACGTAAAACGTCCGCGCGGGCGGCGTATCGCGGCGCCCAGGGGTCGATCGGTGCCCAGGCAACCGGCGGCGGACTGTAAACCGTCCGAGGGACGTAGCGGTCGGCGTAGGGGTCGACCGAGGGGTATTGCTGGTTCACGGTGACGGTCTTACGCGTGCCCTGGGTCTTGCGCGCGGCTTCCCGATTGCGCGTCGGTTTTGTCCGAGCGATCTTTTGGGCTGGCTTGACAGGGGCGGCGGTCGTGGTCGTATCCGTTGCCGGCGGCTGTGGCGCAACGGCTTCGATGGCCGGAGCAGCTTCCTTGGGCGGCCCCGCCGTTTGCGCCGCGGGGATCGGCGCCGGGGCCTCGGCCGGTTTTGTGGCCTCGCGCGCCGGCTCGGCGGCAGGCGCGGTGATGGTCTCCGCGGGCGGTTTCATCGCGGCCGTCTCTGGCTTGGGAGCTTGCGCTTTCGGGCGCTTCAGGACTGGATCCGCCGCCGGATCCTTGCCAGAAATATAAGGAAGACTTCCTCCCGAGGTGGAGGGGCCGCTCGCCTTATCCTGCGCCATTGATGGCCCAGTGCAAAACGCCGCGGCCACGATGAACGAACAAACGGCCAATTGACGCGACCTGCCGACCATCGTGCCGATCCCTCTCTTGAACTCTAACTGAATACTGAACGCCGAGACCGACAAGGTGGTTTCACATCGCGGCGTTAGAAAGGCGCGGATGCGACAGCTTGAGAACCTCATTGTGCGTGGAGCAAGGACAAGACATTGACAAGTCGATGTTTTCAAAGCCGGTCGCGAAGCGCGTACCAGCTCATCGCAAGCACCATCGACGGATAGCGCAGCCGCCGCCCGCCGGGGAACTTGGCGGCGGGAATTGCGGCCATGTGAGCGAAACGACGATCATCGCCAAGAATGGCTTCCGAGAGAAGCTTACCCGCAAAGGTGGCGAGACCGACGCCCTGACCGGAATAACCGCCGGATGTGTAAAGGCCGCGCCTTAGCCGCCGCATATAGGGCAAGCGGTTCATGGTGACGGCGAGCGTGCCGCCCCAGCCGTAGTCGATTTGGGCATCGGCGAGTTGGGGATAGATGCGCAGCATATAGCGCCGCACGAAGAACTTGATGTCGCGTGGGAAGGTGCGGCTGTAGGTCTCCCCGCCACCGAACAGCAGGCGACCATCCGCCGATAGGCGCCAGTAATGAACGACGAATCGGCTGTCGGCGACGGCCTCCCAGCGCGGGATCAGCTGTGCCGCTCGTTCGCCGAGCGGCTCGGTTGCAAGGATGTAGTTCTGGATCGGCATGACCCGCGCCTCGGTCTCCGCATCCAGCCCGTTCAGATAGCCGTTGCAGGCGATCACGACATTGTCGGCCGTTACGGTGCCGGTCGGTGTCGAAACGCGGAACGTCGGACCATCGTTGATCGCGCTGACGCGGGTGCCCTCGTGGAGCCGCGCGCCGGCCGCCTCCGCCGCCCGCGCCAGACCTAAGGCGAAATTGAGCGGGTGGAGATGCCCGGCCGATCCGTCGCGGATACCGCCGTGGTAGACATCCGTGCCGATCGCCGCCGCGACTTCGTCGCGTCCGAGCACGCTGATGTCTGTCAGCCCATAGTGCCGTGCCAGATGCTCGGTTTCACGCGCTAGCGTGGCCGCATAGCGTGGCTTGTGCATGGCATGGATCAGCCCGTCGTGCCAATCGCAATCGATCGTATGCCGGGCGATCAGGCCTTTCACGGTTGATTTCGCTTCTTCGGCAAGATCGAAGAGCAGCTTCGCGCGCTCCTGACCGAACCAGGCTTCGAGCGTCGAAACCTCTTGCCGCTGGCCGGTATGAAGCTGGCCGCCGTTACGCCCCGACGCGCCCCAGCCGAGCCGATTGGCTTCCAAGAGAATGACCGAGCTGCCGGCCTCGGCGAGATGAAGCGCGGCGGATAGGCCGGTATAGCCACCGCCGATCACGCAGATGTCGGCGTGTGCATCGGCGTCGAGGCGCGCGCGCCGATGGTCGCCGATCGCGGTTGCCGCATAATAAGATGGTGCGTGGTCCGCGCGTTCGGGCATCGGCATTCAGCCTGTCACAAGGGTCACGCGGCCGTCGGATTTCAGCGCGGTCCAGGTCTGATCGAGCGTCAGGCGCGCCAAGCGGATCAGGTCGTCGACTTCCTCATGCGAGATCACCAGCGGCGGCGAAATGATCAGGCTGTCGCGGACCGCGCGCATCACTAGCCCGTTTCTAAAGGAAAAGTCGCGCGCCATGGTGCCGACTTGGCCGACCGGCGCGAACCGCGTGGTCCGTGAGCGCTTCGAAGGCACGAGTTCCAGCGCCCCGAAGAGCCCAACCATGCGCGCCTCGCCGACCAAGGGATGATCGCCGAGCGCCAGCCACTGTTTCTGCATGTAGGGGCCGATGTCGTTCGCAACTCGCTCGACGATGCCTTCTTCCTCGATGATCTTGAGATTGGCGAGCGCAGCCGCCGCGCAGGTCGGATGGCCGGAATAGGTGTAGCCGTGAAAGAATTCCTCGCCGTCGCCGATGACAACATCCGCGACCTTGTCGGATACCAAAAGCCCGCCCATCGGGAGATAGCCGGAGGTGAGACCCTTGGCGATCGGCATGAGATCGGCCTGGAAATCGTAGTAGTCCGAACCAAACCAGCGGCCTGTGCGCCCGAAGCCGCAGATCACCTCATCGGCGACGAGCAGGATCTCATGCGCGGCGCAAATGCGCTTGATCTCGGGCCAGTAGGTCTCCGGCGGAACGATCACGCCGCCGGCGCCCTGGATCGGTTCGGCGATGAAGGCCGCGACATTGTCTTCGCCGAGTTCGGCGATCTTTGCTTCCAATTGGCGCGCGGCCCAAAGTCCGAATTCCGCCGGCGACATGTCGCCGCCCTCGCCGAACCAGAAGGGCTGCGCGATATGCGCGATGCCCGGGATAGGCAGGCCGCCCTGGCTATGCATCGGCTTCATGCCGCCGAGCGAGGCGCCGGCCATGGTGGAGCCGTGATAGGCGTTGGCTCGGGAGATGATGGTCGTCTTTGACGGCTTGCCCTTGAGCGCCCAATAGTAGCGCACCAAGCGGACAACGGTGTCATTCGCCTCCGAGCCGGAGCTGCAGTAGAATACGTGGTTGATATGCGACGGCGCGAGTTCCGCGAGTTTTTCGGACAGGCGAATGGCCGGCGCGTTCGATGTTTTGAAAAATGAATTGTAATAGGCAAGCTCGTTCATCTGGGCATGGACGGCGTCGGCGATCTCCTTGCGGCCATGGCCGATATTGCTGCACCACAGACCCGCCATGCCGTCGAGGATCCGGTTCCCGTCGGAGTCCCAAAGCCACACGCCTTCGCCGCGGACCATCACCCGGCTGCCTTCGGCGGCGAGTGATTTGTAGTCCGTGAAAGGATGCATGTAGTGGCGAGTGTCAGCCGCGCGCAGCTCGGTTGTCGGGTAGATGTTGGACTGCAGCATGGTGGCCTCGCTTCGGCGATGTCGTGGGATTGCCCTTCAGGAACAGCGGATCAAACGTTGAGGAGCAAGTATTCCCGCTCCCACGGGCTGATCACGCGCATGAATGTCTCGAACTCGGCCTGCTTGATCGCTCGATAGGTCGCGACAAAGCCCTTGCCGAAAATGTCGGTCAGCTCGTCGCATTCCTCAAAAAGCGCGACCGCTTCCAGCAAGCCGCGCGGCAGGCCGAAATCGAGCGAATAGGCAGACCCCTCGATCGGCTCTTCCGGGGTCAAGCCCTCGGTCAAGCCGATGTAGCCGCAGGCAAGCGATGCGGCGAGCGCCAGATAAGGGTTCGCGTCGGATGACGGCACGCGGTTTTCCACGCGACGCGCGGCCGGCGAGGAGTTCGGCACGCGCAATCCGACAGTGCGGTTGTCGTAGCCCCAGTGCACATTGATCGGCGCGACCGATTTGCGCATGAGCCGGCGATAGGAGTTCACGTAAGGCGCCAGCATGCACATGACATTCGGCAGATAGCGCTGCTGGCCGGCGAGAAACGCAAAGAACTCGCGGGTCGGTTGGCCATTCTCGCCGGAAAAGATATTGGCACCGGTTTCCGCGTCGACAACAGACTGATGAATGTGCATGGCCGAGCCGGGCTCGTTGGCGATCGGCTTGGCCATGAAGGTGGCGTACATGTTGTGGCGCAGCGCCGCCTCGCGGATCGTGCGCTTGAACAGGAAGACCTGATCGGCGAGCGCGAGCGGGTCGCCATGGAGCAGGTTGATCTCCATTTGCGCCGCGCCCTCCTCGTGGATAAGCGTGTCGATCTCGAGCCCCTGCGCCTCGGAGAAATCGTAGATGTCGTCGAACAGATCGTCGAACTCGTTGACGGCGGCGATCGAGTAGGATTGCCGCCCGGTTTCCGCCCGGCCGGACCGGCCGACCGGTGGTTTCAGCGGATAGTCCGGATCCTGATTGCGCTCGACGAGATAAAACTCGATCTCCGGCGCGACGATCGGCTTCCAGCCCTTGTGCTCGTAGAGTTCGACGAC
>JBEINZ010000161.1:0-7576 GCA_040377825.1 Hyphomicrobiales bacterium | reverse complement strand
CGGGCGGGTGCTGGCCGACGAATTGATTGAGGCCGGGCACGACGCCGTTCGGATCGTGCTTCAGGATCAGGCTCGCGCCGTTGGGGATCGCCAGTTCGAAACGGTTCTCCCGCGCTTTCTCGTCGGGAAGCGCGAACAGCACCAGCGGCACGCCGGCGCGCGTTTCCCAGTTCGCCTCCATGGCCGCCACCTTGGCCGGCTGATGTTCCAGTGTGTTGAGGCCGTGCATGTCGCCGACCAGGATCTGCACCGGGATGAGGATCGCGGCGAGCGTCGTGCCGGTCATAAGCCCGATGCGCACGGCCTTCGCCCGGTCGCCCTTCAGCCACCGATAGGCCGACAGACCGGCGACGAGGAACGCCGCGGTGAGGCCCGAGGCGAGAAGCACGTGGGTCAGCCGATAGGGCATTGACGGGTTGAAAACGATGGCGAGCCAGTCGGTCGCGTGCGCCACGCCGTCGCGGATTTCGAAGCCGGCGGGCGTGTGCATCCAGGAGTTCAGCACGATGATCCAGAAGGCGGACATGGTCGTGCCGAAGGCGACGAGGAACGTCGCGGCCGTATGGACGCGGTTTGAGACCCGTCGGAAGCCGAACAGCATGATGCCGAGGAAGACCGCTTCCAGGAAGAAAGCCGTGAGGATCTCGTAGGCGAGCAGCGGTCCGGCGATGTTGCCGACTTTTTGCATGAAGCCCGGCCAGTTGGTGCCGAACTGGAAGCTCATGGTGATGCCGGACACGACGCCGAGGGCGAAGCTCAGCGCGAAGACCTTCACGAAGAAGAAATAAGCCTCCATCCACGCCATGTCTCGCGTGCGGCTATAGGCGAGCTTGAAGTAGAGCAGGACCCAGCCGAGCGCGATGGTGATCGTCGGGAATAGGATATGGAATGAGATATTAGCTCCGAACTGCATTCGGGCAAGGACGATGGCGTCCATGATGGGGGACTCCTATCTGGTTATTCTGTTGAAGTGCTCTTGGCGCGTGACCGGCCGAGGCCGGGAAGGATGGTCAGCCGATCCTTCATTTCGAGCACTTTCTGGACCTTCGCGCCGAGCGCGAGCAGGCTTGCCAAGCGCTCGGTGTCGAGCCGTTTCACGTCGTCGTACCAGCCGGTCACGAGCTCGATGACCGCGGCGGTTTCCGCGATCCGGGACTGGGCATGCGTCTCCGCCGGGGTGGATGGCGCGCGCATCGCGAGTTCACGAAGCACGCTGAGCGTCGGGTCGATCTCGCGCTTCTTGCGCTCCTCCACGAGCGTGCGGACGATCTCCCAAATGTCGTCGGGCGTCGTGAAATAATCCCGGCGGTCGTCCGGAAGGTGCTTCATGCGAACGAGGTTCCAGGCCTGCAGTTCCTTCAGGCCCATCGATACGTTCGACCGCGAGAACCCCAGCCGCTCGACGATATCGTCGGCATTCAGCGGCTCGGCGGAGACGAAGAGCAGCGCATAGATCTGGCCGACGGTACGGTTGATCCCCCAGCGGGAGCCCATCTCGCCGAAATGCAGCACGAAGTCCTGGATCGTCGCGGGGAGGTTCATGGGTTCTCGCAGTTTCAGGAAATACTGGAATTAAGAAAGCACGACGCGACCATAATTCAAGGGGTTGGCTTCGGTCTCCCGGGTGAATTCGTACCCCGGACCTACCTCTAGGACAGTTTGCCGCGACGGCTGACGGCGCCGCTGATTCTGACCGAGCCTTATTGGAGGGCAGGGACCGCGACTGCCCACCTTGGGCGACCTGTTCCAGCCCGGCGATCACTCACGCAACCCTTGACCGGCTGGATGTTCCTTGCGACGACCATCGCCATGATAAACCGTCCCGATCCCACCTCCGCCGTGGCCGATGCCGTCAAGGGGCATTGGGCGGAGCGGATATTGCCGGAGGCCGCGAAGCCCTATGCGCGGTTGATGCGGCTGGAGCGGCCGATCGGCTGGTGGCTTCTTCTCTGGCCGTGCTGGTGGTCGACGGCGCTCGCGGCCATCGCCGGGGGCAGGACATGGCCGGATCCATGGCATCTCCTGCTGTTTTTCGTCGGCGCGATCGTGATGCGCGGCGCGGGTTGTACCTATAACGACATCGTTGACCGCGATATCGACGCGTCGGTTGCGCGCACGCGGTCAAGGCCGATCCCATCGGGTCAGTTGAGCGTCACCACCGCGAAGGTCTTCATGGTCGCGCTGTCGCTGATCGGCTTCATCGTGCTGATCCAGTTCAACGCCTTCGCGATCGGCCTTGGCATCGCCTCGCTCGGGGTCGTCGCGATCTATCCGTTCATGAAGCGGATCACCGACTGGCCGCAGGTCGTCCTGGGTTTTGCCTTTTCCTGGGGCGCGCTCATGGGCTGGGCCGGGGCATTCGGCGGCCTCGCGGGGGCCCCGCTTGCGCTTTATGTCGGCGCGGTTCTGTGGACGGTCGGCTACGACACGATCTACGCGATGCAGGACAAGGAGGACGACGCGATCGTCGGCGTGCGCTCCACCGCGCGGCTCTTTGGGCCGCGCGCGCGGACTTGGGTCGCGGTGTTTTATGCCGGCGCCGTGGCCGCGTTCGGTCTGTCGATTTATCTCGCCGGGGGAGGGGCCGCGGCGGCGCTCGGGCTCGCCGCATTCGCCGCGCACTTGATGATGCAGGTTCGCTCGCTCGACCCGGATAATCCAGAGCGTGCGCTCACGGTGTTCCGGTCAAACCAATATGCCGGCTGGCTGTTGTTCGCCGGCCTCGTCGCGGACGCGGTGTTGCAAAGCTACAGTTAGGCCTCCCCTGCGAAGGACGGGACGCGGAGGGGCTCTGAATGCTCGACTCCGGCCCCTTCCCCTCAAGGTGATAAGGCGATGGGGTCGATCGATTTGAGGGTTTGGCGTCGATTGACACCTTGCGCCGTGAGCGACGGAAATCCCTCTCGCGGATGAATCCCTTAGAATACCGCCCGAGCGGGCGTCGGCGGGCTCTCGATCTCGAACAGGTCCATGTCGCTCTCGTCGTTCCAGGCGGTGATTTCGCGGCCCGTGATGATCACCGGCGCGGCCGTGACGTTGCCCATCTGGCGGCGGGCAAGGAAACGGGGGCGCTGGCGGCCGACGACTGGACGCCGACGGCGCGGGCGTATCGGCTTCACGGTCAGCGCGCCGAGCCGGGTTTCGACAGGGGTGATGGTTCCGTCGACTTCCACGATGAGAAGGGGCAGCGACAGGATCTTCGACCAAGCGCGCCAGTCCGCGACCATGTCGTCCATCGTGTCGGCCATGGCAAGCGGCAGCGAGAGGTAGGGATCGCGATGCAGCAGCTCGAGCACGATCCGGATTTCGCCGGGTGCGTCGCCGCCGGTGAAACGCACGGCAACGCCCTCGAAGGCGGAAGTGGCCATGCGCATGGCGAGCGGGAGGCCCGACGGCAGGCGGCGGCAAACATACGCCATGCCGCGATCGAGCATGCAGGCGGCCTCCGAGGCGTCGCCGGGCAGGCCGGTGTTGAATTTGAAGCGGTGCGGCAGGGCGTGCGGGTCGAGCCGCACAGCGGTCGAGGGGCCACGAGACAAGTCCGCGCGCAAAGCGGCTGCGTTTGACGATAGCCTTGAGGAACCCCGTTCGGATAATTGCACGTGTGCCTCATCTTTGCTTATTGGCAATCGATGAGACAACGTTACTTAAGTGTTTTGAGCTTCAGCTTAAGAAAACTGGTTAAACCGCGTTGACTTTATTCAGGGTTACCAGTCTGTGACTGGGATTACTAGAATCTCACGGTTTTTCGTAATCTGTCCGAGGCGGCGCAATCGCCGCCGTGCCCTTGTTTGGACCGGCGCGGCCGCTTAGATCGGGGTCACCCCTGAGGCGCCGCGAGGTCCAAGCCATGCCCCCAACGATGACCCCAGCCATGTCGAGCGTGCTCGATCAGTCCGCGCTCCAGGATCAGGCGGCGCGCCTTGTCGACGCCGCGCTGCGCGCGGGAGCCGATGCGGCGGATGCGGTTGCGGTAAGGGGCATGGCGCTGGGCGTGGATGTCCGCCTCGGCAAGGTCGAGGAGAGCGAACGCTCCGAGAGCGACGATTTCGGCTTACGCGTTTTCGTCGGCCGGCGCACCGCCAGCGTCTCGGCCAATGCCCTTGGCGACGTGGCTTCGCTCGCCGCCCGCGCGGTTGCCATGGCCAAGGCCGCGCCGGAGGATCCCCATGCCGGTCTCGCGGAGGCCGATCGGCTGGCGCGGTCCTTCCCGGAACTCGATCTTTTGGACCACTCCACCCCGAGTGCCGGCGACCTCACATCGCTCGCGCTCGCCGCGGAGGACGCCGCGCGCGCCGTGTCCGGCGTCACCAATTCTGGCGGCGCGTCCGCCTCCTGGTCGCTCGGCGGGCTGGTCCTGGTGACATCGCATGGCTTTACCGGGGCGTGGCTTGCCTCGCGCCATTCGCTGTCCGTCACGGCGATCGCCGGGGAGGGCACAGGCATGGAGCGGGACTGGGAATCCTCCATGCGCAATCATCGCGGCGATCTCGATCCGGCCGAAACGGTCGGCACGCGCGCGGCCGAGCGGGCCGTTCGGCGTCTCAAGCCGCGCAAGGCGGAAACCGGGCCGGTGCCGGTCGTCTATGATCGGCGCGCCGCCTCGGGCCTGCTCGGCCACCTCTCGAGCGCGATTAACGGCGCGGCGATCGCGCGCAAGACGTCGTTCCTGAAGGATCTCATGGGCGAACGCCTGTTTGCGCCGGGCATCCGGATCGTCGACGATCCGGCGCGGCCGCGCGGCCTCGGCTCGCGGCCGTTCGACGGCGAAGGCGTGGTCGGCGCGCCGCTTGCCGTCATCGACGACGGCATTTTGCGACACTGGTTTCTCGATACCGCCACGGCGCGCGAATTGGGACTGACGACCAACGGCCGCGCGAGCCGCGGCACCGGCACGCCGTCGCCGGGTTCGACCAACTTGACCATGATGGCTGGAGAACAGACCCCCGAGGACCTGATCCGCTCGGTCAAGCGCGGGCTCTTCATCACCGACATGATCGGGTCCGGCGTGAACGGCGTAACCGGTGACTATTCGCGCGGCGCCTCTGGCTTCTGGATCGAGAATGGCGAACTGACCTATCCCGTCAGCGAGATCACCGTCGCCGGGAACCTGAAGACGATGTATCGGAACCTCGTGCCCGCCAACGACCTCGAGTTCCGCTTCTCGCTGACCGCGCCCACCGTCATGATCGAGGGCCTTACGATTGCTGGACGCTGATATTTCCAGCGATGCGTCGCAAGAGCGCTTGGCCGGCGCGATAGCCGAACTCGGACCCGATGCGTCGATGTTGGCATCCGCCGCGCTGGAAGCTGGCGCGACCGCCATGGGCTACTTTCGGCGTGATCCGCGGGTTTGGATGAAGCCCGGTGATTCGCCCGTCAGCGAGGCCGATATCGCCGCCGATCGGCTGCTCAGGGCGAGGCTTCTGAGCGCGAGGCCTCAATACGGCTGGCTCTCGGAGGAGACCGCCGATAGCCCGGATCGGCTCGAGCGCGAGCGCATTTTCGTGGTTGACCCGATCGATGGGACGCGCGCCTTCATCGCCGGAAGCGAGGTTTGGTCGGTTTCCGTGGCCGTGGTGGAAAACGGTCGGCCGGTGGCCGCCGCCCTCTATCAGCCCGCCATCGACGATCTGATGGTCGCGGCGCTCGGCGTGGGCGCTTGGCGGGGCGCGACGCGTCTATCCGCGAGCACGCGCGCTCAAATCGGCGGCGCGGTCGTTTCGGGGCCGAAACGCATGTTCGATCGCCTTGGGTCCGAGCGGAGTTGGACGATGCACCCCTTCGTGCCGTCGCTTGCGCTTCGCATGGCCTATGTCGCCGACGGCCGGCTCGATGTTGCCTTTGCGTCCGGCCGCGCTCACGACTGGGATCTTGCCGCGGCTGATCTGTTGGTGCACGAAGCTGGCGGTCGCCTGTTGAACGCCGCCGGCGATCGGCTGACCTACAACGCGCCGGTGCCGCGCCATCCGCCGCTCGTCGCGGCCGCGCCCGGCATTGCCGTTGAAGCGCTTTTGCTGCTCGCGGAAGAAATCCGCGAGGCCAGCCGAACCCCGCCCCGCTGACGCTTCCCTTGCACGATCGAACAAGGATCTCGCCATGCAGACAGAGACCCATAAGAAGCAACTTTTGCACCTCGTTTTCGGCGGTGAAATTCAGTCGCTTGACGGTGTCGAGTTCAAGGATCTCGAAGGGCTCGATATCGTTGGCATCTTTCCAGACTATAAATCGGCGCACACAGCCTGGAAGGTAAAGGCACAGTCCACCGTCGATAATGCGCACATGCGCTACTTCGTCGTGCACCTGCATAGACTTCTAGACCCCGACACGACTTCATCATGAAACAATAGGGATATCGACGAGCCGGGCGAAGCTCGTTAGATAGGGGCTCATTCTGGGCGGCTTTATTGGCGCGCAGCGAGTCGGCCGCTGTTTTGTCCGCGGTGGCCGGAAAACCTATTTCCGCCGCGTTTCATCGCGGTCTTGGAGCTTGTTTCACTTCCGATTTGGGGAAGCCCACATTTGAGCGCCAAGGATCCGGTCCGCCCATGAGTCCCATATTTTTCGACGACCGGACCTTTGTCCGATCGAAGGACCTGGAGGACGGGCCGCTCGATGAGCGGAACCATTCGACGTTGAAAATTCTGCGGCGCATCCTGCGCGACCACGTCATTCCACGATGGAAACTGGTTTCCCTTACGATCCTCGCCATGGTCTTCGCGGCTGCCGCGACTGGCGCGCTGCCTTTCATGATGCGCGATGCCGCCGACCAGATCTTCATCAACAAGAATCAAGCCTACCTTTATGCGCTGCCGCCACTGATCATTCTTGTGATGGTGACGCGCTCGGCGGCCGAGTATTTCGCGCGCGTGGCGCAAGGTTATCTTTCAAATCGGATCGTTGCTGATCTGCGCGGTCAACTGTTTGAAAAGCTCGCCTTTGCCGATGTCGGCTGGCTGCAGGCGACCCATTCGGGCCGCTTCGTCTCGGTCTTCATGAACGACGTGAACGTGGTGAATTCGGCCGCGACGCAAAGCATGACCGCGATCGTGCAGAATTCGCTACAGGTCCTCTTTCTTGCCGCCGGCATGATCGCGATGGACTGGGTCCTCGCGCTCATCGTGCTTTCGGCGCTCCCGGTCGGCGGGTGGCTTCTGAAACTGCAGCGTGGGCGCGCCAGGCAATCGGTCAGTTCGACGCTTCACGAGGTCGGGGCGCTCGGCACGATCGTCTCGGAGACGCTGAAGTCGATCCGCGTGGTGAAGGCCTATCACCGCGAAAACCATGAGACCTTGCGCGCGCGCGGCATCATCGACCGGACGCTGCGCCACATGATGGATACGGTGCGCACCCGCGCGGCATCGGGTCCAATTACCGAGGCGCTCGGCGGTGTCGCGATTGCGGCGGCGATCTTCTATGGCGGCTGGCAGGGGCTGCACGGCACCTTGACGCTCGGCCACTTCATGGGCTTCGTGACCGCCGCCATGCTCGTCTATCAGCCGGTCAAGAGCCTCGCGGCCCTGCACAATCAGCTCCTGGAAGGCACTATCGCCGCGTCGCGCGTCTTCGCGATCCT
>JBEINZ010000342.1:0-2170 GCA_040377825.1 Hyphomicrobiales bacterium | reverse complement strand
CGCGTTGGGTTTGCCGTTGTCAGCGCGAGGATCAATCGTCGTCACAACCAATAATCTACCGATTCCTGCACCTTCTCCCTCAAGGGGAGAAGGCGATAGAGGCGATAGATCTTTTGGTTGAGGGATCGCCCGAATCTGCCTTTCGCAGGAGAATCCTTGAGGGGAGAAGGCGATGGGAGCGATGAACTTTGGTTGCAGCAAGATCTCTCGACCCCGCCCCCTACTCCCCCTCACCCCACCACCTCCCCCAGCCCATAACAATGCTCCGCGATCGCCCCCGCTGTCGTGATCCAGATTTGCTCGCGTTGCGCGGCGATATGGGTCAAGGCGCGCCGGAGGTGGCGCAGGCGATAGGGCTGGCCGACGAGATAGGGATGGAGCGCGATGCCCATGACCAGGGGCTGGCGGGCGGACTGGTCGAGCATCTCGTCGAAATTGTCGATGATCATGTCGGCAAACTGGTCGGCACCGTCCTTGCGCCCGACGATCGAGGGTATGTCGTTGATTTCCTGCGGATAGGGCACCGACAGGATCCGCCCGCCGCCGCGCGTGGCGAACCATATGGGCTGGTCATCCATGCACCAGTCGAGCAGATAGCGGTATCCGGCCTCCGCAAGGAGATCCGGCGTCAACTGGCTTTCGGAGATCCACGGCCCGAGCCAGCCGGCCGGCGCCCGCCCCTCGGCGAGCGTGATCGCCGCTGTCGTCTCGGCGATGAGCGCGCGTTCCTCGGCCTCCGGTAGGATCCCCTGCCGCTCCGAATTGGTGCGCCCATGCCCGACGATCTCGTCGCCGCGCGCGCTGAAGGCCGCGACCAGCTCCGGGCAATAGCCGTAGAGGCTGGAATTCACCAGGACCGACGCCGGCAAAGCCAAGGCGTCGAAAAGCTCGAGCATCCGCCAGGCGCCGACGCGATTGCCATAGTCGCGCCAAGCGAAATTCAGCACGTCCGGCTGCGGCCCACCGGGCGCGAGTTCCGCGCCGAGGCCCTCGCCATAGGCGAAATGCTCAAGGTTCAGCCCGAGATAGACCGCCAGACGCTTGCCCTCCGGCCAATCATAGTCTGGCCGGCGCGTGATGGCGCTATAGCCGTATCGCCCGTGGGTTCGAAGGCTGATCGGGGTCGCCGGGGGCGGAAAGGCGGTGGTCATTCGCGGCCGTCTCCATCGATTCTTGTCCGACCTTCGGTCGACCTAGGAGGAGTTCACGGTCGAAGAATAAAGCGCCCCGGCGGCCCCGAACAAGCCTTTGCGGAAGGGGCCGCGCGATACGCTGATACATACAAACATCAGAATAAGAACCTGTACGTTGCCCGGTAAATAACCGTTAAACTTTTACCGTTCATTAACCAAACGGGCCCGAAATCAGTATCAAACGAGGACGGATTCGTGAACGCCATCCACCGCACCTCCCAGTCGATACGCTTTCGGGGCCGCTCGTTCTTGGCGACGGTCCTGGAGCCTATTCGCCCGATCGAGGACTGGCTCACAGCCCTCGATCAGTGGCTCGAACGCTCCTCCGGCTTCTTCGCCGGCCGGCCCGTATTGCTCGACGTCGCCGGCACGGTGGAAAACGGCGACGAACTGCGCGCGCTCGTCAAGCAGATCGAAAAGCGCGGCGTGCGTATCCTCGGGATCGACGGCGCGGATGCCGGTTGGCTCGGGCCGGATCTGCCGCCGAAGGTCGCCGGCGGCCGCAATGCCGGCGCGGTCGAGATGGTGCCGCAGAAGGCTCAGAAGGCGCGTGCCATGCCCGGCCTCTTGATCGATAAGCCGATCCGCTCGGGCCAATCCGTGCTGTTTGAGCAAGGCGATGTGACCGTCATCGGCTCGGTCGCCTCCGGAGCGGAGATTGTCGCGGGCGGCTCGATCCATGTTTACGGCTCGCTGCGCGGGCGCGCCATCGCGGGCACCACGGGCAATGCAGCGGCGCGCATCTTCTGCCGTCGCTACGAGGCCGAACTCCTCGCGATCGATGGGCTCTACAAGACAGCGGAAGACATTGGGCCAGACCTGCGCGGCAAGGCCGTGCAAGCCTGGCTGGACGGCAATTCGATGAAGACCAGCATCCTGGAATGATTGCACCGAGGGGACAGTAAAATGGGACAAGTCGTGGTCGTGACATCGGGTAAAGGTGGGGTCGGTAAAACGACCTCGACCGCGGCGCTCGG
>JBEINZ010000332.1:0-2417 GCA_040377825.1 Hyphomicrobiales bacterium | reverse complement strand
GCCGCCGCGCGGCGTGATCGGGATGCGGTGGCGGACGGCTGCGGCCACGATCCGGATGACCTCGGCCTCATCCGCCGGGCGAACCATGACATCCGCCGATTTGCCGGAAAGCTCGGCATTCAGGATCGGGCTGTACCAAAAGAAATCGCGCGAGCGGCGGCGCACCGAAACGGGATCGGTCACCGTTTCGATGCCGGATATGTCATCGAGAAACGCGCTCAGGCGATCGGTCGGCATGACTTCGGCGAGACTCATTGGTGGAGTTTCCAGTTCGGGCTTGGAGCCTGTCCCGTTCGGATCGAAGCGATCCGAACGAAGAGGACCGGCTCAAGGTATTGACTCCTAAGCATCACTCGGCGGCGGAGCGAATGGGGGCCGGCGCGGCGGCGGGATGGCGGGGCACTTCCGTCTCGCCGTGAGCCTCCAGCAAGGCCAGAAGCCGCTTGCGCATGAGCATGCCCGGCCGGTCCGACGGCATATGCATCTCGATCTTCCGGCCCATGTCGACGATCGCGTCGGGATCGGTCGATTCAAGGATCTCGCGATCCTCCGCGATGATCGCCGCGTCCCAGGCGATCAGCTCCGCGGCCGAGCAATCCTCCTCGCGGTCGTTGCGGAAGAGGATCTGGACGACCTGGATCGTCCCGTCATGGATCGGGGTCGCGCAATTGAAGATGATGTGCCGCAAGCCGGAAGGGTAGACCATGTCGAGGCGGCGGCAGAACGGCATGAACCACTTATTGTGCATGTGCCGCTTGGTCGTCGGCTCGCCCGTGCCGGTAATGCGCGCGGCGTGCGGCGGGTTGCGCACGGTGACGATCGTTTCCGCCTCGAAGCCCCAATCGGTCTCCACGATGGCGTATTTCTCCGGCTTCGGCTGGTTGATGTCGCCGAAGGTCGCCTTGTGGACGAAGGCGAAATGCGCGTTGTCGAAGGAATTTTCCATCAGCCTGAGCGAGGATGTCTCCCAGCGCTCGTAGAATTGATGGATCCGGCGATAGCTCGGATCTTTGTCTTCCGGAAAGGCGGGGATCTCGGCGATCGGGTCGTCCAGCGCGACGAAAACGTAGCCATAGCGTTCGACGGCGCGGAACGACCGCGCGCGGGCGTCGGGGATTGCCTGTTCGAAGGGAAACTGCGGGATGTTCACCAGCTTGCCGTCGCGATCGTATTCCCAGCCGTGATAGCCGCAGACGATGTTGCCATCCCGCAACCAGCCCTTCGAAAGCTTCGCCGTGCGATGACAGCAGCGGTCTTCCAGGCAGGCGGGCTTGCCTTCGCGGTCGAGAAACAACACGATCGGCTCGCCAAGCAGCGTGAAGGGTTTGGGGCCTTCCGCCAGCGAAGCGACCGGGACGGTCGCATACCAGAACCGGCGGAAAACGGGCTGGCGGGTTACGAGCATGGATGGCTCCGTGACTTTCTGGGAAATCGGCTGAAACTCAGCAATTAACATACCAAATTTGGGGCGGACAGCACGCGTCCGCGAAATCAACGCCTTGAGGCGCTTGGTCGCGTCAGCTAAAGGTCGGCCCGCCGCACGCGCCCCTGATGGATTGCTCTGCGAAAATGAATATCCGGCACTGTCGGTGCAAGGAGACAATCAGTACCACAACCTAAAGGTTAATCGGCCCTTGCCCCTTCTCCCCTTGAGGGAGAAAATGCCCGAAGGCCGGATCAGGGGTATGGTTCTACGATATCAAGGGGTTGCGGCTTGGTATTCGCGGCAAGAGACCCCTCATCCGCCCTTCGGGCACCGTCTCCCTCAAGGGGAGAAGGGGATGGAACAGAGCATACAGTGCCCCTCCGCGAAGAGACGATCGCAGAGGAATCCTAATGGAAGGACTGAATACCCATGATGGAAATCTTCACGCCCGAAGGCTTATCGGCCCTCCTCCAGGTCATCATGATCGACCTGGTGCTTGCCGGCGACAACGCGCTCGTGATCGGAATGGCGGCCGCCGGCCTGCCGCCCGAGCAACGCGTCCGCGCCATCGCCATCGGCATCGCGGCGGCGACCATCATGCGTATCGCCTTCGCGGCAATCACGACGCAACTTCTGGCGATCGTCGGGCTGCTTTTGGCCGGCGGCATATTATTGCTTTGGGTCTCCTGGAAGATGTGGCGTGAGATCCGGTCCAACGCGCATTTGGAAGACCCGGAGGAGCCGAAAACGGCCATGGAGGCCGCCGGCGACGACACGGCCGCGGGCAAGCCGAGAAAAACCTTCGCCCAGGCCGCGTGGCAGATCGTGGTGGCCGATATATCCATGTCGCTCGACAACGTGCTGGCGGTCGCCGGCGCCGCGCGCGAACACCCGACTGTCCTCGTCGTCGGCCTCATCCTGTCGATCGCACTGATGGGCTTCGCCGCGAACCTCGTCGCGCGAATTCTCCGGGTCTATCCCTGGATCAGCT
>JBEINZ010000089.1:0-10886 GCA_040377825.1 Hyphomicrobiales bacterium | reverse complement strand
TGTCTTACGCCTCAGGACGCGAAAGCGGCAGAAAATCCCACCCAAGGCAATTACACTCTATTAAGGTTAACGAGATCTTTGTATTTCTTTTAAATTCAAAAAAAAGAATAATATATATGCGTCATTTGACGAGGTCGCACACTTTGCTGGGCCGCGGACGACCCAGCAAAATGTCGTAGAGAATCAGAGGGCCTTCGCTGCGGCGAGCACTTCCTCGGCGTGGCCATCGACCTTTACCTTCGGCCATGCCCGAGCAATCCGACCGTCCTTGCCAACCAGAAAGGTCGAGCGTTCGACGCCCATGTACTTCTTGCCATACATCGATTTTTCGGCCCAAGCGCCGAAGGCTTCGATGGTGGCATGGCTTTCGTCGGCCGCTAGGCGGATCGTCAGAGCGTATTTGGTCCGGAATTTGTCGTGGCTTTTGACGCTGTCCGGCGAAACGCCGATCACGGGCACGCCGATCGATTCGAATTCGCCCAATAAGCTTGAGAAGGCCTGAGCCTCCTTCGTGCAACCACTGGTATCATCCTTGGGGTAGAAGTAGATGACAAAGGACTTGCCGGAGAGATCGGCCGAACTGATATGTCCGCCTCCGTCGGTCAAAAGGTCGAAATCGGGGGCCTTATCGCCAGCATTCAAAGCCATATCGCCTTCCTTTCGTCTCGTTTGAATGGTCACAAATAGGAGCTGTTAGTTTAAGGTTCCGTCACCGTTTCGGATTGTTGATTCAATTCGAGCTTTTCATGAACGCAGGGGGCATTTGCCCCTGTCGGAAGGGGATGAATTTGCACCGGATAGCTGCCCTTCCGCTGCTTGGCCATCGCCTTCGAGCGTATCATCGCGGGGCTTGTGGAAACGGACAATCTGCGGCCTGCGAGACATCGGCATGAGCGAACCCAGAAAAGTTGCGTTGTCCAACACGCGCGCCAGCCGTCGACTTACGAAGATTTTTGCGATCTCGATAGCCTTCGTGCTCGGGCTCGCTGCCGCTATGGTTGGACTGTTTTTGTTCCGACTTCTTTTGGGACCGATGGACGTAAGCGAAGCGGCGCGATTTGCCGAAGGCATATTGTCAGATGTACATGGTGGGGTGCCCGCCAAAATCGATCGCGCGGAGGTCCGCTGGGAAGGTGGCCTTGCTATCGAACTTGGCGGTATCTCGATCGGCCATGCCGACGCCGGTTTTTCAATTCGGATTCCGACCGCGAGAATTGCCTTACAGACGCTCCCGCTGCTTATTGGTTCGGTGAAGCCCGCGAGCCTTGATCTTGATAGCCCTGTCATATTTATCGATACCGCCGTTTTGGAGACGAGGCGGCGCGCGCAGGAGAGGCAGAGCGAGGCGGTCGCGACTTCGCGGCAGGACCAGCAGATCACGGGTGCCGCAGCTTTGGCGGACACAAGTCAGCCTACCGAGTCCGTCGCAGAACCCGAATCAAGTATGCCCGGTGGCGCGAGTCCAAAACCCGCGCCGACGACAATCGCCCAGTTGTCCGCTCTCGCACGCACCATGTCGAGCGGTATCCGACTCATTGAACGCAGTGGTATCCGGACCATCAATGCCCGTAACGGATCCGTTGAAGTCATACGCCCGGACGAAGGCAACGGCGTGCGACGCATCCGACTCCGAGACGTCGATGCGACCACAATATTTGGTATCGGTGGGGGCACCGCCGACAGCATGATTAGCGCACAGGGTGAAGTCGGGCGTTGGACTATGCGTTCACGCTATGCGACTGCGCCGGACGGAACGCGCAACATCGTCTTGACGGCCGACGACGTAACGCTACGCGACGTGGCCGGGCTCGACGATCCGAAATTGCGGGTCGGAATGCCGCTCTACCCGAGCATATCTTTTATCTATGACGCCAAGGATCTGGTCACCGGCGCCCGTCTCGATTTGCGCGTCGGTGCCGGACCGTTCCGTTTCGGCCGCGAACCCGAAGAGGAACTGCTGATCGACGAAGGGCGCATTTCGGTGTCTTGGGATCCCGCCCTCGAACGGTTCAATCTGGAGACAGCCAGCTTTTCCGTTGGGCCGAGCACGCTTGGAGTTAAGGGCACCATCCAGCCTCCCGTTGCCGGTGGGGCGGAAGTTTGGTCAATTGATCTGCAAGCCGACGGCGGCTCGCTTAACCCTCGCGATGTCCCGGGTGCACCGGTTGCCGTCGAGGGCTTCAAGTTCATCGGCCGATATGATGTACCCAGGCGCCTTTTTTCGATCGACGACTTCCATCTGACGGTAACCGGCGCTCAGCTTAGGTCCGTCGGCTATCTGGATTTTGCCGATTCACAATTGCCTTTGATTGCAAACACTGTGTTCTCGCCCGCTGATACTGCGATTATCAAGCGCGTTTGGCCGCATTTCATGGCCTTTGACGCGCGCCGCTGGTTTTTGGAAAACGTTGAAGAGGGTCGGATCACCGATGTTCTTGCCAAAATCCAGATCCCGCTGCGTCTCGACCCCGCAGAATGGCCGGGAAATGCGGTGAGCCTCAAGGGCCGGTTCGACGGCGCGACTGCCCGCACGCTTGGCGAGCTTCCGCGCGTAACCGGTGTCGAAGGCAATTTTGCCATGGATAACAAGCGCTTCGAAGCAACTGTTGAGAAAGGTGTTATAGCGACGCGCGCCCCACGCAGGCCGACAATCGGTATGTTCCGCTTCGCGTTGCCGAACGCTTTCGTCAAACACTCTCGATCCGCCATGGACCTGCGCATTTCA
This sequence comes from Hyphomicrobiales bacterium, assembly GCA_040377825.1. Classification (GTDB taxonomy): domain Bacteria; phylum Pseudomonadota; class Alphaproteobacteria; order Rhizobiales; family Ancalomicrobiaceae; genus JBEINZ01. The sequence goes on along the minus strand of JBEINZ010000089.1, from coordinate 8,161 downwards.
GGCGAGGCGGCTGGAATTGCGGAAATCTTGAATTCCGAGCCGCTACGAGTGCTTGATGCGGCCAATGTCAAGGCTGATGGGCTGACGGGCATTGCCGATATACGAGGTCGCATTGACGTGACCTTCGAGCGAGATATGCCACCCAACGACCTGGACTATCGTTTCGAGGCAACACTCGACAAGTTTGCCAGCCCGAACCCAATTCTTGGCCGAAAATTCCAAGACGCTAACCTGAAAGTCAATGCTGACACAAAGGGATACACCGTCACGGGCAAAGCCCGTATCGACGGCGTGGTGGCTGACGTCAACGTGTTTCAGCCAAGCGATGGTTCCAACGCCCCAGAACGTCGCGACTTCGCGCTGACGCTCGACGATGCCGCACGCCAGCGCCTGGGGCTCGACATGGCCGGATTGGTTACCGGTACGATGAAGCTGGAGGTTGCTCAGCCTGGATCGAATGATCAGCAAAAGCGGATGGTCGCGGATCTGACTGGTGCGCGGCTTGTGATCCCGCAGTTTGGCTGGACCAAAGGCGCCGGCGTGCCGGCCAAGGCTTCGCTGGATCTAACCGAGGACGAGACGGGCGCGAGAATCGACAATTTGACCGTTGAATCGGAAGGGTTGCAGATCAAGGGCGCGATCACGGTCGACAAGGACAAGCGACTTGCCACGGCCGACATCCAACGGTTTGCCTTACGGAAGGGCGATGAATCCAAATTCAAACTGCAACGCGGTACCGATCAGGTTTTGACCGCGAACTGGGAAGCCTCGAGCTTCGACATTCGCGGTCTCCTGCAATCGATCAAGATGGCGAACAAGCTGCCCGAGGTCGATCCGAAAAAACAGAGCGATTTCAATATTAAGGCGCGAGCGGCGCGGCTCATTGGTTTTAATGACGTGGTGCTCACCGACGTGCTTATCGAGGCGCAGACACGCTCGCAGTCGGTCACCAGCCTCAAGCTGACCGGTCGCGTGCCCGGCGGACGATCGATCGATCTCGCGATTAAGACGGATTCCAGTGGCCGGCGCATTCTGACGGTGCAGTCCGATGATGCTGGCGCCACACTTGCGTTTCTCGATCTCTACGATCGAATACGCGGCGGTTCCCTACAGCTATCGGCCGTGCTCGGCGGACAGGGGGACGCCGACGGCGAAGTGCGCATTGTCGGCTTCAAGCTCGAGTCGCAAGCGCGCGGTGATCGCGTTGCGACCCTCGAGACGAACGCGGACGGGGTTCGCCAAGTCGCGGTGAAAAGCGCGCCGATCTCCGAGGGGGCCATGTTTGATCGCTTCTCCGTCAGGTTCGCCCTCCGCAAGGGCGCAATCACTCTGACAGACGGCATTGCCAAGGGCCCGGGGACCGGCGCGACAATGAACGGCCAGATCGACTTGAACAATCAGCGTCTCCAAGTCGCCGGAACCTTTATTCCCCTTTACGGACTCAACAATCTTGTAAGTCGCATCCCGATCTTTGGCGAAATCGCTGGCGCGGGTCGCAACGAGGGGCTTGTCGGCGTGACGTTCCGTGTTATCGGCCCGGTCGACGATCCCGTGCTCCAGTTCAACCCGATTTCGGCGATCGCACCCGGCATTTTCAGGCGGATCTTCGAATACAAGGTCGACGATGCGTCGGAGCCGCTCAGCTACGGCCCGCGTAATTGACGCTAGGTCGCGATGCCGGGTCGGCTGAAGTCATACCGGTCTGACAATCACGTGCTTTTTCTTGCCGAGCGATAGCTTCACCACGCCATCCTCGGTGAGGTCGGTCGCGCTAAGTTTCGACTTCTCGTCGGTCACGGCGATATCGTTGACGCGAACACCGCCGCCCGCCACCAGCCGTCGCACCTCCGCGTTCGAGCCCGCCAAACCGGCACGCACGAAGGCGGCGAGCACCCCAAGGCCGCCATCGAGCTCGGAGCGAGCGATCTCGATTGTTGGCAAGCTCGCGGAAAGCGCCCCTTCCTCGAAGGTCTGGCGCGCCGTTTCGGCCGCTTGTTCCGCTGCCTCGCGGCCATGCACGATCGTGGTCGCCTCGGTGGCCAGTATTTTCTTGGCCTCGTTGATCTCGGACCCGCCAAGCGCCGCAAGTCGGGCGATTTCGCTCAGCGGCAAGCGCGTGAAGATCTTCAAGAACCGTTCGACGTCCGCATCCTCGGTGTTGCGCCAGTATTGCCAGAACTCGTAGGGCGAGAAGAGATCGCCGTTGAGCCACACGGCGCCATTCGCGCTTTTACCCATCTTGGCGCCGGAGGACGTCGTCAAAAGCGGCGTCGTCAGCGCGTAGAGCTGGGAAGTCCCCATCTTATGGCCTAGATCAACGCCATTGATGATGTTGCCCCATTGATCCGATCCGCCCATTTGCAGAATGCAGCCAGTGCGCCGGTTCAGTTCGACGAAATCGTAGCCTTGCAGGATCATGTAGTTGAATTCGAGGAACGACAGCGATTGCTCGCGTTCCAGGCGAATTCTCACGCTATCGAAGGTCAGCATTCGATTGACGGAAAAGTGTCGGCCGACCTCGCGCAGAAACTCGACATAGTTCAACTTCATCAGCCAGTCGGCGTTGTTGACCATGATCGCGTCGCTCGGCCCATCACCGAAGCGCAGGATGCGGCCGAAGATCTTCTTGATGCCCTCGATATTGATATCGATCTGTTCTGGGCTGAGCATCTTGCGCTGATCGTCGCGAAACGATGGATCGCCGATCATGGACGTGCCGCCGCCCATCAGCGCGATCGGCCGATGCCCGGTCTCCTGCATCCAATAGAGCATGGTGGCGGAGATCAAATTGCCGATATGGAGGCTGGTCGCGGTCGCGTCATAGCCGACATACCCGGTAATCGGCCCGGCGGCAGCTGCGGCATCGAGCCCCTCAAGGTCCGAAACTTGATGGATAAACCCGCGCTCGTGGAGTGTGCGCAGAAAGTCGGACTTGAGCTCGGTCATGATGGGCGGGACCCTGATGCAAGGGCGGTCACTTTGCCGCCCGTCGGGCAGGGCCTATAGCATCATCGATAAGCAAATTCACCCCAAGACCCACCGCCCATCACCCGATCAGCGTCTCAAGGCCCCGCGTCAGCCCGATCCGTCCAACAACCAGGCGCGCGGCGAGCAATGTTCCGGCCACGTAGGGGAGGGCCGACGAGCCGGCATCATGGCGGATGACGAGGCGCTCTTCCGGGGCTGCGAACAAGGCCTCGCAGGCGAGCACGAAGGACGGCAGCCGCACGGAATGAACCTGTACGGGATTGGAGCCACCGACACTGCCGCCGCGTGTCTCCTTGATGCCGATGAGTTCGGCGATCGGCCGCGATGTCGATGCTTGCCGCGATGCAGCCAAGGTCTCCGCCAGTTCGCGGGCGGTACCCGACGGCGTATCGGACTTTTGGCCGAGGCGTAGTCGATGATCTCGACGTCAGGCACGTATTTCGCCGCCTCAAGCGTGAAGCGCTTCAGCAAAATCGCCGTTATCGAGAAGTTGCCAGCCGCGATCACGCCCTTGCCGGCGGACCGCGCGGCGGCATCGATCTCGGCGAAATCGTCCGGGCCGAGGCCGGATGTGCCGATGACCACATGCCGACCGGCCGCAAGCGCCGCCAGCGCATGCGGCTTTACGGCGAGCGGCTTGGTATAATCGATGACGACGTCGGAGGGCACCGCCAGAGCCTCCTCCAAGGTCGCCGACATCGAAATCCCGATAGGCGGGATGCCCGCGACCGTGCCGATGTCTTCTCCGGCCCGGGAGCGGGAGATACCGGCGACCAGTTCAAGGTCCGGCGTGTCCGCGAAGGCTGGGACGAGTGCCTTGCCGACTCAACCCGAGCCACCGGCAACGACAACACGGATGGGTGTCGTTGAATTGACCGTGTTCACGCCGCATCCGATCGAGCAAGGCGCTTGTCGACATAGGTCTCGCAGTGACCAATCAGTTCTTCGACCTTGTTTTCAAAGAAATGATTGGCGCCCTCGATGATCTTCTGATCGATCACGATGCCCTTCTGGGTTTTCAGTTTGTCCACGAGGGTCTGTGTGTCCTTCTGTGGAACAACTTTATCGAGATCGCCATGGATGATCAGCCCGGAAGACGGGCAGGGCGCGAGGAACGAAAAGTCGTGCAAGTTCGCCGGTGGTGCGATCGAGATGAAACCTTCGACTTCCGGGCGGCGCATGAGCAACTGCATACCGATCCAGGCGCCGAACGAGAAACCGGCGATCCAGCACGAGCGCGCGTCCGGATGGACGGTCTGCGCCCAGTCGAGCGCGGCGGCCGCATCCGAAAGTTCGCCGCCGCCATGATCGAATTCACCTTGGCTGCGCCCGACCCCGCGGAAATTGAAACGCAGAACCGCGAAGCCGCGCTTGGCGAAAAGATAGAACAACTGGTAGACGATTTGGTTATTCATCGTTCCGCCGAACTGCGGATGCGGATGAAGGATAAGCGCGATCGGCGCATTCCTAACCTTCGCCGGCTGAAAGCGGCCTTCAATACGTCCGGCCGGTCCGTTGAAGATGACCTCAGGCATGAGCTCGATCGTCCTTTATGGGAGGATGGAATGAGTTACAGAGCGGCATTGATCGCTGGTCGTTCGACCCAGTCGACGCGAATTGCGATTTGAAAAGCGTCGCAGACTCGTGTTTTCCCGATAAAAGAGACGCCATTGTTCAGGTTAGCGGTCGTCGCCACTTATAGACGACGATCCCTGTTAACATGATCGGGGGGGGCTATTACAAGGGTTTCGATATATACCGGAGCAAGTTTCCTTCGGCCGCGCAAAAGGGCGGAAAGCTCGTGAGCCAGCGAATCTATTTCGATCACAATGCCGGGTCCCCGGTGCGCAGTTCGGCCATGGAAGCTGCCATCGCCGCAATGCGGGCGGGCGGCAATCCGTCATCGGTGCATCAGGAGGGACGTCGGGCCCGACGAGTCGTTGAGAGCGCACGCCGATCGGTTGCCGCGCTGGTCGAGGCATCACCTAAGACGGTGATCTTCACAGCCGGCGCTACGGAAGCGAATGTGACCGCGCTGACGCCGGAATGGCATGTCCGGGGGCAATCCGTGCGCTTCGAGCGTCTCTTTGTGTCGGCGGTTGAGCACCCGTCCGTGATGCGCGGCGGCCGCTTTCCAGCTGAAGCGGTTGAGATCCTCCCGGTCGACGGCCAGGGCATCGTGCAGCTCGGTCGTCTTGCCCAACGGCTCAGTGAGTGTGCGCCCTCGTTGGTGTCGCTCCAACGCGCCAATAGTGAGACCGGGGTTCTGCAGCCTGTCGCGGAAGTCGCGACCTTGGTTCACGCCGCAGGCGGGCGGCTACATTGCGACGCCGTTCAGGCAGCAGGCCGTATCGCTCTCGAGATCAATGAGCTCGGGGCAGATACGATTGCCCTTTCTTCGCATAAGATCGGCGGATTGCAGGGCTGTGGGGCGCTCATTTGGGCCAACCCCGACGTTGGACCACGCCCGTTGGTTAGCGGCGGCGGCCAGGAATCGTATCGTCGGGCCGGCACCGAGGCCGTTCCAGCCATCGCATCATTCGGGGCCGCCGCTGACGAAGCGTTGCACGATATGCGGAAAATCGAGACTCTGCGCGCATATCGGGACTGGCTCATCGACGCGTTGCGCTTTATATCCCCGGACATGACGGTTTTCGGTGAATACGCTGACCGTCTCGCCAACACGATTTGTGTGGCCGTACCCGGGATCGCCGCCGAAACGGCGGTGATCGCCTTCGATCTCGCCGGTGTTGCGGTCTCCGCGGGGTCGGCTTGTTCGTCCGGCAAGGTGACGGCTTCGCATGTTTTGTCGGCGATGGGGGTTCCGAGCGATCTGTCGCGCGGTGGGATCCGTATCAGTCTTGGTTGGACGAACACCGAGGACGAAGTCCATCGCTTTGTCGATGTGTGGCGCGATGTTATCGGTCGTATGCGGACCACTACGGGGCGCGCGGCTTGATTAGAATGAGCAAATTCGGGAGCGCGCGATGGGCGGATCCGAAGCCCTTGGAATCTTGATCCGGCGGTCCTTGAAGCCGCGTCGGGGGAGAGAGAAAAATGCCGGCAGTTAAAGAGACGGTCGACCAAGTTCTGGCGATCGACGTGGACCAGTATAAGTATGGCTTTGAGACCGAGATCGAGTCCGATCTCGCTCCTAAGGGCCTCGACGAAAGCACCGTTCGCTTCATTTCGGCAAAAAAGAACGAGCCGGCGTGGATGCTGGAATGGCGCTTGGAGGCTTATCGACGGTGGCTCACCATGGATGAGCCGACGTGGGCACGCGTCGATTATCCGAAGATCGACTTCAACGATATTTATTACTATGCCGCGCCGAAGGGCACCGCGGGGCCGAAAAGCCTCGACGAGGTCGATCCGGAGCTGTTGCGGACCTACGAGAAGCTCGGTATCCCGCTGCGCGAACAAGAAGTGCTGGCTGGCGTGCAGGGTGCTCGGATCGCTGTCGACGCTGTGTTCGACTCGGTGTCTGTCGTCACGACATTTCGCGACGAACTTGCCAAGCACGGTGTGATTTTTTGCTCGATCTCCGAAGCCATGCGCGAATATCCGGAGCTTGTACGCAAATACATTGGAACAGTTGTTCCGGTGACAGACAACTATTACGCGACGCTGAACTCGGCGGTGTTTTCTGATGGTTCGTTCGTCTACATCCCACCGGGCGTGCGCTGTCCAATGGAGTTATCGACTTACTTCCGGATCAACGAGAAAAATACCGGCCAGTTCGAGCGCACGCTGATCATTGCCGACAAGGGCTCCTATGTGAGCTACCTCGAAGGCTGCACCGCGCCGCAGCGTGATGAAAATCAGCTCCATGCCGCGGTGGTGGAATTGGTTGCGCTTGAGGACGCCGAAATCAAGTACTCGACAGTGCAGAATTGGTACCCGGGCGATAAGGACGGCAAGGGTGGGATCTATAACTTCGTGACCAAGCGCGGCGACTGCCGCGAGGCGCGCGCGAAGATCTCGTGGACCCAGGTCGAGACCGGATCGGCCATCACCTGGAAGTATCCGAGCTGTATCCTGCGCGGCGACGACAGCCAGGGCGAGTTCTACTCGATCGCGATTTCCAACGGCTGGCAGCAGGTCGACTCCGGTACGAAGATGATCCATCTGGGCAAGAACACGTCCAGTCGGATCATCTCAAAGGGCATTTCGGCCGGCCGCTCCAACAACACCTATCGCGGCCTCGTCTCGATCAACAAGAAAGCCGAGAACGCTCGCAACTTCACCAATTGCGACAGCCTTCTTATCGGCCATGACTGCGGCGCGCATACGGTGCCCTATATAGAGACCCGGAACGCATCAGCTGTTGTCGAGCACGAGGCGACTACCTCGAAGATCTCCGACGACCAGCTGTTTTACTGCATCAGCCGCGGGCTTTCCGGCGAAGAGGCAGTCGCGTTGATCGTCAACGGTTTCGTGAAAGAGGTTCTCCAGCAACTCCCGATGGAGTTTGCGGTTGAGGCTCAGAAGTTGATCGGGATTAGCTTGGAAGGTAGCGTGGGTTGATAAGCGCGGCCTATATCTGTTGTACCAGTACCGATCTTGTACCTGCAAGAAAGCCTTACAATGCTTGAAATCAATAATCTCTATGCCAAGATCGACGATCGCGAGATCCTGAATGGCCTGTCCCTCACCGTGAATCCCGGCGAGGTTCACGCCATCATGGGTCCGAACGGCTCCGGCAAATCGACGCTTTCCTATGTCCTGGCGGGCAAGGCGGACTACGATGTGGCCGCTGGGTCGGTGACGCTCGACGGCGAGGATTTGCTCGACCTGGAGCCGGACGCGCGTGCCGCCAAGGGGCTGTTTCTCGCCTTCCAATACCCGGTTGAGATCCCCGGCGTCGCCAACATGACGTTTCTGAAGGCTGCGCTTAACGCCCAGCGCAAGGCGCGCGGCGAGGGCGAGATTTCCACGCCGGACTTCATACGACTTGTCCGTACCGAAGCCGCGAAGCTCAACATTTCTCAGGAGATGTTGAAGCGCCCCGTCAATGTCGGGTTCTCGGGCGGCGAGAAGAAACGTAACGAAATCATGCAGATGGCTATCCTGCAGCCGAAGATCTGCATTCTCGACGAGACCGACTCCGGGCTCGACATCGACGCGCTGAAGGTGGTGGCCGACGGGGTCAATGCGCTTCGTTCGCCCGAGC
>JBEINZ010000277.1:0-3696 GCA_040377825.1 Hyphomicrobiales bacterium | reverse complement strand
GCTAGAGCATCGCCTCGGATGGAGTCATCCGATCGACAAGGAAATACTCCAGAGGACCAGCTCTAACGGGCAGGCTTCATGGATAAAGCCGCATTTTCTCCCACGGCTCTCCGATTTCCGTCCTGGTGAACTCGATCCGCTCGTGTAAGCGGAATGGACGATCATGCCAGAATTCGATGACGGTCGGTACAATCCGGAACCCAGACCAGTGCGCAGGACGGGGAATCGGGTCTGTCCCGAATTTCAGGGCGTATTCTTCGACCGAGCGTTCCAGCGCGACCCGGCTTTCAAGTGGGCGCGACTGCGCCGAAGCCCAAGCGCCGATGCGGCTGCCACGCGGGCGGGTCTCATAGTAGGCGTCGGCCTCGGCATCCGTGACGGTCTCGACGGGCCCACGAATACGGATTTGGCGGCGCAAGGATTTCCAGTGGAAAAGCAACGCCGCCTGCGGATGCGCGAGCAGTTCGCGGCCCTTCCGGCTGTGAAAGTTGGTGTAGAAAACGAAGCCACGCTCATCGATCCCCTTCATCAGCACCATGCGAAGGTTCGGCAGGCCTGTCTCATCGACGGTCGCCAACGCCATGGCGTTCGGATCGTTCAGCTCTTTCCGCTCGGCGTCCGCATGCCATTCGGAGAAAAGACCAAACGGTTCCGTTGCGGCGGAAAAGTCACCGGTCGTTAACTCTGCCGGGACATTGTTGCTGGGTGTGTCGGTCATCGTGAGTGGAGCGTCCCTTGGCCGCAATGTTATGTGCGTTGTACACCGTTCAAAGGCGCAAAAGCCAGTACGCGGCTGCTATCCTCGTGGCCGCTCTATCTTGCGCCGGCTGCGCCAGTACGGATTTCGGTCGCGGCGAGATCACCGCCTCGACCCCCAAAGCCATCGCATCTGCCGCAAGCGCGCGGTCTCCTGAGTTTGCTAGGGCGCCGGGCGATTGGGAGACGGTTCGCTCCACGGTCATTGCAGCTGTACCAAACGCGAGATCAACCGCTCGTTCCGGGCCGCTGGCTTGGGAAAACAAACAGACTGGTAACTCCGGCCGAATATCGGATGTGATTGCCTCCGTCGCGGGGGATGGCACGCCGTGCCGTGGATTCTCCACAACGGTTAGCTCCATCGATGGCGTCCGGCTTTATCGCGGCGAGGTCTGCCAGCAACGCGGCAATTGGGAGCTAGTCACGGTCGAGCCCGCGGATCTTGCGCCGGCAAAGCCCGGCGGATGAGCGCCCGCGCTCTGGCATTCACCCAAAAGACTGCCCATATCAAGATAAAATCCGATTACTCTTCCGCGACTGAGGCGACCAATTGCTTCGCGCCGCCGACGGATGCATCCTCGGTTTGGCAGGGGGAATAAGAATGCGCGATCCATATGACGTGTTGGGGGTCGTTCGCTCCGCGAGCGATGCAGACATCAAGAAGGCTTTCCGCAATCTCGCCAAGAAGCATCACCCCGACCAAAACCAAAACAATCCGAAAGCCCAAGAGGCTTTTTCGGAATTGAACAGTGCCTATGAAATCCTTGGCGACAAAGAAAAGCGCCTTCAGTTTGACCGTGGCGAAATCGGAGCGGACGGCAAACCGCGCTTTGCCAGCTTCGATGCCCACGGCTTCGATCCCTCGGGCTTTGCGGCACGAGGGCGAGGTGGCGCGGCAGGACCGGGCGTTTTCGACGATTTTCTATCCGATGTTCTCGGCCAGGCAATGGGCGGCGGAGCCGGCACGCGCAGTTCCGGCTTTCGTCGCGCCGCCTTCGATCAAGCCATGCGCCCGACACGTGGCGAGGACGTGTCCGCGACCGTTCTGGTAGCGCTTGAAGACATTGTCGATGGCGGCAAGGTCCGCGTAAGGCTCTCGTCGGGAAAAACACTGGACGTCACCTTACCGGAAGGCGTCGTGGACGGGCAGCAGATGCGCCTGAAGGGACAGGGCCTGGCCGGTACGGCCGGCGGACCCGCGGGCGATGCGATTATTACCGTCTCGTTTCAGCCGCACCCCGACTTTCGCTTGGTCGGCGCGGATCTACACCATGATCTAGCGGTCTCGTTGGAAGACGCGGCCCTCGGCGGACGCGTCCGAGTGCCGACGCTCGAGGGGGCGGTCGATCTGACGATCCCCCCGCGCACCACGGGCTTGAAGCCGCTGCGGCTGCGCGGCAAGGGCATGCCGATCAAGGGTGGTGGCCGCGGCGATGTCTATGTGACACCGCGCATCATCTTGCCCGAAAGTGGCGACATGGAGCTCGAGGCCTTTCTCAAGGCACGCCGCAAGCGCTGACAGGAATCATCGCGACGGTCCGAGGTCTTCAGGCCCCGGCATGTCGGCCGGCACGAAGAAATCCTCCTGGAGCGCCTGGTTCGGATCCACCCGGTATGGCCGGAAATCCGTCACGCCCTCCGCTGCCAAGAACGTGTCGTCGATCAAGAAACGCCCGCTGAACGCGCGCGCCGGCTTGGCGAAAACTCGATAGGCGGCATCCGCCAGGATCTCCGGCTTACGAGAGCGCCGCATCATCGGCTCGCCGCCAACCACATATTCGATCGCGGCGGTGGCAATCGTCGTGCGCGGCCACAGCGCGTTGACCGCGATCCCGCGCGGATGCAATTCCCCGGCAAGACCGAGAACGCAAAGGCTCATGCCATATTTCGCGATCGAATAGGCTGTGTGAGGCGCGAACCAGTGTTCTTTCATGTCGAGCGGCGGCGAAAGCATCAGGACATGCGGGTTTTCCGCGCGGGCGAGATGCGGCACGGCGTATTTTGTCACCATGAAGGTGCCGCGCGTATTGACGCCCATCATCAGATCGAAGCGGCGCATATCCGTCGTTTGGCTGTCGGTCAGTTGGATCGCCGAAGCATTGTTCACGACGATATCGATCCCGCCGAAATGTGCCGCCGCCCGATCGATCGCTTCGCGCACGCTGGTCTCTTCGCGCACGTCCACGACAAGCGGCAAGGCCTGTCCGCCGGCTTCGGCGATCGCTGCGGCGGCCGTGTGAATCGTTCCCGGAAGCTTCGGATGGGGCCGATCGGTTTTCGCGGCGATAACAATGTTGGCGCCGTCGGCAGCCGCTCGCAGAGCGATCGCGAGACCGATGCCGCGCGAGGCGCCGGTGATAAACAATGTTTTCCCAAACAACGGTTTCATTCTGGCTACGTTCATGTTGGACAGATTAATGGTGAGCCAATGTAGAAGCGTACGCGGCCAATCGCTATCGGTTTCGCGATCAACAACGGACGAAGCTATGAAGGCGATCATTCTCCTCACGATGGCCATGATTATAGGGTCAGTCACGCTCGTATCCGCGCAGTCCGGTCCCAAGCCGAACAATCCGCGGCCGCCTTGGGGCGACGTCTGTTGCGGCGGGCCGTGCTGCGTGAAACCGCGCCCCTGAATAGACATCGGGTCAAGGCGATCGGATGAGGCATGGCTCCAACCGCAATTCGCCAATGGTTCCAGGTTCCACCAACAAATCAGACACCGATAAACCCTCTCCTGCCGCGCGCGGGTGGCGGATTGCCGTTCATCCAGGACTTCTGGCGGCACTGGTGCTGTTTGGAATCGGCGGCTGGAGTTGGGGAGCCTATGAGCGCTTTATCGAGGTCCCCGCGGCGGCCGCGCTCCAAAAAGTCTCCACCACGCTCGATTTGGTCGATCGGTTTTCGGACTCGGAAGCTCAACGCGCCTATACGCGCTTG
>JBEINZ010000314.1:0-2790 GCA_040377825.1 Hyphomicrobiales bacterium | reverse complement strand
GGAAACCAACCCATCAGCGCAAGTCGCGCGACAATCGTTGCCGCGACAAGACTTGCGCCGTGGATGCACCAGAGCCCGTCTTGAAGCGTCCACCGACGCCCGAGACCCTTGATCGCTGTCATCCAAAGCACCATCGAAAGCGAGATGCCGACGACGGACGAACATGCCGGGTAGATCTGAAAAACGCCCGATCCATCAGCGAAGCCGACAAGATTGCCCGAACGGGCCGTGCCGAGAATGGACGCGGCAAGAACCGCGTCGAAGCCGAGCACGATATCCGCGAGGAAGGCGAATAGGAGCTTGCTCCAGAACATGGGGACGCTTACAGCAATCAAGATCCAGGCCGCTCTCGCGGTCCGATCTTCAGCCGCCTTCAATGTGATGATGCGCGCGGCGGTCAGCGTAACGGCGATCCAAGCGAGGGGGCCGTAGGGTAAAAGCACGAGCGCATTCGCCACAATAATCAGCGCCCAGTCCAGCCGATTTGGAGCACGGGCATCTGTCTTGGCCATCGCGCCGAGCCACAGCGCCGTGGACGTGGCGATCCACACGATCGCGCTGACGTCGAAGGTCGCGCCCGCGGCCGCCAAGACGCCGTTCGTCAGACTGGATTTCTGCGCGGCGGCGAATAGTCCATTGGCAACGCCAACGGCCAATGTCGCAAGATGAAGGTCATCGCGGCTCAGGGAGCGGCGTGCCGGCTGGGCAACGCCGCCGGATAACAGGCTCACGTGTCAAACCGGGCTCGCCGCATGGCGACAGTCCGCAGACGCGCAATGAAGCCGCCGATCAGCGCGAGCACGCCAAGCGAAAGCAGCCCGGCTCCGGGCAATGGCCCAGGGACCGTCGCCAACGGAGCCTCGGGTCTGCCACCGCCACCCGAGCCCCCTGCCCCAAAGGAACCGCGCGCCGCGGACGGCACGAAATTCATCGCGCTGGCGAATTGCGCGACTCCGCCGCTTGATTCTTGCCCGATCACGCCGCCAAGCGTCGGACCACCCGGACCGGACAGTCCTGGAGCGGACGGAGCCGCCGGCGCAGGCCCGATCGCCGCTGTCTGGATATCGCCGACAACACCGGCGAAAGCCGTCAGGATTCCGGGATTCTGCGAATCGACAACCGCTGACTGGATCTCGATCGCGCGTTCCATGTCGGTTCGACTGCAGGCGAGCGCGCTTTGGCCGAGCGCCGCGCCCATTGAAGCCTGCTGGTCCGGCGTCGCGAGATTGGCCTGTTGCAAGACTGGTTTCACAAGGTTGGTATCCGCGAGCACGAGCTCGCGAACCGCTCGAACCAAGAGCCCGCCGCCGTCCGGATAAGTGGTGAGCAGGGCGCCGGGATCATCGTTGAAGCCGGTAACCGCCAGTGTCGATGCCCGGCCGTAGCCCGAAACGCAGGTTCCCGCGAGCGCACCGTGAGAAGCAACGCTTGCCGCAACCGCTAGTCCGGCAATTGAGATCACTCGATGCATGCCGCTACTCCACTGATGAACCATCCGAACGGTATAGATGCTATTTTTTGAATTCAACAGGAACCGAAGCATCAAGACGTGGCGGGGCGACTTTGTTGCAAGAAAAGCATGCCGCTTTTCTTGATCGATCAGGCGCGAGCAGGCGGCCGCTTAATCGATGGAAGCGTCTCATCGTGCTCTTGAACGATGGCGGGAGCGAACCGTTTGGGCTGGCCCAGCTCCCCGCGTATGCCGGCAAGCCATCCGGCAAGGGCGAAGCGGAAATTGCCAAAGGCGCCGACCGCAACATATTGCGTTGTCAGCATAAGAGTCGACAGGACCACAAGCGGGTAGCGCTTCGGGAAGAATTTGCGGGTGAAGAGCAGCTTGTTGCGTTCGTCGAGATAAACCGAGAGCGGCGCGCGCTCGCGGCGCCGGCTGGCCGAGCCGATCGTGGTTCCCTGCTCGTGCAAGATGACCGAGTCATGCGCATAGCCGAGCTTCAGACGACCGCGCCGGAAACACCAGTCGACTTCCTCGACATAGAGGAAATAGCCCTCCTCCATCTTGCCAACGGCCCGAACAAATTCCCGCGTCACATACATCGAAGCGCCGCAGACATAGTCGGTCTCGCGCTCGATCGCCTCGATGTCAGGAGTAGCCGACGCCGGTGCGCCGCGCCCGAGGTTGAGCCCGCGCGCCATCCAGGTCCGCCACCGCCCGCCATACATCTGAATTCGGCCGGACTCCTTCAAAACGATACGACTGCCGACAATACCGTAGCCGCCTGCCTCGGCGCGTTGCCTCAGCGCGAGAAGCGCGTCGGGATAAGGCTCGGTGTCCGGATTGAGGATCCACACCGCGTCCCAGGCCGGATCCTGCTCGATCGACGCAAGCACCGCGTTGATGCCTCCGGCATAGCCGAGATTACGCACGGCCCGGTGAAGAACCACGCCGCGACCCGTCCCGCGCGTCAGGAAATAGGCGCTTTCGGCGATGGAAGCTGGCTTGGCGGCATTCCCTTTCGCTGCATCGAGCGAAAGCATCGGCTGAAGCGCGCCAACCAATTCACGGTAGGAGCCATCTCCGCCATTTTCGCAGACATGCACGGCGAAGTCCGGCTCGCGCATCTCCTCGAGGTGTCCAAGGCAAGCCAGAATATCGGCGGATCGACGAAAGCCGATGATGATCACAACAACGCTCATCGCGTACAAACTCCTGAACAACGAGACACAAAAGCCGCTAGAGCATTTCTCGATCGGATGGGACCATCCGATCGACAAGGAATGGCTCCAGGGTCTAGACCTCGAGCCAGTCTTCTTCGTTCGGATCGCTTCGAT
>JBEINZ010000322.1:0-2622 GCA_040377825.1 Hyphomicrobiales bacterium | reverse complement strand
TCGATTGCGTCTTGAAGTTTTGCGTTGAACTGCATCCGATTCGGCAGCGCTGTAAGGTTATCGATGTTAGCCAAGGCCCAAAGCTGTTCCTCGTAACCGCGGCGCGAGGAAATGTCCTGGAACACCAAGAGCAAAGCAAGACTGCCGTCGGCTTGGGCGACACTGGACCCCGAGAGCATGACTGGGGATTTGGCCCCGTCTGTTCGCTTGAGATCAATCTCGATGGGTCCGAAGGTCCAATCTTTGCCGGGAGCGCCAACAATCGGCGGTAGCGCGGTCAAGCCACCCGAGACCAACGTCTCTAACCGAAGCGACGCAAAGTCAGCCTCGCCTACCCCCACCAACTCGCATAGCGACCGGCTCTGCGTGATAAAGGAACCTGTTTCGACATCAACCAGTCCCATGCCTACCGGGGAAAGCGCAAAGATCGATCGGAAGCGTTCCTCATTTACCCGCATTTCCGCGTGGGCTTCCTTTTGGCGGGTAATGTCGGTGTGTGTACCAATTGCACGCACGGCACGACCCTGCGCATCCTTCTCGAGAATCTTCCCTCGATCCAGAATCCAGACCCACCGTCCGCTCTTGTGACGCATCCGGAACTCGGCCTCAAAGTGTGGCGTCTTGCCGGCCAGGTGGTCGCGATCCGCCACCAAGACCCGTTCACGATCATCGGGGTGGATAAGGTTGAGCCATAAGTCCGGATCATCGCTCAGTTCGTCGGTATCGTAGCCCAGCATCGACTTCCATACCGGCGAGTAGTACGTTCGGCCGCGCGTCAGATCGAGGTCCCAAACGCCTTGTCCGGCGCCTTCAAGCGCAAAGTTCCAGCGCGATTCCGAGGCAAGGACCGCGGCCTCCGCTGATTTCCGATCAGTGATGTCGCGAAGCGCGCTGAGGACCCCGGTCGGCTCGTTCGTGATGGGGTCGAGAAGCAACCGGAGCTTTGCGTCGACCCAAATCCAGCGCCCGGATTTGTGCCTCACACGGCCGACGACCGATGCGCGTTGAGTACCCTCGATTACAGAAGCAAAAACCGTCGACACCTTGTCAATGTCATCGGGATGGACGATGGCGAGCGGCGACCGTCCGATCAGTTCGCCACTGTCGTAGCCGAGCACCTCCTTGCAAGACGGCGAACTATAGGTGCGGAATAAGGAAAGGTTGAAACGGCAGATCATATCGGTGGCGTTCTCCGCCAAGATTCGATAGTCCGCCTCTCGCTCTCTCAACTCTTTCAGCTGTAACGTCAGTGCCGCCATTGTCATGCGGAGTTTCTGGACCGTGACGGATTCTGGGGTCTCTGCATTCACGCCCGCGGCGAAGCAATCCGTCTCGTTGCCGCTGTCGTTAGCCTCAAGTCTTGCCTTGGCTATTCGGCCGAAAAGCCACCTAGTCATTGTTCCGCTTGGGCGCCCGACAATGACCCGCCAAGAGGCGACACTCGCGAAAGCGGCTCGGACGAGACCTGCACCGAATGATGCGACCGGCTCCCAGGCCATGCCCTGTCCCCAAGCCTCTCCTCGCTGTGTGTCTCTCGAAGGGATCCGATTAACCCGAGGCAGTTAAATCGCGAGTTATGATGTCTAATCACGATTAAATCGAAGTGAAGATCGCCACATCAGCTTGCGACTTTCACTAAATGTCGGTCATCGGGATGCCCTAGAGTGTTGGCTTCGAGCCTTGGGCGCTGTGGTGCAACATACGCCCGGTTTTTCGAAAGAAGCATCTTGGCGACCGCCGACCGCCAAAGCAATTCTGGGTCTGTCTCGCCCTGACGGGCTTCCTTCAGTATCCAATGTGCCAATTCATGCAAGCAGATGGTGCTAACCGATGCAGTCGCAATATCGTCTAGTCGCGATCGAGCGATCTCGAAGGCGGCCGTTGAGACCACCAGAAGGTCTGGGCCAAAAACGCCGTGTATCGCATCGTCTCGTGTCGGTCTCATCGGCCACCACCTTTGTTGCTATCGGTTGGCGGCATAACGATTTTCTCAATTCCGCCTTCAGACGGTCGCTCATATATTCATATAACGCAAGATATTTTTAACGATGGCTATGTGAGGAACCGGAAGCTTATGCTCATTCAAGCACTTGGATCAGCCGACGGGATTGCCGAAAAGCCGGTCGAGGGTAAGGACGATCTCGCGAGCG
Source organism: Hyphomicrobiales bacterium (assembly GCA_040377825.1). Classification (GTDB taxonomy): domain Bacteria; phylum Pseudomonadota; class Alphaproteobacteria; order Rhizobiales; family Ancalomicrobiaceae; genus JBEINZ01. The sequence goes on along the minus strand of JBEINZ010000322.1, from coordinate 472 downwards.
CGCTCACTCGCTAAAGAGTAGTAGATCACCTTTCCCTCGCGTCGTGTCGTCACAAGCTTGTCTGCCCTTAGGCGCGCCAGCTGTTGGGAAACGGCAGCTTGCCGTTGATCCAAGATCGCCTCCAACTCGGTGACCGACCTTTCGCGTTCCGCCAGCAGGCACAGCATTGCCAGCCGGCCCTCATGCGCCATGGCCTTCATGAGGTCGCCGGCCTCTCGCGCGATCGCGGGGCGCATCAGCGTGAGATCCGCGTCGGTCGTTCCATACCCGAGTGGGTCGTCCAACACGTGGGCTTCGGCGTCCATGACAACCTCCTACGGGCAATTCATTTGTGCGACGACAATCCTTGACGTGGCTGAACCGACTATAAATATCGAAAAAAGAATTCGAAATCCTCCGCAACACATTGCTTGACGCTGATGTGAAAGTATCACGTCCAGGGCAATGAAGGAGAACACCGTGGGCATCACGT
>JBEINZ010000127.1:0-9007 GCA_040377825.1 Hyphomicrobiales bacterium | reverse complement strand
GGTGCAGGGCAAATCCAGACTCCAGAACAGGCAGCCTTTGCGATCGAAGCAGCCGTAACGCTTGAGCCGTACATCAACAACTTCTAGAGCGTTTCTGCCATTTTCGGAATCTAGGATTCCGTGTTTTGGCGAATTGTAATGCTGGGCAGAGGCTAGCAACAATGGTCCGTAATTTCAGATATAAATTAAGAATATAGGGTTCTCAAGTATACATAGAGATTTAAGCTTCTCTTGTCTTGTTATTCTCTTAGCTTCGACTTACGCGACAGCGATTTCGAGTACGATGTAGGTTAGCGGGCTCACGGTCGCCACCACGCGATGGAACTCCAAGGAGCGTGGCGTTGATGCCGGCGCAGCGGCGCTCAGTTCGAAAGTTTTTTTGTGTCGTCGCAGTCACGACAACTTTTCTTTTATACCGGACAAGCTATCCGATTGGGAGTGCCGTGTGGAATACAAAATTCCAACGTGCTCGAAAGGTTACAGTCGGATTGACGGAGCGTTGTGTTAATGCAGCATTTCACACCTCGAATGCTCATTCATTCATTTGAACTATATTAACAGTTTCTTACACATTTAATTTATCGCCATACGGGTATTGAGTTTGAAATGATTGCCCTTTAGAGTCCGACTCGGGCAATTGGAAGTCAGGGTGCATCGCGAGAACCCTGTGTTTGCTTAGGGATCAGCAAACACTCGGGTCCGAATGGAGGCTTGTCGTCGTCAGCCGAGTCTGTCGGTTTGGCGCCGCCATGTTTCCCGGCCTGAGGAAACGAGAGTGCCCGCACCTCTCCGTGATTTTGCAGTTTTACTTGGAATTGGAATTACAAAGACGAAGGGAAGGTCCGCAAAAGCGGTTCGCCTGCCTGTGTCTTTTCGCCCGAGCCTTTCGCGGCTCCCGTGGCTTCGAGCCGCTGGCTGGCTTGTTGGCATCACCTTAGTCTCGCAGTCGCCAGCTCATGGTCAAACCGCATCACAAATCACGTTGCCGCCCGCGCGCCTGTTGGCCGCGCCAAAACCCTCAGAGATCGTCATTCCGGTCGTGGCCGGAACATCCGCGCCGAAAGGTGCTGAACGGCTGACCGTCCGGCTTTCCAGCGTCGCCATCAACGACGAAACCACTGACACCGAAAACGACAGCCTTCTCAAGGCCCGGCGAGCTTTCGAAGCCGCTCTCGTCGGCAAAACCGTCACCGTGGAGGCGATATTCCAAGCCGCACGGGACCTTGAGGCCGCCTATGCCCTTGCCGGCTTTGCGCTCACACGCGCGGTCGTCCCCGCCCAGAAACTCGTGGATGGCGGCACATTGAAAGTGGTCGTCATCGACGGCTTTATCGAGCGAATTGACGTAGAGGCCTTGCCGCTGGCGATCCGCTCGCGGATCGGGGCCGTGCTTGAGCCGGTCGTCGATCGCAAGCGGCTCAAGCTCGGCGAAATCGAACGCGCCCTCATGCTCGCCGGCGACACACCGGGCACGGCGCTCAAGTCGACCCTCGCCCCGGGAAAGCGCCCGGGCGGCAGCGTTCTCATCGTTGAGGCGCGCCACAAACGGATCAATGCGACGGTGTCGACCGACAACACCGTTGGCCGGTCGCTCGGCGGCGTCAGTTCGGCCGTTTCGGTGCAGGTGAATTCGCCGTTCGGCTTCGGCGAGCAATTCTATGCGCAAGCGTCCGGCTTTCCCCGTTTCGATCGCGAGCGTGGGTTCTTCGAGGCGAAGCCGACCAATCGGCAGGTCTCGGTCGGCGCAAACATTCCGCTTGGGGTCGACGGGCTCTCGCTGATCCTCGATGCATTGCGGGCGGATTCAGCGCCCAAGTCCAATACGATCCAGAGCTTCTACTCCGAATACCAGCGGCTTTCCGTCCGAATGCGCTACGCCGCCGTGCGCTCGCGCGCGTTCAACATGTCGACCGAACTGTCATTCGACATCCAGGACGAAGACGTATCCGCCATCAAGCCGGTCGCCACGCCGATCTCGCGCGACAGACTGCGCATCGTGCGTTCGGGCAATGAAATCTCCGGATTTGTACCCTGGGGTGCCTTTTTGGGCGGACGCATTGTCGCCTCGCTTGGTCTGGACGCCCTCGGCGCCCGCGATGCCGCTTCGGCGACCGCGACGCTACCACTGTCGCGACAAGGCGCCGATGCGTCCTTCAGTAAGATTGAGTTCATGGGCCGCTATGGCCAAGTTCTCGCGCCACATCTCGGCATCGATCTCTTCGTCCATGGACAGCATTCGTTCGGTCAGGCAATGGCCCATGCCGAGCAGATCGGCCTGATCGAATATAACGGCGTCTCGGGGTTCGACCGCGGCTCATTCATGGGCGACTCGGGGCTCATTGGCCGCGCTGAGATCTCCTCATCATGGAGCACCGACCTTGGCGGCGTGGGCCTGGCGAGCGCGGCGCCTTATCTTTTCGGCGGGTTCGGGACCATTTGGCTGATGAACCCCACCGCCGTTGAACAGGAAAAGACCTCGGCCGCGTCTTGGGGTGTCGGCATCCGCTTCGGCGGCGCGCCGACGCCGGCGGCCGGCCCGGTAGCCCCCGTCATCGGCAGCACCTTCGATCAGGCCATTCTCTCCATCGAGTGGAATCGGCAGTACCGCACAGACGCCGCGCCGACCGGCGATCGCTTCATCATTTCTGGCTCGATCCAGTTCTAGTACCGAGGTTAGACCATGCGTGTTTCCGTCAGTCATCGTACGTCCGTCCGTTCACTCATGAATTCGACGGCAATTGTACCGGTCGCGCTCCTACTTTTGGGCGCCTTAAACAGCGTTTCGGCCCAGACGACCCCCGGCGCGTTGCCGAGCGGTGGGGTCGTCGTTTCCGGCCAAGCGTCGATCAGCCAGCCGGCCACAAACCAACTTTTGATCAATCAAACATCGAACAACGCCGTAACAAATTGGCAGAGCTTCTCGATCGGCGCGGGCAACCGCGTCGACGTCGCGCAGCCGAGCACATCCTCGGCCATGCTTGCCCGCGTCAACGGCTCGACCACCTCGACCATCGCCGGCCAGCTCAGCGCCACCGGGCAGCTCATTCTGGTCAATCCGAACGGCATCGCGATCACGCCGACGGGGACAGTGAACGCGGGGGCCGGCTTCGTCGCCAGTACGCTCGGCATCTCCGACCAGGACTTCGCGTCCGGCAAGCGCACCTTTAGGGGCAATGGCGCATCAGCCGGCGTTTCCAATTCCGGCTCGATACGTGTTGGAAGTGGCGGCTACGCGGCCCTCGTCGGCGGGAGCGTTGAAAGCGCCGGGACAATTTCTGTTCCGCTCGGCAAGGTCGGCTTGGGATCCGGCGAACGCGCGACGCTGGATTTTTCCGGCGATGGATTTCTGCAGGTGGCGGTGCCGACGCAAACGGGCGGTGACAAACCGCTCGTCGACGTTTCAGGGACGATCGATGCAGCCGGTGGCAGAGTTGAAATCCGCGCGGCATCGGCGCGCGAGGCCGCGCGTCAAGCGATCAACATGACAGGCGTGGTCGAGGCACGAACCGTTACCGGCACGCATGGCAATATCACCCTCGACGGCGGCTCCGGCGGCGTTCAGATCACAGGCAAACTGACGGCGTCCTCGGATCACGCCAAGGGCGGCGCTGTGACCGTGACCGGTCGCTCGATCAAGGCAACCGGCGCCAAGATTGATGTCTCCGGCAAGACCGGCGGAGGCACAGTTAAGATCGGTGGCGACTGGCAAGGCAAGGGGCCGCTCGCCCGCGCCGAGACGACCAAGTTCGATGCGGCGTCCACAATCTCCGCCAATGCGACCGGCATGGGCAATGGCGGCGAGGTCGTGGTCTGGTCGGATCTCCAAACGACCTTTGCCGGCACGATCTCCGCGCTCGGCGGTCCGCAGGGCGGCAACGGCGGCGAGGCCGAGGTCTCCAGTCACGGCGTGCTCGTTTACACCGGCATGACCGTGCTGACGGCGCTGAGGGGCAGAACCGGCACATTGCTGCTCGATCCTTATAATGTGACGATCTCGAATGCGACGGGCATCAGCGGCTTCACCGCCAATGCCAACGACAGCGTGATCAATGTCGCGACATTGCAGTCAGCCTTGGCAAGCGCGAACGTTACGATCACGACGGGGGGCTTCGGCTCGCCGGGCACCCAAGCGGGCGACATCACGGTTGCCGCGCCCGTGACCTGGGGCGCCAATACGCTCACGCTACAAGCCTATCGATCGATCAATATCAATGCGAATCTGACCGCGAACGGCACCGCGGGGCTTGCGCTGCGGACCAACAATGGCGGAACGGGCGGCGACTACCGCTTCGGGACCGGTGTGAGCGCGACGTTCACGGGCACGGGCCAATCGCTGACCATAAATGGTCTAAGTTATACCCTGCTGTATTCGATAGCCGAGGTAGATGCTATCGACGGCCTCGATGCGACTTCGAGCGATCCAGTTTCGGGGCCGCCTGCGGGTCTCAGTGGCCGCTACGCCCTGGCGCGCAACCTTAATGCTAGCGGATTTTTTGATCCTAACTTTGATACTGGTCCATTGATAGGACCTGATGACACTAATAGATTTGTTGGAACGTTCACTGGCCTTGGTCACACGATAGAAAATCTAATTCTCAAGAAAGATAACAATTACGTCGGCCTATTTGGATATGTAGGACAACCAGGACTTGTACGGGATTTAGGCCTCAAGAATGCCTCGATCACAGGCGGAGCCGGCTATCCATACGCTGGCGGTCTTATAGGTTATCTTGATCGCGGCACATTGAAATACAGCTATACGGAAGGCACGGTCAGTGGCACCAATGCCGTTGGTGGGCTCATTGGCGGATCCGAAAACGCGACCGTAACCGAATCCTACTCGACCGCGACAGTCAGCGGCGCGTCCACGATTGGCGGGCTCATCGGTAGCAGCGTTCAAACCGCTGTTTCGTTGTCTTATGCTACCGGCTCGGTGACGGGCTCCGGAAACGACATCGGAGGTCTGATCGGCTACAGCGATTTGAATAGTTCGATCTCCCAATCCAATGCGTCCGGCGCGGTTACCGGATCAGCCACTTCAGACAACGTCGGTGGGCTGATCGGGACTTCCGATGGCTCCGTATCGTCATCCTATGCGACCGGCGACGTCAGGGGCGGAAATTCGGTCGGCGGATTAATCGGTCAATCCCAGAAAATCGTTTCGAACTCATACGCAACAGGAGACGTAACCGGCCACCAGCACGTCGGCGGTTTGATTGGCCTTGCGCTACGTAGCGTCACTAACTCTTATGCGACAGGTAAAGTGGAAGGCTCCCAAATCGTGGGGGGACTTATCGGCTCAAGCCGAGGCGTTGGCAACGTTTACAGTCAGTTGAGTGCAACCGGTGTCGTGTCTGGAACTACGCGGATCGGGGGTCTCTTTGGCGAGTCGGCCGATGGAACAATCACCAACTCCTTTGCCACTGGGGTGGTTACCGGCAATGACGATTCCGGCGGATTTATTGGCTATAACATGTCCGGAAATACGATCAACCAGTCCTATGCGACCGGTTCTGTCAATGGATCTGGCGCGAGTCGAACCAATCTAGGTGGTTTTGCTGGAGTGAATGACGGTGATATCCTCAATTCTCATTCTTCTGGTGCCGTAACTGGATTCAATTACCTCGGCGGTTTTGTTGGGTTACTAAATCAGGGCTCGATATCAGGTTCATATTCAACTGGTTCGGTAAATGGCAAAGAAAATCTGGGCGGATTTGTTGGGTTTGTATCCGGCAGCACGACCATAACTAACGCATATGCAACCGGGGACGTTAATGGGACCAACATCCTTGGTGGATTTTCCGGCTATATCAACAATAGTGGCTCAATCAACAGTGTCTATGCCACTGGAAACGTAGCAGCTACTTACTCAGGCATCAACACGGCCGGCAATATAGGTGGTCTTGTCGGAGGGAATGAAGGCACTGTTTCGAGATCCTATTCGACGGGTTCAGTCACCGGACATGACAATGTCGGTGGTCTCGTCGGGAATTTGTTAAATGGAGGAACCATAGATCTATCCTATTCGACGAGCGTCGTAAGCGGCGATACCTATGTCGCCGGTCTCGCCGGAACGAGTGACCCCGGAACATCGATCAGCAACTCCTATGCGGGTGGAGCCGTACGGGGTAACCTGATCGTGGGTGGCCTCGTGGGATACGCGAATAATGCCACAATATCTCAGACCTATGCCTACGGTGCCGTGAGCGGCTCGTCATCAACAGGCGGTCTCATCGGTCTCAACAACAGCAGCACCGTTAACTCGTCGTATTTCGACATCGAAACCACTGGCCAGACGGTCAGCGATGGCGGCACGGGCCTGTCGACAGCAAACCTTCAGAATACGCTTCCAGCCGGATTTGACGCCAGCACATGGGGGACGGGGACAAACTTCTATCCCTATCTGAAGACTTGGTTTCCGACCGGCATTCAAGTGATCGCCGGCACGGCGCGCACGGAAAGCGGCACGGTCCTCGCCTCCGGTTCAAACGGTGCCGTGATCATCAATACCCGCGCCGGAACTGGCACGACGCTTCCGGTTTCGACCGGGGCCAACGGGAAGTTCTATGGTTTCTTCGCCAATGGCGCGATCGACACGACAAACGGTTCGACGATACTCGCCTACATGAAGGCTGACGCGGCGACCGGCGCGACCGAGGCCGCAAGCTTCGAGACGAAGGCGACATCGTCCATCTTTGACCTGGACGTCAAAGGGAACTGGCTGATCCAGAATGTCGACAGCGGAAGAGGTAATCTTAGCCAACTTAACTCGCTTTTCTCGACGGCTATAGTGGGCACTCCGGTGAACGATGGTTCGATAAGCAATCGTCGCGTGACGTCGCGGGCGTCCAGCTTCACGCTCGACGCCTCGGATACGCGCAGTGGAATGATCGATGTTTACGTACCCGGGAATCTGACGATCGCTCTCAATCAGTCCATCATCGGTGGAGAGGTGTCGCTTGCCGCGACAGGGGCCTTCATTAACAACGCCGGCGCCAACGCCGTACAAGCAACGACAGGCCGCTGGCTCGTCTATTCGGCAAGTCCCGGAATCGACAATTTCGGCGGCTTGAACAGTAACAATGATGCGGTCTGGAACACCGCCGCGCGCGCCGCCGTCTCCGCGACGGGTAATCGCTATGTCTTCGCCAGTACAGCGAAACTTACGTTGACGACCACAAACGATACAAAAACCTACGGTGATAACGCGACGAGCTTGGTAACCGACAACTACTTCATCGTGGGCGATGCCGGCGTCGCGGGCGCCTTTACGAGCGGTGTTTCGGCTGGGTCCTACACCGGGAGCCCTACGATAACGACAGCCGGCGCGGTGGGGACGGCGTCCGCCGGAACCTATTCTTACACCGTGGACCTGGGAACGCTGTCGTCGACCAATGGATATGACTTCCAAATCTCGAATGTAGGTGTCTATACGGTCACTCCGCGTGCGATCACGGTCACGGCCAACGCGCTCACCCGCGAATACGGCAGCGCGAACCCGGCTTTGACATATACCGTCAGCGGATCGGGTCTCGTCAACGGCGATACACTCACGGGCGGCCTAACCACATCCGCAACGACGACATCCGCGGTCGGCAGCTACCTCATCAATCAGGGCACGCTGGCCGCCTCTGGCAACTATGCCCTGACCTATCAATCCAACAATCTCACCGTAACGGCACGAGCGGTCACGGTCACGGCCGACGCGCTCACCCGCCAATATGGCAATGCCAATCCGGCCTTGACCTACACCGTCAGTGGATCGGGTCTCGTCAACGGCGATACACTCACGGGCGGCCTAACCACACCCGCAACGACGACATCGGCGGTCGGCAGCTATCTGATCAACCAGGGCACGCTCGCCGCCTCTGGCAACTATGCTCTGACCTATCAATCCAACAACCTGACCGTCACTCCGCGTGCGATCACGGTCACGGCCGACGCGCTCACCCGCGAATACGGCAGTGCTAACCCGGCTTTGACCTATACCGTCAGTGGATCGGGTCTCGTCAACGGCGATACGCTGTCAGGCGCCCTAACGACCGCCGCCAACACGACCTCGAACGTTGGAAACTACGACATCAATCGGGGGACATTGGCGGCAACGAGCAATTATGCGGTCACTTTTCAGACGGGCACGCTAACGGTTGCGGCACGAGCCATCACTGTTACCGGCGATGCGCTCAGCCGTCCATTCGGAAGCGCAAATCCAGCGCTTACTTACACAATTAGCGGATCCGGGCTTGTCAACGGCGATGTGCTTTCGGGCGCGCTTTCAACGACCGCAACCGTTTCATCCAATGTGGGCAGTTACGCAATCGAACGTGGGACACTCGCGGCGACCAGCAACTATGCGCTTACCTATCAAAATGGCAGCTTGACGGTCACGTCGCTCGCTCTGTCAGTCGTCGTAAACGCCAATGCGCTCAGCCGCGAATATGGAAATGCAAACCCAGCCCTCACCTATACGATCAGCGGCACTGGCTTGCTGAACGGCGATCAACTAACCGGAGCTCTTGCGACGACCGCAACAACAACGTCTCCAGTCGGCACATACACAATCACTCAAGGCACGTTAGCCGCGCCTATCAACTACACACTCGTGTATAATCAAGCAAATCTGACCGTAACGCCCCGAGCAATCACCGTTGCCGCCAACGACGTAAGTCGGTTATACGGCGCCGCCAACCCGGCACTAACCTATACTGTCAGCGGCTCCGGCCTCGCCAGCGGCGATACGCTCGCCGACGCGCTTACGGGGGCAATCACGACCACGGCGACCGCGACTTCGGGGGTCGGCAATTACAACATTGAACGCGGCACACTGGCGGCCACGAGCAACTATTCGCTCACCTATCAGACGGGCACACTGACCGTCACGCCACGGGGCCTCATCGTTTCCGGCAATTCGGTGAGCCGAGAATACGGCGATGCCAATCCAGCGCTGACATATGCGGTCAGCGGCTCCGGCCTGGCCAGCGGCGATACGCTCGCCGACGCTCTCACC
>JBEINZ010000262.1:0-4176 GCA_040377825.1 Hyphomicrobiales bacterium | reverse complement strand
CGCGCCAATCTCGCGTGATGCTGACTGGTTGCCTGCAATCGAGCAATTCGGAGAAGGCATTTTCATTCATTTTGACGAAGCGGTGATCAAGGCTTGGTTGCAGGGCGCTGCGACCGCACGTCGAAATGAAAAACTGCTCGCTGGCTATTATCATTGGCAGAAGCGATTTGCTGGAAAGGCCCCAGCTTATCCCGGCACGGCGTATGTTCTGCTCCATAGTATATCCCACGCTCTAATGGCGGAAATCGCTTTGGATTGCGGCTATCCCGCAAGTTCTTTGAAAGAACGTGTTTACGCCTTATCAAGTCAGAAAGCTGCCGGCGAGATCGATCGCTGCGGCATCCTCATCTACACGGCAAGTACTGGAGCACAGGGAACGCTTGGCGGCCTTGTCGCGACCGCTCCTCGGTTTGCCCATATCCTAAAGAGCGCCCTAGATCGCCTCAGAATCTGTTCGAATGATCCAGTTTGCGCCGATCACGAGCCGGACGATCGCAGCGGTGATCGAGCTACACACGGTGCTGCTTGCCACGGCTGCCTTCTGATCGCCGAGACCAGTTGTGAAATGAAGAACCTCTTTCTTGATCGAAGTCTGTTGGTTTCAACAATGTCCGGCGAAGGTTGTGGCTTCTTCGAGTAGAGCAGATCGCTTAAGGCTGATTATACCCAAAATGCCGTTTTGGGTATAATGCACGGGCCTTCTTGAGGCTAACTTCGTCAACGTACACAATTTGATCTAATATTTCAGCAACTTAGCAGTTGCTCTCGTTTTGGCGTCGAGGCTGTCTGCGATCCCGTAACCCACGGAGATCGCTCATGAAAAGCCGCCGCAAAGTTCATCCCGCCGACGCCGCCAACGCGGCGGTCCTTGCCCAAGCCATTCGCTTCGACGTGGCTCTGTTCCTCGGAACCGGGCGCTACGCCCGGGCGAGCGCGCCAACCCTTGAAGATGCGCGGATCGAGGCGATGCGACTCGTTGCCGAGAACCCCAACGCGTTCGGCAAGCGCCTGCCGCTAATCTACGGCGTCACCGCCGAAGGCCGCTCGGCGCTGGTCACTTCGAACTGAACCCAACCCGAAGGAGCGCGACCATGACCAAGGAAGCCACGACCTATGACAGAAAGTTCAACGCCCAGCGCGGTGCGCAGCGCACCGGGCTGAAGCCCGGCGAGTTCGAAGTGTACAAGATGCCCGATGGCCGGTTCGGATGGCGAGCCATCGACAAGCGCGGGCCCGAGATCAGCATCGCCGATCCGGCGCTGGCCGATCACCCGATTGCACAAGCGAATGCCGCTTCCTGGCAGAGTGGCCCGAAAACCGGCAAGCGCAAGGCGATCATCGAGCAGGCGCAGGCGGGCGCGCTTCCGGCAGCGCCGGATTTCTCGAAGCCGACCCATGCACGGTTTCGGGCGAAGCTCGGCAAGCTGGTCGCGCTTGCGGAGGCGGGCGATGTCGAAGGTCTCAAGGCCGTCGAGATCAACCCGGTTTCAACGAGCCCGAAGGCCATGGCGCGCTATCGCGATCTGGCGATCATGGCCATCGAGGCACGCAGTCTGAATAGATGAAACAGCGCTTCGCTAAGCGATGGAAAAGCATAGGCGGTTGGGGATCAGGCGGCTATCTTCGCGATACGCCAGTCAACTTTCGTTGCGACATCCGAACGCAGGATTCAGATAGCGTTAACAAATTGCCGGTGATATAACCGGGACAAACTCGGACTTGGAGGAGTGACCATGGCGACCACGTCCCAAAGGAAGGCTTCGACGACGCATCGGCGCCGGGCGGTTGCTCGCGGCCTTGTCCGCGTCGAGGTTCAAGCCGCCAAAGCGGATACCGGCCTCATACGCGCTCTGGCAGAAACACTTCGCGGCGAGCCCGAGCGGGCGAAAATGCTTCGATCCACCTTGGAGCAGGCGCTGATTGATCCCGAAGTGAAAACTGCTTTCGACGTTTTCGGGTCTGATCTTCCGGACGATGCGTTTGCGGGCATCTTCGATCAACCGCGCCAGAAGGGCTGGCGTGAGGTCGAGCTTTGAAATTCCTCCTCGATACAAACGTCATTTCCGAGATCCGCAAGCGAGAGCGGGCGCACCCGAACGTCGCCAAATGGGTCGCCCAAACGCCTGTGAAGGAAATCGGCACGAGCGTCGTTGTCCTCGCCGAAATTCGGCGTGGTATCGAATTGAAGCGCCGCAACGATCCCGATCAGGCCGATCGCTTTGACCAGTGGTTCTCGCAGATGCGGACTCGCCTTGGAGATCGTGTGCTTCCTATTGATGAGCCCGTTGCCGAGGCCTGGGCGCTCTTGAGCGTCCCCGATCCACTGCCGCTGGTCGACGGGTTGCTGGCGGCAACCGCCAAAGTCCACGACTTGACGCTCGTCACGCGGAACATCGCCGACGTCGCCCGGACAGGCGTCGCGATCCTTGATCCCTTCGCAGACTGATACCGCGCGAAACCCAGTGCGAACCTGCGAACCTCTCCGGGTGCGAACCCGGTTCGCACCTTTGCCGCTGGCGATGGATCGCGCTGCCGCCGCCCGCATACAATATGCGCCGGGAAGAACCTAAAGGGGCGCCCCTCCTTGAGGCGAAGGGTTTCGAAGCGGTCTTTCGCTTGGCGCTCACTTCGCGCGCGCGATACCGCTTAACCGGAACATGGCTTCACAACCCTTCGGGCCTTCACATGCGGAAGCCGGGATAGGCGAAGGCATTGACGATCGTGGCACAGTCCGCTTCGGCTACGCCCGCACTGCGCGCGATCGCATACCAGCCACCTTTGACGGCCCCCTCCATGGCGTCGATCATGGCGCCGGCCTCAGAAGGATCGAGTAGGAAGCGCGGCGCCTGGCTCAGCAGGTTGCGGGCATTTGCCCAGCGACCAAGATCGCCCGCCGCCATGGCAAGGTCACGGCGATCGGTGCTGACCGGCACTGAGGGCGTGAGATCATAGGCCGGCGAGAGCCGCCATTCGCGGTGCGGTGCGATCACGGCGTGGTTGCGCGGGTGATCGTCGATGTTCGAGATCAGCGAGTTGAACAGCATCCGCCGGAAGAGCTCGGCGGCATCACGCCTGGGGTCGGCGCTGATCCGGCGCAGTTCCTCGGCCAGCACGACATAGGACCAGCGCTCGCGCTGGGACTCGTCGGCGCGCAGCAGCGTGAGGGCGCTCACCATTCGGGCTCGCGTGTAACCCTTGGCAACCTTCTCGCGATCGAAGCGCTTGACCAGCAGCACATCCCGATCGCCGATGGTGTCGACACGGCTTGTCGCGGAGAGGAGGCCGCAAGCGCGCGCCAGCAGCAGCATGGCATGCTCAACCCGCGCCATGTTCCATTTGTCGTCAGAACGGTTGAACTTGGCGAGCCACAGCCCGTCCGCATCCTCGACAACGGCTTTGGGCCGTGCGCCGCCCATCGAGGTGCCAAGCAGCAGCAGTTCCTCCACTTGCGCGGCCTCGTTGTCCGTGGCGCGTGGCTCGTCGTTCACCAGCCGATCGGCGATCTCCTGAAGGCGGGCGAGATCGAGCGTGCGGTTGAAAGTGCGGATGGGCGCCGGCGGCGCTTGTCCCAGCCCGAAACCGAGCGCTCCCGCGCGGTCGTCGGGCGAATGAAGGAGATAGTCGAGTTCGCCGAGCTCTGTGAGCCCGGCATGCTTCTCGATGACACGACGCCCCCAATAATCTGGCCCGGCATCCCGCAACGCGCCGAACAGGCCCTTCATCAGCACCGTTTCATAGGTGCGCGCGCCGAGCTTCAGTTCTGCTGGATCGATCTCAACGGCATCGGCGCGGGCGAGATAGCTTCGGCCATAGACGAAGCGCCCGGTGGTGACGCCTTGCCGGTTCGTCTCGCGCACATAGCGCCCGGCTGTGACCGCCGCGGTCTCACCCGGCAGGGTCACATAGACGAAGCACTCCTCCGCCCCTGTTGGTCTAGAAATCATTGTCGAGCGCTTTCCGGCCACCGGCCTTGTCACGGCCTTGCGCCTTGGCCAGCGTCAGGCCCTCCTCGTCGCTCAACGGATCGGCGACACGGCCCAGCTGATCGGCCAGCCCCATGGCCCAGAGCAGACCGGCATAGATGGCGATCCCCGTCGATGGCTTGCCGCGTTCGGCATCGCCGATCACATGCCGGTCGACGCCGATCTTGGCCGCGACCTCGGCAATGGAGAGGTT
>JBEINZ010000070.1:0-12135 GCA_040377825.1 Hyphomicrobiales bacterium | reverse complement strand
GGCCGCATGGCGATTTTCCAGAAGCCGAGGTCCATCCCGATTGCGCCGAGCGTGGATTGCACCAGATCGAGATCGCCGACCGAGGCGCCGCCGAGCGTGACGAGAATGTCGGCGCCGCCGTCGATCGCGGCGGCCGCGCGCTCGGCGATTGCCGCCTCGATGTCCGGCGCGATGCCGAGGTCGATCGGTTCGGCGCCGAGGTCGCGCGCGAACGCGGCCACGCCGAAGGAATTGGAGGCCACGATCTGGTCCGGCCCCGGCGCCTCGCCCGGGCGCACGAGTTCGTCGCCGGTTGCCAAGATCGCCACGCGCGGGCGGCGGCGGACGTGCAGCACCGCGTGGTTCATGGCGGCGGCGAGCGAGAGGGCGCGCCAATCCAGCCGGCGGCCGGCGGGAAGAAGAATGTCGCCCTCGCGAAAATCGAGGCCAACAGGGCGAATATTCGCGCCCGCCCGCGTCCCCGCGCGCGCGATGATCGAACCGTCCGGCTGCGGCGTCGCGTCTTCTTGGATGAGCACGACGTCCGCCCCTTTCGGCACCGGCGCGCCTGTAAAGATCCGCACCGCCTCGCCCTGGCCGACCTCGCCGTCATAGGCGCGGCCGGCCGGTGCCGTGCCTATGACCCTCAGCCTTGCCGGCGGCGCGGCGATATCGGCGGCACGGCAGGCATAGCCGTCCATCGAGGAGGCCGGGAAGGGCGGCTGGGTGCGCCTCGCCCGAAGGTCTGAGGCGAGCACGCGGCCGGCCGCCGCCGCCAGATCGACCGTCTCGATCCCCGTCGGCTCAACGCCCGCCAGCATCCGGGCGCGCGCTTCCTCTACGGAGAGCAAATCGGACGGTGTGGCGGCGGGCTCATTGGGGCGGTTCACGTCAGGCTCGCCAATCGCCGGATTTGCCGCCGGATTTTTCCACGACGCGGATCCCGCCGATGGTCATCCTGCGGTCGACCGCCTTGGCCATGTCGTAGATCGTGAGACACGCCACGGACGCCGCCGTCAGCGCCTCCATTTCCACGCCGGTCTGGCCGTTGACCCTCGCGGTGGCGGTCACGCGTAGGCCCGGCAGGGCGTCGTCGGGCTCGATATCGACGGAAACCTTGGTCAGAAGCAGCGGATGGCAGAGCGGGATCAGCTCATGCGCGCGTTTCGCCGCCATGATCCCGGCAATCCGCGCGGTCGCGATCACGTCTCCCTTTTTGGCGAGCCCGGCCCGGATCATCGCCAGCGTTTCCGCCAGCATCACCACCTGCCCGACCGCCACCGCCACCCGCGATGTCGCGGCCTTATCCCCCACATCCACCATATGCGCCGCGCCGGTCTCGTCGAGATGGGTGAGGGATGAGGACACGGGGCGGGGACTCGGGTGGGTTGCGGGCTGAGGTCGGAGATTAGCGGGAGGTGGTGGGGTGGGGAAGGGGGTGTTTACGGTAGCCGTCAGTGGGTCATAAGTAATCACGTTCAGGCATGGCCTTGAGCCTGTCCCGTTCGGATCGAGGCGATCCGACGCCGCGAAATGGCATTCGTAGATAACGTGCGCGTGAAGTAGCCAACACATCGAAATCGCGAAACTGGCTTCAGCTCTCTGTGACAGCTACTTCTGAATTTCGTCTCACTTCGAATCGGGCAGCGTTTCCGAAAGGAACACACCTAAGATGGAGATCATATCCTGATGCAGGGCCGCCCTGTCGCGGCCGCCGGCATCGGTGCAGACGGGATCGTCGCCGATAGATTCCAATATCTTCGATGCCTCGGGCTTGCAGCGGCCGAGGAAGCTGAAATGCACAGCATCGGGCACGCGCTTCAACCGCGCGCCGGGAACGATGCTTGCGAGATAGTGGGCCTCGACAATACTGGGGGTGGTTTGCTGGGTTCCAAGGTTGATGAACTGCACGGGAACCCGGATAGAATTCAAAGTCTCTTCAGCAAATGATTGGGTGAGGCCGGGATCGACCGCGACAATCGCCTTAATCCTAGGATCGCGGTGGTTTTCCTCGAAGCGCGGATCGAGCGCCGTCAAATCGACGCCGCCGCGCGCCAGCCATTTACAAGTGCCTGACGCTTCCGACTGCTCCCTGAAACAGAATTCAGCAAATTGGCGTCGCCGCTGCTCGGCTCCGGCGAGTGCCATTACATCGTGTCCACCGAGCGAGAAGCCCAGTGCGCCGATCCTGGCTGGATCGATTGACGGGGCGAAGGTCGGATCCGCCATAATGGCATCAAGGGTCGCCGACAGGTTGATGGGGCGATTCCAGAGTTCGACGGTCTTCTTCGGACTGGAATCGCCGGACGTCGTCCCGGGATGGTTCGGCGCAACCACCACATACCCCATGGCCGCGAGCGATGCGTTAAGCCAGCCGAGCCCCACGGCGTTGCCGCCAGACCCATGCGAGACCACGATCAAAGGATGTCCACCTGCCTCAACAGGCGCGTCGCGGAAAGCTTCATGACCATAAAACACGGCATTGTCGCCGAGAAGGGTCTTAGTGCCGCCAGCAGCGGTCGGATACCAGACAAATGCCGGGATGGTGCCGCCGAGCTCAGGTACGGGGATGGTTAGCTGGCGAAAGCCGACTTGGTCGGCGGCTTGTGCCACCGTGGCAATCAGGCAAAGGCCGGCAGTCACGGCAATCGAGACGATCGTTTTCATGGGAAGCTCCACATTGGACGTTGAACCACGCGCCACTTGTGTGCTTCTTCGCCCGTAAGAACGACCTTGAACGCGATTGAGGTCGACCGCGATCGTGATCGAGGCACAGCCGCGACAGGTCGTATGGCCTGCAGCCTCCCTTGAGTCCTTAAGATGCTTGCGATTCCTGTTCCGTTCATTGTCGCGCTCTTGCTTGGCGTGATGATTGGCCAGTTTGTCCTGCGCGACCGCGAGGTCGGGCTACGCTGGCCGTTGATCCTGTTTTTGACCGTCGCCATGCTTCAGGCAATTCTTGTTGGCTTGCGATGGAGCTTCGATATTGCGGCCGTCAGGCTCATCCAGCCCGTCACCGCCTCGCTTCTGCCGCCGATGGCCTACTGGGCGGTCAGCGACCTCCGCCAGCCTGCGGCGCGCTGGAGGCAAATCGTGCTGATCCCGGCGATTCCCGCTGTTGGGATTGCCATCCTGGTCCTCGTCTGGCCGCAGCCGATCGACCTAGTGCTTTTCGCACTCTATCTCACCTATGGCGTTGCCATCCTCGCCGTCGGTTTCAGAAGCCCGGACGATCTTACCTTCGCCCGGCTTCAGGATGCCGCGCCGGCGCGCGAAGCCAGCCTCCTGCTCGGCGGGCTTGTCATTTCGGGGGCCATACTCGATGCGGTCATTGCGTTTGATATTGAATTTGGAGGCGGAAGCAGAACGCCGTTGTTTGTATCCGTCGTCCAGTTGGCAACACTGATAATCTGTGCACTTGCAATTGCGCGTATCGGGTATTCGCGGCCGGCTACCCCGATGCCGATTGACGCGGTCGGGCATCTCGGCGAGTCAGCATCCCCGCGTCTGCCTCTGGTCGAAAATGCGAGCCAACCGGCAGAGACGAGCGCCGAGGATGCCGCGATCCTCGCGCAAGTCGATGCGCTCCTTCGCGAACGCACCCTCTACCGTGATCCGGACCTGACCTTGGATCGTCTCGCCCGTTGCGCGGGCCTTCCCGTCCGATCCATCTCTTCGGCCGTGAACAGGACTTATCGCGTGAACGTCTCGCAATACGTCAATGGCTTCCGGGTGAGCGAAGCGCAGGCGTTATTGCGAGATACCGATCGCCCGGTGACCGCCATCCTTTTCGACGTCGGTTTCCAGACCAAGTCCAATTTCAATCGCGAATTCAAACGGGTGACAGGCCAAAGCCCAAGCGAATGGCGCGCGGGTAATCGCGGGGAAGGTTGAGCTACTCGGGTGAGGTTTGGGCGAGCCACGCTCCGATGTCTTCGATCGATCGAAACAATGTCGAAGAATCCGAAGTCGACGGCGTAAAGCCGCACGAAGTCCAGAACGCTTCGGCATGGGCATCGATGGCTCGGACGATGACGGCCCTTCCTCCGATCGTCTCCGCAGCGCCAATGCAACGCTCCAGCGCGTGTCGAAGCAGCGCGCTGCCGATACCTTTGCCGGCAAAAGCAATATCGACGGCAAGCTGACCGAAGAGGATGCATGGAACCGGATCGGGCGGCCGGCCGGTAAGCACTTTGCGGGATAGGATTGAAGGCGGCACCGCCGTCGGCGCCAGTCCGTAAAATCCGATCACGCGCCAATCGTCACAGACGACCATCACTCGGGTAAAGCCCTTGGCCTGATTGGCCAGAGCATAGGTCCGCAGCCAGTCATTCAGAGCGGATTTTCCACAATTGAACGTTGATAGATCATGCGCCGAATTGAGTGGAGCCGGTCGGGAGATCATCCTTCAGAATTTTCGTCCCAGGGCGCCGTCCGCGAAAGCCGGCTGCGCATCTGGGCCGGGACAGCCGCGACCGGCGCATCGATTGCGGCGAGGAACCGCTCGAAAGCCTCCGGCGAAAACCGCACGATGGTCTCGTTCAAGATGGCGATCTGGGCTTCGTGAAGCGCCGATCGGCGCACGAACTCCGTCCTCGACAGCCCGCTAATTTGAGCCCCGCGATCGATAATGCCTATGTCTTCGTTGCGTAAACGCATGGAAACCGCGACATCGCGCTTTTGAGCCAAATCAGCCATGCTGGACTCCTCTTGTACTGCAATCCTATATACACTCGTTTCCTTCAAACGCCTAACCCGGTCTCCCTGCTCCCCCAATCTCACCCCCCGCCCAACAGCTCCCTTGTCGCCATCGCCACGTCTTCCTCCCGCATCAGGCTTTCGCCGATGAGATAGGTCCCGATTCCGACCGCTTCGAGCCGGGCGATGTCGGCCCTGGTGAAGATGCCGCTTTCGCCGACGATCACGCGGTCCTTGGGGATCATGGGGGCGAGGCGCTCGGCGGTCGCGAGGCTGACCTCGAAGGTCTTGAGGTTGCGGTTGTTGATGCCGATCAGGGGCGAGCGGAGCTTGAGGGCGCGGTCGAGTTCGGCTTCGTCATGGACCTCGACGAGGACGTCCATGCCGAGATCCTCGGCGGTCGCTTCCAGCGCGCGGGCCGCCTCGTCGTTAAGCGAGGCCATGATGATGAGGATGCAGTCGGCGCCCCAGGCCCGCGCCTCGTAAACCTGATAGGGCTCGAAGAGAAAATCCTTGCGCAGCGCTGGCAGGCCGGAGGCCGCGCGCGCGGCGGCGAGATAGTCCGGATGGCCTTGAAAGGACGGCGCGTCGGTTAGCACCGAAAGGCACGCGGCGCCGCCTTCGGCATAGGCGCGCGCGAGGCTCGGCGGATCGAAATCGGCCCGGATCAAGCCCTTCGACGGGCTGGCTTTCTTGATTTCGGCGATGAGCGCCGGCTGGCTGTCGGCGTGCTTTCGACGGATCGCGTCCAGAAATGCGCGCGGTGGCGAAGCGGCGGCGGCGCGGGCGCGGATCTCGGCCTCGGGCACGGCGGCCTTCGCGGCGACGATCTCCGCGCGCTTGTAGATTTCGATCTTGCGCAAAATGTCGGTCATGGCCGTCCGTGCTCGTTGGGCTCAAGCGCTAGAGTTATCGGTCGGATGTTCCCATCCGATCGGGAGACGCCTTAGGCGTTCGAAACCGCGATCAGCGCGTCGAGCCGTGATAGCGCCGAGCCACTGTCGATCGCGTGCGCCGCCTGGGCGACGCCCTCGGCAAGGCTTGACGCCTTGTCGGCGACCACAAGCGCCGCGCCCGCGTTCATCAATACGATGTCGCGATAGGCCGACGCCTCGCCGGCGAGCACCGCGCGAAGCGCCGCCGCGTTAACGGTCGCGTCGCCGCCCTTCAGATCTTCCGGCGCGGCGCGCTTCAGCCCGACCGATTCCGGCGTCACCTCGAAGGTGGTCACGCGGCCGAAGTCGAGCATCGCGACGGCGCTCGGTCCGGTCGTGGTGATCTCGTCGAGCCCGTCGGAGCCATGCACGACCCAGGCGCGCTCGGCCCCGAGATTGCCCAGCACATGGGCAATCGGCTCGACCCAGGCGCGCGCGAAGACGCCGGTCATCTGCCGCTTGACCCCGGCCGGATTGGACAGCGGCCCGAGCAGATTGAACAGGGTGCGCGTGCCGAGCTCGACCCGCGCCGGGCCGACATGTTTCATCGCGCTATGGTGGGCCGGAGCGAACATGAAGCCGACGCCCGCCACCTTGATGCAATCGGCGATCGTGTCGGGGCCGATATCGATCTTCACGCCGAGCGCCTGCAAGACATCCGCCGCGCCGGACTTCGATGAGAGGGCACGATTGCCGTGCTTTGCCACCGGTACGCCGGCGGCCGCTACGACGAAGGCGGACGCAGTCGAAACATTGAAGCTGCCCGAGGCATCGCCGCCGGTGCCGACAATATCGATCGCGCCCTCCGGCGCCGCCACGCGCAGCATCTTGGCGCGCATTGTCTCCACCGCGCCGGTGATCTCGTCGACGGTCTCCCCGCGCACGCGCATCGCCATCAACAATCCGCCGATCTGAGCCGGCGTCGCCTCGCCGGACATCATGACCGCGAAGGCCGCGCGTGCTTCCTCGCGCGAGAGCGCGACGCCGGTGGCGGCCTTGCCGATGAGGGGTTTCAAGTCGGTCATGGTGATTTCCAGGCGGCGTTACAGGACGTGACCGTTGCGCTTTTCCGCGCTCGCGCGGCGCGCGTCAAGGCCGTTCAGGCGGCCTGCTTGCGTCCGCGATGGGTCTTGTTGAAGTCGCGGGCGATCTGAAGGAAGTTGCCGATGATCCTGTGCCCGTTTTCCGAGGCGATCGACTCCGGGTGGAATTGCACGCCGTGCACGGGGTGATCGCGGTGCATCAGGCCCATGATTAGGCCATCGTCGGAGCCGGCGACGGCAACGAGCGCGTCTGGCATCGTTTGGCGCTCGACGATCAAGGAATGATAGCGCGTGCCGGTAAAGTCGCTATTCAGGCCCCGGAAGACGCCGCGTCCATCATGGCGGATGACGGAGGTCTTGCCATGCATGAGGTGCGGCGCGCGGATGACGTGCCCACCATAGGCTTGGCCGATCGCCTGATGGCCGAGACATACCCCGAAGATCGGCATGACGGCGCCAAGTCGGCGCACCGTCTCCAGGCAAACGCCGGCCTCGTTCGGCGTGCAGGGCCCGGGCGAAAGCACAATGCCCTCCGGGTCCATCGCCACGATCTGTTCGACCGTGATCTTGTCATTGCGCACGACCTTCATCGCGGCGCCAAGCTCGCCGATATAATGCACGAGGTTGTAGGTGAAGCTGTCGTAGTTATCGATCACGAGGAACATGGCGCGGTCCGAACTGAGAAAGACCGCAGGATAGGGCCTTTGTCGGCGATTGTCATTGGGGCGCGAGCCCTGGCATTTGTGCCGATCCGTTCTTGGTTCCAACCCAACCACAACATTTTTCCGCCCCGATCGAACTATACCGTTTTCGAATGTTTCTGGTGCTAGAGCCCGTCGCGTTCGGATCTAAGCGATCCGAAGGAAAAGACCGGCTCAAGCTCTTGAATCTGGAGCAATTCCCGATCGGATGAGCGCATCCGATCGGGAATTGCTTTAGGGCGTGGCCGGATTTTAATGTGCTTGGGGTCGTTCATGAAGAAGATTGTCCGATTATTCGCGGCCGTTTCGGCCTTCATGGTGATTGCGGCCGTTACGCGGGTTGATGCGCAGTCCGCCGGTCCACAGCCAGCCGTGCCGCAAAGCGAGACGCGTATTGCCTTCGTGGTCGGCAATGCCGAATATCCGGAAGCCCCACTTCTGACCTCGGCCAATGATGCCGGTCTGATCGCGCAAACGCTGCAAGCCGCCGGCTTCGACGTGATCGGTGCGCGCGACCTGGACGAAGAAACTTTCCGTCGGTCGTTCAAGGACTTTTTGCAGAAGGCCGCCGCCGCCGGTCCGAACACGGTCGCGGCTGTTTACCTGTCCGGCTACGGGCTGCAGTTCGAGGGTGAAAACTACTTCGTTCCGGTCGGCGCTCGGATCGTCCGCGACACGGACGTGCCGATTTCGGCCATTCGTGTCAGTGATTTGACGCGCCCGCTGGCGGCGATGCGGCTGAAGGCGTCGTTTGTTGTTCTCGACGCGGCGCGCAACCAGCCCTATGCGCGTGAAGGTCAGCCGCTCGCCGGCGGCCTCGCCCTCGTCGAGCCCGAGACTGATACGCTCATCGCGTTCAACGCCGCACCCGGCACGATCGCGCAAGAGACGCAGGGTCCGTATGCGCCGTTCGCCCAGGGCCTTGCCGAAATGTTGCGCGAGGGCGGCTTACCGCTCGATCAGGCATTCGATCGCGCTCGCCTGCGCGTCAACGAACTCACCAAGGGTGCGCAAATTCCGTGGAGCGCGTCGCGCCTGCGCAATCAGGTGACGCTGTTCGAGCGCGCGCCGGACGCTCCGGCGCCCGCGGTGTCCGCCGCGGATGGCGACGCGATGCGCCGGCGGCCGCTGCGTGAACTCGGCGCCGAGTCCGCCTACGCGGCCGCCATCGAGCGCGACACGCTGAAGGACTACGAAAACTTCATCGAGGCCTATCCGACCGACCCGCTCGCCAAGCGTGTTCGCGCGATCGTCGCGGCGCGGCGTGAGTCGATCACGTGGCGGCGCACGGTGACCGTCGGCACGCCCGAGGCCTACTGGTCCTATTTGCGGCGATACCCGAACGGCCCGCATGCGGGCGATGCCCGGCGTCGGCTGGATCGCTTGACGGCGTCCTACGAGCCGCCGCGTTCGTTTCGACCGATCCCCTATGACATAGCCCCACCACCGCGCGAGGAAGTGATCTACATCGAGCGGCCGGTGCTCTATTTCGACGATCCGGACTTCGGTTTTGCGCCGCCGCCGCCGCCGCCCTTCATTTTCCTGCCGCCGCGCCCGCGCTTCATCGTCGAGCTGCCGCCGCCGCCGCCGCCGATCGAGTATTATGAGCTGCCAAGCCCGAACTACGTGCCGGTACCGATCTATGTCCGCCCGCCGGTCTATGTGCAGCCGCCGCGCAACAACTTCATTTTCGTGAATATTCACAACTCGATCACGATCGACCAACGCAGCCGTCGTGAAACGATCGTCCGCCCGGATGGACAAGTCGTGCAGCCTCAGGTTCCTCAACAGCCGCAGCTTGGGTCGCCCGTCCCTGGATTGCCCACGCCTGGATTGCCCACGCCTGGATTACCCACGCCTGGATTACCCACGCCTGGATTACCAGGACAAGCCGTGCCCGTGCCGGGGCGTGGACAGGCTGGGCAGGTCCAGCCGGCCCCCCCAGGTCAGCCAGTCCAAGCTCAGCCGATTCCTGGCCAACCAATTCCTGGCCAACCAATTCCTGGCCAACCGAGTCCCCGGCCAAGCCGTTCCGGGCCAAGCCGTCCCAGGTCAGCCAGTGATCGCGGGTTCGCCCAGCGGCACGACTACCGAAGCGTCGGCCGTCCCGGCCGGCAGCATGCGCGTGAGCCTGCCGCCGTCTGCCGCGCGCAAGGCGGCGCTGGTACGCGAGCAAAGCGGACCAGCTGTTCCGGGCCGGCCCGCGCCTCAGCCCGGGGGTGCCGCGCCGTCCGGCGCCGTGCCGTCCGGTGTGGTTCCGCTTGCCGCGCCGCCGGCCGGGCGCCTGCAGCCGGTCGTTCCGCAGAGTGGCGCGACGGTCTCGCCGTTGATGCCGGCCACCGCGCCAACCCAGCCGGCGCTCCAACCGCTGCAGTCGGTCGAACCGTCCAAGACAAAGCCACTGCCCGGCCAGCCTGCCGCACAACCGCCGCTGCCGCAAACCGCGACCCCTGCCGCGCCGTTGGCGCCCTCGAGCGCGGCGCCTGCCGTCCAGCCCCAAGAGGCGGTCGACCCGCTTAAGAAAAAGACGGTTCAACCGAGCCCATTGCCAGCCCAGCCCGCTGGCGCACCGACGGCCGCTCCAAATGCGCTTCCGGCGGATGGAGCCAAGCCTCCCCAGCCTTTGCCGGGTCAGCCGCCCGTGCAACCGGCCACAAATCCTGCGTCCGCGCAGCCGTTGCCCGTGCCGCCCGCGAGCACGCAAGACTCTGGCCCCGCATTGGCGAATAAACCGCTCGCGCCGAAGCCTCTGCCGGCTCAGCCGGTCACTCAGGCGCCGGCCGCCAACGCCGCTCCTCAGCCGCCGATTGCTCCAGCGGCTTCGCCTGGTGGGGATCCGGTGGATGCGTTGAAAGCCAAGCCGTTACAGCCGGATCCATTGCCGGCTCAGCCGGCGGTGCAATCGCCGCCGCCGCCCGTCTTGGTCCCGCCCGCAGCCCAAGGCGCAGCGCCAAAGCCGCTCCCGGGCGCTGACGTAACCGATCGTCCGCCTGTCCAAGCTTTGCCAAAGCCGGCGGAGCTGCCACGGCTTCCGGCACAGCAGCCGGCCACGATCCGACCGATTCAGCAGCCCGTCGTTCCGGCTCAGCCGTCCCAGCCGTCGGTGTCCCAACCGTCCGTTGTTCGGCCGCAAGCGCCTGATCAGCCGTCGATCGCGCCGCTTCAAGCACGACCACTACCGGCCCGCCAGCAGCCTCAGGCCGCCGAGCCCGTCCAGCAACGTCCGCCGCAACCGCTGCCCCAACAGCCGATATTGCAGCAGCGCCAGCTTCAGGCGCCCGTTCGGCAAGAGGTTGTGCAGCCGCGGCCTGTTCCTAAGGCCCCCGTCGAACCACCGATCCAGCGCCAGCAACTCCGGCCAGCACCAATCGAACAGCCCGTGATGCGCGCCCAACCGCCGACTCAGATCCAGCAACAGCCCGTGATGCGCGCTCAGCCGCCCGCGCCGGTCCAGCAACAGCCCGTTATGCAACCGCGGCCGCAGCCGGCGCCTGTCCCGCAACAACAGATCATTCGCCAAGCCCCCGCGCCGCAGCCGCAACCGCAACCGCAACCGGTGCAAGTCCGCCCGCCGGCCGCCCAGCCGCCGGTGATGCGCCAGATGCCGCAGCAACAACCGGGTCAGCCGCAAAGGCAGCCGGCCTGCGGAGGTCAGGGGCAGCCTGCCTGCCCACAATAATTCCGGACGGCTCGATCCCGAATGGATTGGCCCAAGGTCTAGCCTCTGGAGCAATTCCTTGTCGATCGGATGAGTCCATCCGATCGGGAAATGCTCTAGCCGCTCGACAAGTGCGCGCCGATTGCCTATTTCTCGGCCGAAGTTCGGTTCGCCTTGAGCGTCACTTATCGCGGCCGGCGAGCATGTCGAAGACAAAACGGAGCGGCGCGATGTTGGCTCGCATCTATCGACCGGCAAAGACGGCCATGCAATCCGGCACGGCCAAGACCCAACACTGGTGTCTGGACTACGAACCGGAAACCCCGCGTCGCATTGAGCCCTTGATGGGCTGGACATCGTCGGCCGATATGAGGGGTCAAGTTCGCCTCTTTTTCAAGACGAAGGAAGAGGCGATTGCCTATTGCGAGAAGAATGGCATTCCGCACGTGCTGCAGGAACCGCATGAGCGTAAACCGAAGGTGATGTCCTACTCGGACAACTTCAAATTCGGCCGCATCGGCAGTTGGACGCATTGAACTCGGGCGCGGTTACAATCGCGCCTCAACTAATCGGCCCCGTAGCTCAGGGGATAGAGCAGCAGCCTTCTAAGCTGTTGGCCGCACGTTCGAATCGTGCCGGGGTCGCCAATGTTTTCAGGGGGGTATCTCATGCCGTGGGAAGGCTGTGGGAAGGTGTTGGGTCCCACAGGTTCGTCACGTGTTTTCCTGGGGCGGCGCGCGGTGCGTCGAACGAAATCCGCTGGTTTTGTGATATTGCAGATCGGGGGATGGGTTTATGTTTTACCGCTCTGAATCCTTGGATCCTGCGCCTTCTCCTTCAAGGGCAGAAGGTGATGGAAGCGATAGATTTGGGGTTGTGGCAACTATTGTGTCCTTGCGCCGACAGCAGCGGAAACCGCTTTCGCGGGAGAGTCTTGCCGGGAGAGCGTCCAATCAGTGTGCTCGCCGATACCGGCACGAAATACCCAATGTCCGATTGACAAAGCAGAACGGGCTAAATGACCCTTCGTCGCCCCGATGTGCCCGTTTATGTCCAGCCCGTCGGACCGAGGACGCGGGCGCCCGGACGGACGTCCGTCCTCGCGGTGACGGTGGAGATGG
>JBEINZ010000084.1:0-11260 GCA_040377825.1 Hyphomicrobiales bacterium | reverse complement strand
TCTGGAACGAATTATCGAACGCGCCCGCGAAGTTGGCGTTGCACGAATTTTCTGTTTAACATTTAGAACCGAGTTCTTCTCACCATTCGCGACCTTTCACATCCCGGAAAACACGCCCGTGACCGAACCGCGCCATGCACTCTTCCCGCCGATCGAACCGTATCGCGCCGGCCGGCTCCAGGTTTCCGAACTGCATGAGATCTATGTCGAGGAATGCGGCAATCCTCGTGGCAAGCCGGTGATCATGATCCATGGCGGGCCGGGCGGCGGGATCCATCCGGCCATGCGCCGGCTGCATGATCCGGCCGTCTACCGAATCGTTCTGTTCGATCAGCGCGGCTGCGGGAAATCGACGCCGCACGCGGAGCTGCGCGAAAACACCACCTGGGACCTCGTGGCCGACATGGAGCGCGTTCGCGTGCATCTTAGCATCGACCGCTGGCAGCTTTGCGGCGGCTCCTGGGGTTCGACCCTCGCGCTCGCTTATGCCGAGACCTATCCGGAGCGGGTCAGCGAATTGGTATTGCGCGGGATTTTCACGCTGCGCCGGCGCGAACTGGAATGGTTCTACCAGTCCGGCGCGGACACGATCTTCCCGGATTTCTTCGCGCCCTACCGCGCGCTGATCCCGCCGGAGGAACGCGGCGACATGATCGCGGCCTATCACCGGCGGCTGACATCCGAAGACCCGGCGACGCAGCTTACGGCGGCCAAGGCCTGGGCGACCTGGGAGGGCTCCACGCTTTCGCTCCTGCCGGACCGCGGCCGGGCGGCCGCCTTCGGCGAGGACCGTTTCGCGATCGCTTTCGCGCGGATCGAATGCCATTACTTCGTCAACCGCGGCTTCTTCCGACAGGACGACCAACTCCTCGCCGATGTCGACCGGATTCGACATATTCCAGGCGTGATCGTGCACGGCCGTTACGACATGTGCACGCCGATCTTCATCGCATTCGATCTGCACGAGAGGTGGCCGGAGGCGGATTTCCGCATCGTCGACGATGCCGGCCACACGGTAACCGAGCCGGGCATCCTGCACGAACTCATCGCGGCGACCGAGCGCTTCAAGGCGCGGATCTGAGCCGTCGCATCAGGTCCGGCAGGCGCGCGGCGAGCCAAAGAAGCGAGACCACGTTGCCGAGCAGGAAGATGCCCAGGATGACGATGACGCCGACCGGCCGGCTGCGCTCGAAGCTGGCGACCACAAAGGACGTCACCGCGAAGCCGGCGTAAAGATCAACCAGCGCGACGAGGCCCCATGGATCGGCCGCGACCATGGCGAAGCTGTCGATGATCGACGCGTTGAAGGCCGCCCAAACGACAAGCGCGAGGAATACCAGCGCGGCGAGGACAAGAATGGTTCGAAAGATGGGCATGGCAGGCTCCGGACGTTCGCGAGAGCCCGTCCCGTTCGGATCGAAATGATCCGAACGACAAGGACCGGCTCAAGCTGTTAAAACTGGAGCAATTCCTTGTCCATCGGATAGTCCATCCGATCGGGAAATGCTCTAGGCTAGTGACGTGGCGTTAGGGACGTCATAGGCTTAAGATAAGGTTGTTTTTGCGGTCTTTCAGGGAGGTCTGCCGCGCGCGCGGCACCCGTCTAACGGGCACGATCGGTCTGACATGATTGATTGGGACCAATGGACTGGTCCTTCGTCGCGTCACGATACCGCATGTTGTTTTGACGGGACCAAGGGTGAGGGTATCTGCTTGATGTTGGACTGGATGGCGACCGCGGGCTTCCAATTGACGACGCTGGTCCTTGTCGTGTTGGTCATCAGTATCGTGATCGGAACGAAGGTTCGTCGCGAGTCCGCGGCACGGCGGCGCGCCGAGGCCGGCATCAAGGCGACGATCCCCGAAGCCGTCGTTGCGCGCCCGGCATCGGCCGGCAAGCCCTCCCTAGCGGTTTTGGAATTCGAGGATGAACCCGGCGTGGTCGCGGTCGAGCGCGCGCGGGTCGTGATCGGCCGGCATTCGGACGACGACATCCAGATCAAGGACGTCACCGTTTCGCGCCATCATGCGCTGTTGGAACTGAACGCCGCCGGCACCTTCGAGATCCGCAACCAGACCGCCGGTCGGTCGGAGCCCAATCCCGTGCTGGTCAATGGCGTCCACCGCGAGCATGCGGTGTTGGCGGACGGCGACCTCGTCACGGTCGGCGGGGTCACCTTCCGCTTTCGCCGCCCCCAATCGACCGCGGCGGCGGCCTGAGCCATGGCGCCGCGCGCGGTTTGCGACTTACCGTCCGAGCAAGGGACCTAGGCCATGACAACATCCCGCGACCGGGACGACGACCGCACCCATCTCGCGCCGCGCCGCATCCCCGAGGAAGCGCCCGCGCGCGCTGACGCCGATTTCGACGAGGTCGCCACCCAGATCGTCGACAAGCGCTCCAATAATCCGGTCGCTCGTCTTGTGGTGGTCGAGGGGCCGGGCATCGGCAACGCCAAGCCGATCTATCCCGGCACCAATGCGATCGGCCGCGACCGGAAGAACCGGATTTCGCTCGATTTCGGCGATGCGACCATTTCCCGCTCCGGTCATGCCGTGATCGTGGTCGATCCCGCCACCCGCCACATCGCCATCATCGACGGCGGCAAGCTCAATCCGGTCTCGGTCAACAGCGTGGTGCTGACGGGCGAGCGGACGATCGGGATCGGCGATATCATTGAGCTTGGCTCCACGATCCTGCGGCTTGAAGCGATCTGACATGCCGATTGACATCGATCCCGCGCTCTTCGCCGACGCGGCGATTTCCGACGAAACGCGCGCGCTGAACGCCGCGATCCTCGCCAAGCTCTCGGCATTGCCGGACACATGGTCGGTCCCGCTCGCGATCATTCGCGATCGGCGCGCGCGGGGGCTCGGGCCGTTTCCACTGAGCCCTCAATCGGCTCGCGCGGAGACGATCGTCATCGCGGGTAAGCACGGGCCGATCGGCCTGCGCGCGATACGCCCGGCCGGCGGCGGCGCGCGCGGGATCTATCTCCATTTTCACGGCGGCGGCTGGACGCTTGGCGCGGTCGACCAGCAAGACGATCTTCTCGAGCGCATCGCGGAGGCGACGGGGCTCGTCGCGGTGTCCGTCGACTATCGGCTGGCGCCGGAGGATCCCTATCCGCGCGGGCCCGACGATTGCGAGGCGGCGGCGGTTTGGGCGACGACGGAGGGACAGGCCTTGTTCGGGGCCCGCGGGCTGGCGATCGGCGGGGAGAGCGCGGGGGCGCATCTGGCCGTCGTCACGCTGTTGCGCCTGCGCGACCGGCATGGGCGGACGCCCTTCCGCGCGGCCAATCTGGTTGCCGGCTGCTACGATCTGGCGCTGACACCAAGCGCGCGGCGCTTTGGCGCCGAGCGGCTGATCCTGACCACGCGCGACATTGAGATGTTCGTTCGCCATTTCCTCGTCCATGGCGGCGACGTGGCGGATCCCGACATATCGCCGATCCATGCGGATCTCAGTGGGCTGCCGCCGGCGCTGTTCACCGTCGGCACGCGCGACGCGCTCATGGATGATTCTCTCTTCATGGCGGCCCGATGGAGCGCCGCGGGCAATGCCGCCGAGCTCGCCGTCTATCCCGGCGGCGCGCATGTCTTCACCGGCTTCGCGCATCTGCAGGCGGAAACGGCGCTGGGGCGCTGCGAAGCATTCTTGAACCGATGGATCGTGGCCACGGAACGCTGAAACCAGGCAACAAGCGATCTTGTGGACGCCCGCGCGGCGCGAGCGCCACCATGTCGCCGCAAACCGGAGGCATTGGAAGCCGCGATGAGCGACAGTGGATTTGGTTCCATCGGCCTTGCAAATGCGCGCGCTTTGGCCGAAGCCGCCGGCCCGTCGAACGTTCGGCAGGCAATTGACCGTTGAACCGGACCGGTGCCTCGGGGTAAGAGGGGCGTCGGGAACGCCCAACAGGGGGTCGGAACAGACGATGATCGAAATGATGAAGGGCCTGTTGAAGCAGGCCGTGGTGATCGCAATGACCGCGCTCATGAGCCTGGTCGGCATGGCGGTCGGCTCCGCGCTCGCGCAAGGCGCATCGGGCGGCGCTTCGGACGGCTGGATCAAGGTCTGCCGCGCGGACGAGAAGACCAAGAAGGAAGTCTGCCAGACCGGCTATGACCTGCGCACCACCAGCGGCCAGTTCCTCGCGTCCGTGTCGGTCATGGAAATGACCGGCGAGGCGCGAAAAATCGTCCGCCTGATCGTGCCGACGGGCCTGCTCCTCCAGCCGGGCCTCAACGTCCAGGTCGACGAAGGCAAGGCCGAGGAAGGCAAGTTCGGCTGGTGCGCCCCGGACGGCTGCGTCGCGCAAATGGTCGCCGGCGATGCCTTCGTCGCCGCCCTGAAGAAGGGCAAGGCGGTCACGATCAACGGTCAGGGCCAAGCCGCGAACCCGGTTGCCTTCACATTCCCGCTCGCCAGCTTCAAGACCGCCAACGAAGGTAAGCCCATCGACGCGGAAGCCTTCAAGCAGCGCCAGGAAGCCATCGCCGCCGAAATCCAGCAAAAGCGCCAGTCGATCGACGACCAACTCCGCGAAGCCCAGAAAAAAGCCACCCAACAGTCGCAGTGATCAAGGCGGGATGGCAAGGACAGACGGCAAGCCCGGGTGGTTGACCCGGGCTTTTTGTTAGGCCTTCGGAGAGATTTCAGCTGAGGTTGTGAAGCCCTGAGCCCTCGGCTCCCGCGCCTTCTCCCCACGGGTGGAGAAGGCGAAAGCGGCAATTGATTTGAGGCTGTGGCGAGATCCCTCGGCTTCTCCCCTTGAGGTTTACTCCGCCGCCGCGCGCTGTATGCGGATCTGAGACATTAACGAGCGCAGCGCCGCCGGCTTCAGGGGTTTGTTCAGCACGCTAATGCCCTTGTCGCGTGCCATGTCGCGCACCTCCGGACTGCGATCAGCCGTGATCAGCACGGCCGGCAGTTCCGAGCCGAACCGCCAGCGCAGCCCGACAACGGCCTCGACGCCGGTTCCCGCATCAAGGTGATAGTCGACCAAAAGAATATCGGGGGCCCGGCCGCGCTGGGCGAGACGCTCGGAGGCCTCGCGCATGTCAGCTGCCTCAACAACCTCGCAGCCCCAGCCTTTCAGGAGCGTCGTCATGCCGTTACGGATTGCCTCGTCATTGTCGAGGCAAAGCACGAAGAGCCCGTCGAGGCGGCCCCTTGGCAGGAGACGCGGATCCGGCTCGCCGACGCTCGAGGGGACAGACCCCGCAACGGGGAGTTCAACCGCAAAGCGCGAGCCTTTTCCGACCGAGGATGTGACCTCGAGCGGGTGGCCGAGCACCCGTCCGATGCGTTCCACGATCGACAAGCCGAGGCCGAGCCCGCGCGCGATCCGCGTGCCCGGTTCCAGCCGTTGAAATTCCTGGAAGATCACCCGCTGTTTGGATTGCGGAATGCCAAGGCCCGTGTCGAACACCTCGATCGTGACTTTTCCGCGCCGCCGCCGGCAACCGACGAGCACGCGCCCGCTTGGGGTATATTTGATCGCGTTGGACACGAGGTTCTGGACGATGCGGCGCAGCATCCGCCGATCGGAACGCACCGCGAGTGTTGACGGCAGCACGCGAAAATCCAGCCCGCGTTCGCGCGCGATCGGCTCGAACTCCACCTTGAGCTGCTTCAGCACGTCGTCTAGGCGGAAGACCGAGAATTCCGGCTTCAGCGCCCCGGCATCAAGTCGCGAAATGTCCAGGAGCGCGCCGATGATCTCCTCCACCGCATCGAGCGACTGATCGATGTTGGAAGCCAGTTCTCCGAAGGTGGTCTTCTCCGCCTTCTCCACCAAGCTGGTCGTATAAAGCCGCGCGGCATTCAGCGGCTGGAGAATGTCGTGGCCGGCGGCGGCGAGGAACTTCGTCTTGCCGAGATTGGCCTCGTCGGCGGCCGCCTTTGCGCGGGTTAGCGCGTCGTTCAGCCCCGTCAGTGCTTCGGTGCGTTCCCGCACGCGCCGCTCCAGGGTCTCGTTCGCGCGTGCCAGGGCCTCGGCCGCGGCGACACGTTCGGTAATGTCGGTCCAGGTCGTCACGATGCCACCATTCGGCATGGCGCTGGTCCGCACCTCAATGACCCGGCCGGAACTTGCCATCCGCTCTTGATAGGCCTCCATCCGCACGACCAGTCGATCGATGCGGTCCTTCTCGATCCTGTCCGGATTGCCCGGTCCAAATTCGCCATGCTCCACACGATCGCGCACGATGGCGGACAGCGACGTGCCGACCTCGACCAACGCCGCCGGAAGATCGAGCACGGTGCGAAACTGCCGGTTCCAACAGATCAGCCGCAATTCGCGGTCGAAGATCGAAATTCCCTGCGCGACTTGATCAAGCCCGGTCTGGAGCAGGTCGCGGTTGTATTGGATCGCGGCGGATGCATCGTCGAGCAGCTTGATCGAAGTCTTGGCCGATGGGTCCCGCCGTTTCGTCAAGAGCGTCAGGACAAGCCGCGAGGAGGCCGCGCCGATCGCCGACGCCAGCAATTGCTCGGAATGTTTGACAAGTTGGGGGCTGGCCGGGGCATGGCCGGCAAGGGCCAAATTGTGCGAGCGGCCGAACTCGGCAAACGACCGGTCGGTCCATTCCTCGCCAAGGTAGCGCGCGATGGTCGATTTCAGATCGTCGACCGTCACCGTCGTCCGCCACAGGCGAAGGGCCGGGGCGGGCGACAGGTCGGTGGGCACGAAGACATTCGCCTGCAGCCGCTCGATCGGCTCCGGCGCGCGCGTCAGCGACAGCGTTACGAAGGCGGTCACATTGACCAGCAGGCTCCAAAAGACGCCATGCGACAAGGGATCGAAGCTCAGGGAAAAAAGCGCCTGCGGTCTTAAGAGCCATATGCCAAGGGGGCCGTCCGTCATGAGCGACGTCGGCCCAAGGCCCGCGTCGATGAATGTCGGAACGAGCAGCGTGTAGGTCCACACGCCGAACCCGGCGAGCATTCCCCCGATCGCTCCGCGCGCCGTCGCTCGCCGCCAGATCAGCCCGCCGAAAAAAGCCGGCGCGAACTGCGCGATGGCCGCGAAGGCCAGGAGCCCGATTTCGGCCAATTTGGCATCGTCCGCCACCAAGCGGAAATAGCCATAGGCAAGCAGCAGGATCGCAAAGATCGCGCTGCGGCGGATGAGCAGCAATTGCTTGCCAAGGTCCTCCGGCTCGTCGCCGGGCGCGAGCCGGAGCCGGATCAGAAGTGGCACAACCAATTCGTTGCAGACCATGATCGACAGAGCGACCGAGGCGACGATCACCATGGCCGTCGCGGCCGATAGCCCACCGATAAACGCCAGCAACGCGACGACATTGGATCCGCCCTCAAGCGGCAGTCTTAGGACATAGGTATCGGCGTCGACGCTCGGCGGGAGCAGCGTCAGCCCGGCCATCGCGATCGGCAGCACAAACAGGTTGATCGCCACCAAATAGGCCGGAAACAGCCAGCGCGCGCGCTGAAGCTCGCGTTCGGAATTGTTTTCCACGACGGTGACGTGGAACATCCGAGGCAATAACAAGATCGCGAAGAAGGAGAGCAGCGACATCACGATCCAGCTGCCGCCGGATAGGTCCCGCTCGAGCATCGCATGGACGGTGGGCGTGGCGGTGGTTCGCCTGAAGAAGTCGATCGGCCCGTCGAAAAGGCCGAAAACAACAAACAGGCCGACACCGAAAAACGCGATGAGTTTGACGACCGATTCCGCGGCGATCGCCAGCATCATGCCTTCTTGATGCTCGGTCGCGTCGATATGTCGGGTGCCGAATAGACAGGCGAAAGCGGCAAGCGCGAGCGCCACGCTTAAGGCGACGCTCGATGTGATCGACATATCCGGCGGCAAGGCGAAGGCGAGATCGTTATGCGTCACCACGGTCGTGACGGACGTCGAAATCGCCTTCAGCTGCAATGCGATATAGGGAACAATCCCGATGAAGGCGATCAGTGTCACGACCGCCGCGACCGTCTGGTTCTTGCCGTAGCGCGCGGCGATGAAGTCCGCGATCGAGGTGATCCGCTCCGCCTTGGCGAGCCTCACGACGCGTCGCACCAGCGGATAGGCCACCAGAAACATCACCATGGGGCCGACATAGATCGTCAGAAAGTCGAGCCCGCGCGTGGACGCAAGCCCGACCGACCCGAAAAAGGTCCAGGACGTACAGTAAACGCCAAGCGAGAGCGCATAAATGAACGGCCGCCCACCCGCCGAGCGAACGCGACCGGCGACACGATCGCCGAAGTTAGCAATCGCAAACAGCAGCCCGATATAGCCGAGCGCCACCAAGACGACGACCCACCCCTGCTGCATGACACCTCACTCAACGCTTTCACGGTGCATTTCGCCCAACCGCCATTTATGGCCAGAAGGCAATCATATCACGAGGATGGAGTCTATTGAGGCAGGCGCGAGAGACCTGGATAGTCCACGAGAGCCTTTCATCCTCCCCCTCCAACGCCCTTCCTTAAGGGATTTATCCACGAAAGGCCGATTCGGGCGACACCTCAACCAAAGATCTATCGCCGCCATCGCCATCTCCCCTTGAGGGAGAAGGTGCCCGAAGGGCCGATGAGGGGTATCTTGCCGCGAGTAGTAAGCCGCAACCCTCGGAAATCGTTGAACCAAACCCCTCATCCGGCCTTCGGCTACCGTCTCCCTCAAGGGGAGAAGGGAAGGGATTCAATGTATTTAAGGTAGTAGCGGCGGTTGTCTCCTCGCGCCCGCTGCGCTGGAAACCCCTTTCGCGGATGAATTCTGAAGGCGGTACAGGGCGCCGGCGCCCGCCGCGATTGCTTGCACCCATCGTCTTCCCGTACGGAGCGCCCTATCTTGGATTTGCCTCACTTAGCAGGCTGTCCCGTTCGGATCGAAGCGATCCGACCGATAAGGAAATGCTCTTGCGACCTAACCTTCAAGGATGCCCGCCAATGAATAATGATCCCGCATTACTGGCCACCAAAGGGTTACATCACATCACGGCGATTGCCGTCGATCCGCAGGAGAACCTGGATTTCTATACGGAAGTTCTGGGCCTTAGGTTGGTGAAGGAAACGGTCAACTTTGACTCCCCCGATGTCTACCATTTTTATTATGGAGATCGGGGCGGATCTCCCGGTACTATTCTGACCTTCTTTCCGTTTACCTACTCGATGCAGGGGCGATCGGGCGTCGGAATGGCGGAAACAGTGTCTTTCGCTGTCCCGAAGTCGGCATTCGACGACTGGATCGTGCGCCTCTCCGATCAAGGCGTCGATACACTCGGGCCGTTCGAGCGTTTCGGACAGCCCGTGCTGAGCTTTGCCGATCCCGACGGCATGAAGCTCGAACTGGTCGGGGTCGACAAGGAGGGGGCCGAGGGCCAGGTGATCGGCTTTGAAACGGTAAGCCTGCGTGTCGAGGCGCCGGACCGAACCGTCAGTGTCTTGACCGAGATGTTCGGCTACACGCAGACGAACGAGGCAGCGGAGCGAAAGCGATTTTCCACGGGGTCCGGCGCGATCGGCCAGAATATCGATATCGATTGCAAGCCGGGATCGCTTGGCTCCAGACCGGGCGGCGGCACCATCCACCATATCGCGTTTCGCGCGTCCGACGACCGCGAACTCGGCGAGTTCCGCGCGATGGCTATCAAACTCGGGTTCAATGTGACGCCGATCATCGACCGACAGTATTTTCATTCGATCTATTTCCGCGAGCCGGGCGGTGTCTTATTCGAGGTCGCCACCGATCCGCCGGGCTTCACCGTCGACGAGACCATCGAGACGCTTGGGTCCTCGCTGATGCTGCCGCCTCGCTACGAGCCGATGCGCGCGGATATCGAGCGGCGGCTTCCGCCGGTATTCCTCCCGACCGTGCGGGGCGCGTGATGCTGACCACAATCCAGGCTGACGAAATCCTCAAGACTCATCGCCTCGCTTCGGCAGGCGCGCCGCTTGCCGGAGCCGAGGCGGTCATTGTCGCCCTCCACGGCCGCGGCGCGGACGCCCGCTCCATTCTCGGCCTTGCTGATGTCATAGCTCAACCGAATGTTGCATTCGTCGCCCCTCAGGCGCGGTTCGGCGCTTGGTACCCGCAATCCTTCTTGGCCCCGATCGCGTCCAATGAACCCTATCTCGGCGAAGCCCTGACCACGGTGAGCATGGTGCTTGACTCACTCAGGGCCTTGGGCGTCGCCGAACAGCGCATTGGGCTGATGGGCTTCTCCCAAGGCGCATGCCTCGCGGTGGAAACCGCGATCCGATATCCCCGTGCGTTCGGCGCGATCATCGCATTCAGTGGCGGCTATATTGGCCCATTGGACGACGGCGTCCGCGCGGTCGTCGGTCGCCTGGATGGCGTACCCGCCTTTGTCGGGTGCAGCGACATCGATGCACATATTCCACTAAGACGCGTCAAGGAGACGTCCGCCCACCTGGTGGCCATGGGTTCACATGTCACCGAGCGCATCTATCCGGGATTCGGCCACGCCGTGAATGACGATGAGATTGCGTTTGCGCGATCCATGCTGGCTCGGATGGTGTCATCGGCTTGAGTGCCGCGGCGACATCGGCGCTCCAACGGCAACACCCGATGCTTCAACGGCAACGATGATGCAATGGGAACGGCAATACCGCGCGTTTTAACGGCAACAACGGAAACGCCGGAACGGGTTGACCTCGATCAAGGCGGGAACGGTTTTGCTGGTGCATGGAACCGCAAAGGCGCGCGGACGGCCGCCTTGGGGGTGGCGGCGATGCGCGTTGAGACCGTTTCCGACCAAGAGGAACCGCTTTACGCTGATCATAAGAAGGTATACCCGGCGGCGGTGCAAGGCAAATTCCGTTCCATCAAGTGGTTAATTCTGGTTTTTTGTCTTCTATTTTATTACTTTCTGCCTTTCCTGCGCTGGGATCGCGGACCAGGATATCCAAATCAGGCAATCCTGATCGATTTTCCGGCGCGGCGGTTCTATTTCTTCTTCATTGAGATCTGGCCGCAGGAAGTATACTATCTAACCGGTTTATTGATACTGGCGGCCCTGACGCTTTTTCTTATGAACGCCGTGGCGGGTCGCATCTGGTGCGGGTATCTTTGCCCGCAAACTGTTTGGACCGATCTCTTTCTTGCGGTTGAGCGTATCGTTGAAGGTGATCGGCGCGAGCGGATCATTCGTGATGCCGCGCCGATAACAGTCGATAAGATAATACGTAAATCACTCAAGCATTTTCTTTGGATCATGATTGCTTGGTGGACAGGTGGAGCGTGGGTTCTCTATTTTTCTGATG
>JBEINZ010000150.1:0-7877 GCA_040377825.1 Hyphomicrobiales bacterium | reverse complement strand
CGGATCGCTTCGATCCGAACGAAAAGGACCGGCTCAAGGCCTAGACTCCGGAGCAATTCTTTATCGATCGGATGGCCCCATCCGATCGGGAAATGCTCTGAGGCGTGCGCGGCAAGCGTAGCGGCGTCAGACGCTACGCCCTACCAAGGCAAGGATCCAGCTCATGCGCATGTCCGTAAGCGGCTCGAGACAATGAGACACAGGATCACCTCCTTTCAGTGGGTTGACGACTTCGGAACTATACGGGCGTTCGGGCGATTCGCAAATGCACTCGGATCGGCGTCCGCGAACAGGTCAGGTTCACAGGATGAACCGGCTCAGATCCGTGTTTTTCGACAGATCGCCGATATGGTCCTGGACATAGGCGCGGTCGACGACGATGCGCTGGCCACCGCGGTCCGGCGCCGCGAATGAGATCTCGTCAAGGATGCGCTCCATAACCGTTTGCAGCCGCCGCGCGCCGATATTCTCGATCGAGGCATTGATGTCGACGGCGACGCTGGCGATCTCGTCGATGCAGTCATCGGTGAAGACGATCTCGACGCCTTCCGTGGCCATCAGCGCGACATACTGCTTGATAAGGCTCGCCTCGGTCTCGGTCAGGATGCGCCGGAAGTCGCCGCGATCGAGCGGCTTCAGTTCGACGCGAATCGGCAGGCGACCTTGGAGTTCGGG
Source organism: Hyphomicrobiales bacterium (assembly GCA_040377825.1). Classification (GTDB taxonomy): domain Bacteria; phylum Pseudomonadota; class Alphaproteobacteria; order Rhizobiales; family Ancalomicrobiaceae; genus JBEINZ01. The sequence continues at coordinate 7,202 of JBEINZ010000150.1, read as the reverse complement.
CAATAGGTCGGCCGGGGTCGCCACATGGAAGGCGCCCGAGGCAATGAACAGGATGTGGTCGGTCTTGACCGGCCCGTACTTGGTGGCGACCGTCGTGCCCTCGATCAGCGGCAGCAGATCGCGCTGCACGCCCTCGCGGCTGACGTCCCCACCCATGCGGCCCTCGCGCGCGCAAATTTTATCGATCTCGTCGAGAAACACGATGCCGTCGTCCTCGACCGCGCGGATTGCCTCCTGCACGACCTGATCTTGATCGAGCAATTTGTCGGACTCTTCGGCGACAAGCATGTCGCGGCTGTCGCGAACCGTGACCCGGCGCATCTTCTTTTGCCCGCCGAAGGCCTTGCCGAGCACATCGCCAAGGTTCATCACGCCGATCGAGGCGCCCGGCATGCCGGGTAGCTCAAAGTTTGGCATGCCCGGCGAGGCCGACGTCGTCTCGATCTCGATTTCCTTATCGTCGAGTTCGCTCGCGCGAAGTTTGGCTCGAAACGACTCGCGGGTGGTCGGGCTCGCGGACTTGCCGACAAGGGCATCGAGCACGCGTTCCTCGGCGTTCATGTGTGCCTTGGCTTCGACGCTCGCGCGCTTGGTCGTCCGCACCAGCCCGATGCCGACTTCGACGAGATCGCGAATGATCTGTTCGACATCCCGGCCGACATAGCCGACCTCGGTGAATTTCGTCGCCTCGACCTTCAGGAACGGCGCGCCTGCGAGCTTCGCCAGACGGCGCGATATCTCGGTCTTGCCGACGCCGGTCGGGCCGATCATCAGAATGTTTTTCGGCAAGACCTCTTCGCGCATCGCGCCGGTAAGCTGTTGACGGCGCCAGCGGTTGCGCAGCGCGATGGCGACGGCACGCTTGGCATCGTTTTGACCGACAATGTAGCGGTCGAGTTCCGAGACGATCTCGCGGGGGGAAAACGTGGTCATGGACGATCTCGATTAACGATCGGAGGGAGATAGGCAACCAATCCGCCGAGAGGAAGCAGGGGCACCACGATCGCGCGTAGAGTCCGCCACCCGGCGGACAGGCCGAGGACCACGACCGCAAGGCCGAGCAGCGTCAGCGGCAGGTCGAGACCCTGGTCCGTCACCCGGCGGCCGATCAGATAGGCCATGGCAAAGCCGGCATAGCCGAGCCCGGAGACAAGCAGCGCGCGGCGATCGATCACGATGGCAACAAGCGCAAGCACGGCGAATACACCGAGCACGATCGCCGCGTCATAGTCGTTCAAGCTCGAAACCCCGTTGATGGTCAAAGAGATCAATGGATGCACGATCAGCGGCGCTGCCAGCAGATGGAGCCAGAAGGCAATGTCCGATCGTCTCGTCGCGCGCCTGGGGTCCGAGACATCGAAATACATTGCGGCGGAGAAGACCGCGAGGCCGAGCACGGCCGTAATCGGGGCGAAATAGCGCGCGGCCATTCGGGGTTCCACCCCGACCAGAACAGCCCAGACAACCGCGAGAAGCCCCGCCGCCGTGATCGCGCCGTTGATCGGGACACGGAACCGCCAATCATGCAGACGAGACGCGATCGCAACCGATAGCCCCGAAAACGCGAAAGCAAAAACGCCCTGCCTAAACAGGTCGAACGACAAAATGCCGTTCGAGAACAGCGTTAAAACGAGCGCCCCGACCGAGCCGGCGAACATGATGGCGAGGACGATCGAAGGCAGCGCGAGCTTCAGGTGCCGCGAAAAGACCTCGGCCAAGCCCCAGGCGACGACGATCCCGAAGAACAGGAACCCCTGTCCGAAACCGAGGACATCGGCGAGCCCGAATAAAGCGGCGGCGAGCAGCATGACGCCGATCGTGACGAACACATCGGAAAAGCCGCCGATCAGGCGAAACTTCTCTTCGTCCGGATCGCCCGCTGGCGCGGTCGCCGGAGACACCTGCCGGCGGGCGGCCAGATCGCGCAGCCGCGTCGCTTGGCCGGCTTCCACGATACCGGCGGCGACGGCGGCGTCCAGGTCCTCGTCGCGGATCATGTGGCCTCGATGCTCTCAATGACGAGATTTTCGTTTGTGTACACGCAGATTTCAGCCGCGATCTTCATCGCGCGCCGGGCAATTGCCTCGGCATCGAGGTCCATGTCGACCAACGCCCGGGCGGCCGCGAGGGCGTAGTTACCGCCCGAACCGATGCCCATGACGTCGTGTTCGGGTTCCAGCACATCGCCCGTCCCGGTCAGGACAAGTGTCACGCTCTTATCGGCGACCAGCATCATCGCCTCGAGGCGGCGCAGGTATTTGTCCTGCCGCCAGTCCTTGGCGAGTTCGACGCAAGCTCGCGTCAACTGCCGGGGATATTGCTCGAGCTTCGCCTCTAGGCGTTCGAAAAGCGTGAATGCGTCGGCCGTTGCGCCGGCGAAGCCGCCGATGACCTCGCCCTTGGCAAGCCGTCGCACCTTGCGCGCCGTTGCCTTTAAGACCGTCTGCCCAAGGCTCACCTGACCGTCGCCAGCAATGACCACACGCGGCCCCTTGCGGACCGCCAGGATCGTCGTGCCGTGCCAGACCATGCCGCCGGACGTTTGGGGCGAACCATACGAATCCATCAAATCAAAGCCTCCGCGCCATACGGCACGCAACGACCGTGGAATACCCGACTCTAGCCCACGTCCAGTTCTTGCCGAACAGTGCTTTAGCCACGCTCATGTAAGCAACAGTTTCCGACTTACAAATCCGGCTAAGTCTCACCCGATCAGCCGGCCGACCACCTTGGCGGTGTAGTCGACCATCGGGATAATGCGCCCATAATTCAGCCGCGTCGGCCCGATCACGCCGAGCGCGCCGACGATGCGGTTTTCCTTGTCGCGATAGGGGGTCACCACCAGCGACGAGCCGGAGAGCGAGAAGAGCTTGTTTTCCGATCCGATGAAGATGCGCACGCCTTCACCGCGCTCGGCCGAACCGAGGAGTTGGATCAAATCGCGGTGGCGCTCAAGGTCGTCGAAGAGCAGCCTTAGCCGTTCCAGATCCTCCGCCGCCTTGACATCCTCAAGCAAGTTGGCCCGGCCGCGCACGATCAGCTGCGGTGGGCGGTCGCCGGCCGCGCCGGCCCAGGTGACCAATCCCGCTTCAACGACACGCGTTGTCAGTTCATCGAGTTCGCCCTGTCGGTCCGCTTGTAGGCGCTCCATCTCGGCGCGCGCCTCGGCCAGCGTTCGTCCGCGAATATTCGCATTAAGGAAATTGGCGGCCTCGACCAGCGCCGAGGCTGGCAGGCCGGCCGGTAGTTCGACGATCCTGTTTTCCACCGAGCCATCGTCGCCAACTAGGACCACGAGCCCTTTGGCGGGCTCCAGCCGCACGAACTCGATATGTTTCAGCCGTATATCCGCCTTATGCGTCAGAACAACGCCGGCGCCCCGTGAAAGACCGGAGAGGAGTTGACTTGCCTCGGTCAGGACTTGTTCGCTGGTGCGTCCATCCCCGCCCGCTTTCACCTGCGCCTCGATCCGAGAGCGCTCCTCTTGCGCCAGATCGCCGACTTCAAGCAAGGCATCGACGAAGAATCTGAGGCCTAGTTCGGTTGGCTTTCGGCCGGCTGAGATATGCGGCGCATAGACAAGACCGAGCTGCTCGAGATCCTGCATGACATTGCGCACGCTCGCCGGCGAAAGCGTCATCGGCAGGATCTTGGAAATATTGCGCGATCCAACCGGATCGCCGGTTTCCAGATAGGCATCCACGATTCGCCGAAATATTTCACGCGACCGCTCGTCAAGCTGGGCGAGGCTCGTCGTGGCCATCGGGGTCGGCTGTTGAACCATTGAAGCACGGCCTCCCTGCCTTACGCTGACGGTTATGGAAACACGAGCCGCGCGTGGTTTCAATTCGCGCCGTGGCCGCGGGATCCACCAATCGGATGCCGCCCTCACGAATGGCTCGCTTTACGCGGCGCGCCCAACGGGGTACGACCAACGCTCGATTTTACCCAAGAGGTTCATGCTCTATGCGTCCTTCTAAGCGCGCCCCGGACGAAATGCGTTCCGTTACCCTCGAGCGTGGCGTGTCCAAACATGCCGAGGGCTCGTGTTTCGTGAAGTTCGGGGACACGCATGTCCTGTGTACCGCGAGCCTTGAGGAATCCGTGCCATCTTGGTTGCGCGGCCAGCGGCGCGGCTGGGTCACGGCGGAGTACGGCATGCTGCCGCGCTCCACGCATGAGCGCATGCGCCGCGAGGTGAATTCGGGCAAGCCCTCCGGGCGCACGCAGGAGATCCAGCGGCTGATCGGGCGGTCCTTGCGCGCGGTCGTCGATCTGGAGGCGCTCGGCGAGCGGCAGATCTCGGTCGACTGCGACGTCATCCAAGCCGATGGCGGCACGCGAACGGCCTCGATCACCGGCGCCTGGATCGCGCTCCACGACTGCCTGGAGTGGATGCGCGCGCGCGACATGATCAAGACCAAGGTTCTGAGGGATCACGTTGCGGCGGTCTCCTCGGGCATCTTCAAGGGCACCCCGGTGCTCGATCTCGACTATGTCGAGGATTCCGCCGCCGAAACCGATGCGAATTTCGTTATGACCGGGGCGGGTGGCATCGTCGAGATCCAGGGTACCGCCGAAGGCAAGCCCTTCACCGAGGACGAACTGATCGCCCTCATGGCGCTTGCGCGCGGCGGCATCGGGCGGCTCGTCGACCTTCAGAAGATGGCCATCCTCTGACATGGCTGGCGAAGGAGGAATTATGAGCCATCGCAAGCTCAATGGTGTTCGCCTTGTCGTCGCCACCCACAACAAGGGCAAGCTTGCCGAGATCGAGGATATGGTCGCGCCCTACGGACTTCACGCAGTATCGGCGGGAAGCCTCGGACTGCCTGAACCCGACGAGACCGGCGATACATTCGAGGCAAACGCGGATTTGAAGGCGCTCGCGGCGGCCGTTGCCACTGGCCTACCGGCTCTTGCGGATGACTCCGGCCTTGCCGTCATCGCGCTCGGCGGCGACCCCGGGATCTATTCGGCGCGTTGGGCCGGTCCCGACAAGGATTTCGCCCGCGCCATGCGCACGGTTGAAGAATTGCTCGCGGCAAAGGGCGCGGTCGAGCCGGGCGACCGTCGCGCTTATTTTGTCGCGGTCTTGTCTCTGGCATGGCCGGACGGCCATATCGAGCGGTTTCGCGGCGAGGTTCATGGGTCCTTGGTGTGGCCGCCGCGCGGGGAGCGTGGCTTCGGCTATGATCCGATGTTTCTGCCCGACGGCCACGCAAGGACGTTCGGCGAAATGTCGTCGGAAGAAAAGCATGGATGGCGTCGGGGCGGCGGCGAGGGCCTTTCCCATAGGGCCCGCGCCTTCGCTCAATTCGCGCCGGCTTGCCTCGATCCCTAACCGCGGGCACGCTTGCGGTCGTGGACGATTCGCGATGCAGATCGGCCGCGCTTTTGTTGCCGAGTTCGAACGTTCTGGTTATGGCACCCGAACGGAATAGGCTTGAGGCGCCAGCTGCTAGGATGACAGATTTGACCACACACGCCCAACCAGCCCGCTTTGCCGTGCCCGGCCCCGCATCCGTCGTGGATCCGGGCTTCGGCGTCTATATCCACTGGCCATTCTGCGCCGCCAAATGCCCCTATTGCGACTTCAACAGTCACGTGCGGCATGCCCCGCCGGATCAGGCGCGTTATGCCCGCGCCTTCGCGTCCGAGCTCACGTACATGGCCGCGCTTGCGCCAGGTCGCGAGGTACGCTCGATCTTCCTTGGCGGCGGAACGCCCTCGTTGATGGATCCCGCGACCGTTGGTTTGATTCTCGACGAGGTGGCGCGGCATTGGTCGATTGCGTCGGATGTCGAAGTGACCATGGAGGCAAACCCGTCAAGCGTCGAAGCCGAGCGGTTTCGTGGCTATCGCGCGGCCGGGGTTAATCGACTTTCGCTCGGCGTCCAGGCGCTGAACGATGCCGATCTGAAGAGCCTCGGCCGGCTGCATGATGTGGCGCAGGCGCTCAAAGCCATTGAAACGGCTCGTTCGACGTTCGAGCGAATTTCATTCGATCTGATCTATGCGCGCCCGGAACAGACCGTCGCCGGATGGCGCGCGGAACTCGTCCAAGCGGTCAAATTGGCTGCCGACCACATCTCGGTCTATCAGCTCACGATCGAGGAAGGGACGCGTTTTGCCGATCTCTATCGTGCCGGAAAGCTGATCGTCCCAAGCGAGGATACCGCCGCCGACCTCTACGAGGCGACGCACGAGATTCTCGACGCGGCCGGTTTGCCGGCCTACGAGATCTCCAACCATGCCCGCCCCGGCTCGGAAAGCCGGCACAATCTGATCTATTGGCGATATGGCGAATATGTCGGCGTTGGTCCCGGTGCCCATGGCCGGCTTGCCCTTGCCGACGGACGTCACGCCACCGCCACCGAAAAGCTGCCCGAGCGCTGGCTCGAGCTGGTTGATGCCAAAAGCCACGGCATGGTCGTGGATGATCTCCTGACGCTTGAAGAACAGGCCGACGAGTTCCTATTGATGGGCCTGCGCTTGAAGGAGGGGATCGACCTCGCTCGTTATGAGACGCTGTCGGGCCGCAGTCTCGACCTTTCCCGGCTCGCGGACTTGATCGGTCATGGGCTGATGGAGACCACCGACGGCCGGCGGGTTCGGGCAACGGCCTCCGGATTTGCGGTGCTGGACGCTGTTGTCGCCGATCTCGCCGCTTGATCGATTGCTTGGCTTGAACATTTCCCGATCGGATGGCTCCGTCCGATCGGCACCTAACGTAACGACCTCGCTTTAGGTCCCTTGGGTGAATTGCTTCGGCGCCGGGCCAACGATCTTGGGCGTCGAGCCGCCCAATTCGAAGACGGCCAAGCCGCGCTCGCTCGTCCCGTCGGGCCTAAAGCGGAAAAGGCCCGTTTTCCCGAAGAAGCCATTGCGTGAGAGCAGGATTTCCTCGCGGAAGGGCTGCGGGCCGGCCGTGCGCACGAGGCCCGCCGCCAGGAAGACGGTCTCGTAACCCAATACCGCGAGCGCGGCTGGCTCCGCGCCATAGGTCTGCCGATAGCGCAGCTTGAACGCTTCGATCGGGCCTGGATCGGCCGACGGGTACCATGCCCCGGCTAGGTTTTGGTCATTGAAGGCGATCGGGTCGTTCCAACGGCTCGTCCCAAGGATCTTGACCCGCGATTTGTCAATGCCGGCGCTTATGAGAGCCTGGATATCGGAAGAGAGTCGTGTAGGGAAAGAGT
>JBEINZ010000141.1:0-8432 GCA_040377825.1 Hyphomicrobiales bacterium | reverse complement strand
CACCGGAGTCGCTAGCATCGGCGCGGGCGGCGTCTGTTGAGCCGCATTGCGTTCAATTCGGGCGATCACGCGGTAGGCGACGATAATCGCCGCAAGCCCGAAGGGCACGAGGCCGAGTGCCCAGCCCGCCGCGGCGCCTATAACGCCCGCATAATGTGCGCCGATCCACACGAACGGGATGACCCCGATCGTCGCGCGGCCCCAGTTGAAGGCCGTGGAGAGAACGGGGAATCCCAGATTGTTGAATGTGGCATTGGCGACGAAGAGCGCGCCGAAGAAGAAGAACGCACCCGCCGCCCAATGGCAGAAGAACCGCACGAGCGCGGCGCCCTCGTCCTTCAAGTTGAAGATCGCCACCACCAGATCGCTCGATAACGCGAGCACCGCCCACATCACCGCGACATAGCAGATCGTTAGAATCAAGCTGTCGGTGACGACCTGCTTGAGCCGGTCGAAACGACGGGCGCCGAGGTTTTGGCCGAGGATTGCCCCGACCGATCCGCTGAGCGCGAAGATTGCCCCGAAGGCGAGCGGTGCGAGGCGATCGGTGACAGCCCAGCCAGCCACGGCGGCGTCGCCGAATTTGGCCACGGTGGATGTCGCGAAGGCGCTGCCCACAGGGGTGGCGACATTGGTCAAGATCGCCGGGACAGCGATGCCGGCGAGCGCGGGTAGATCTCCCCGGATCCCGGACAGGCTCGGCCGGGCGACCAGATCGTGCACCTTCACCGCTCCCCACCAGCCGACGGCGAACAACGCAAAGCGGGATATCACCGTGACGATGGCGGCGCCGGTGATGCCGAGGTCGAACACGAATATGAAGATCGGATCGAGGAGGGCCGTCACCAGCCCGCCGATGAGCGTTACCTCCATCGATCGCTTTGCGTCGCCCACCGCGCGCAAAAGGCCGCTGAAGGCCATGGCCATACCAACAAGCGGCATGCCCGGAAGCACAATCAGCAGAAAATGGGTTGCGATGTCCCGCGTCACGCCGGTCGCGCCAATGAGACCAAGGACGTTTGGTAGGAACGGCATGAGCGCGAAGGACGGCACGCCGAGCGTCAGCGCGGAGAGCGCAACCGCCGATCCGCCGAGCCGTCGGGCGTCCTCGCGCCGACCCGCGCCAAGCAGCCGAGCCGCGCGCGCGGTCGTTGCGATGGTGCAGCCGATGCTGATGGAAATCAGGAAAAACAAAATCGCGCCCGAATAACCGATGGCGGCGGCGAGTTCCTGTTGGCCCAGCCGCGAAATGTAGAACAGATTCAGAAAGTCGACGACGAAGATCGAAACGAGACCAATCCAGCCCGTCGCGGTCATGACAACAACATGCCGTAGAATTGACCCTTGCGTGAACTTCGCGGGTTCGTGGGCGATTGTGTTCGTGCTCAACTTCAGGACCCTCGTCGGTGCGCGGAGGACCCTTAGCACAAAACGAAACGGCACCGACATGGTTCATCGGTGCCGTTCGATATAGAGCCCGTCCCGTTCGCATCGAACCGATCCTAACGAAAAGGACCGGCTCAAGCTCATGAATCTGGAGCAATTCCTTGTCGATCGGATGAGTACATCCGATCGGGAAATGCTCTAGGTGCCGCGCGAATTACTCCGAACGGCTGGTGGACACACAGCGACGTTCGACTGCGGCCCAATTAGCCCCGAACGATTGCCGGAGACGGAGCGGGTGCCTTCGCGCAGCCTGCGATGTTGAGCCCAATGGCGGCAATAAATGTTACCAGAACGATGCGTAAAACTTTCATGATCAATTCCCCCTGAAAACCGAGTGCACAATCCGCGAAATGGCGAGCGGCTTCGCGTTGAGACCAAAGCCCGGATGAAAATTCCGGGGCGGCTCCCTCGGACGGCGATAGCGCCGCCGCGAAGAAGCCCTGGACGAATCAAAGCCTAACACTTCGACCGCCCCGGAAAACTGGGGCGGCGCCAATATGTTCTGTAAAATGAATACGTAGCTATGGCCGCGTGTCTCGCATGTCACACCGATGGTCGTCGCGCGCACGCACGATCAACCGACGCACCTTATTCAGGTCCGCGCGACGGATTCCGTTTCGGACGACAGGGCCCGTGTCCCGCGCTTTGGCTCCACCAGGGGCTCGGGCGTTGGCACCAATGTCGCGGCCGGTTGGGTATGTAGAATGCCGCTGCCAGCGAGCAGCCCGCCGGCTTCTTGCATGACCAAGCGCGCGGCGTCGCGCCGTCGAACCTCCGCCTCGATTTCCTCGGCCGTTTCCGGCGCGACCCCAAGGCCGACGAGCGTGGCGCGGCCAAGCATCAGGGCCGATTCGAAGGTCTCGCGGACCTCGAAATCCACGTTCTTGCCGCGTAGCGCCAGCGTGTGGGCGCGGTCGTAGGAGCGCACGCCGAGCTTGGCGGTGGGAAATTCCGATTTCACGAGATCAACGATCCGATTGGTGACCTCTTTTGAGTCGGTCGCGACAATGATCATGGCCGCCCGATCGGCGCCAGCGGCATGGAGGACGTCGAGGCGCGTGCCGTCACCATAGTAGATCCGGAAACCGAACCGCGCGGCGGAACGGATCATGCTGGTGTTGTTGTCGATAATGGTAACGTCGGTTCCGTTGGCAAGTAGCAATTGCGACACGATTTGGCCGAACCGGCCGAAGCCGACAACGAGTACTGAGCCATGGGCGCCGTCGAAGTCCTCGTCCGGCTCGGCTTCCTCCGGTTCACGCTTCAACCGGTCGATGCCGGCCACGATGAGCGGTGTCAGCGCCATGGAAAGCGTGGTGATCGCAACCAGGATCGAGGCGCCCCGGTCGGTGATCGCCCCGCTGGCCAGCGCCGTCTGATAAAGGACGAAGCCGAATTCGCCGCCTTGAACCAGGAAGGCGGCGGTCCCCAGGGCGTTCCGCTTCGGATTGCCGAACAGGCGGACGACGGCATAGACGGTGAGGAACTTGACCACGAGCAGCGCGGCGAGGCCCTGTAGGACAACGCCCCAGTCGCGGATGATCGCGAAGATATCGACCGACATGCCGACCGACAGGAAAAACAGCCCCATCAGGATGCCGCGAAACGGCTCCACATCGGCTTCCAGTTGGTGGCGGAAATTCGATTCGGCGAGGAGCACGCCCGCGAGGAACGCGCCGGTCGCCATCGACAAGCCCGCCAATGTCATCGCGGCGGCGGCGCCGAGCACCACCATCAACGCCGCAGCGGTCATGATCTCACGCCCGCCGGCGCCCGCGAGGATGCGGAACATCGGATTGAGCAGATAGCGCCCGGCGAGCAGCACGGCGCCGACGGCGGCCACGATCTTAAGGCCCGCAATCAAGACACTGTCGCCGCCCTCGGCTGCCGCGTGCGGCGCAATCAAGGTGAGGAGCGCAAGGAGCGGCACGATCGCCAGATCCTGCATCAGCAAGATAGCAAAACTCTTTTCGCCCGTCGGCGTGCGCGTTTCGCCGCGTTCTTCAAGCATTTGCATGACGATCGCGGTCGACGACAGCGCCAGCCCCGCGCCGCCCACGACCGCGATGCGCCAATCCGCGCCAAGCAGGTGGATCACCCCGCCAATGGCGATCGACCCGACCACGATCTGTGCGCTGCCGAGCCCGAAGATATCCCGCCGCATGGCCCATAGCCGCGATGGTTCCAACTCCAAGCCGATCAGAAAGAGAAATAGGACGATCCCGAGTTCGGCAACGTGCAGAATCGATCCAGGATCGGCGAAAATGCCGAGCGCGGACGGACCGATGGCAACACCGGCCGCGAGATACCCGATCACCGAACCGAGACCGAGGCGCTTGAAGAGCGGCACGGCGACGACGGCGGCTGTCAAGAGGATGAGTGGGGGCAGAATCAGTCCGACGGCGGAGGTCTCAGTGGCCATGGAAGGTCTCGCGTCGGGGTCGATAGGGTGCGGATCGCCGGAGCGATCAGGCGGCTTCCGTGCCGCCTACGGTGATGGCGTCGAGCCGCATTGACGGCTGGCCGACGCCGACCGGCACGCCCTGACCGTTCTTGCCGCAGGTGCCGATACCCGTGTCGAGAGCGAGATCGTTGCCGATCATGCGAACGCGGGTCAACGCGTCCGGGCCGTTGCCGATCAGCATGGCGCCCTTGATCGGACGTCCCACCTTGCCGTTTTCGATGCGGTAGGCCTCCGTGCATTGGAACACGAACTTGCCGGAGGTGATGTCGACCTGCCCGCCGCCGAACGACACGGCGTAGATGCCGTCCTTCACCGAGGCGATGATTTCCGCAGGCTCGTGATTGCCGGCGAGCATGTAGGTGTTGGTCATGCGCGGCATGGGGTTATGCGCGAAGGACTGGCGGCGGCCGTTGCCCGTCGGCTGCATGCCCATCAGCCGGGCGTTTTGGCGATCCTGCATGTAACCGACGAGAATGCCGTCCTCGATCAGCGTCGTGCGGTTGGTCGGCGTGCCCTCGTCGTCGACCGAGAGCGACCCGCGCTTCATCGCGATCGTGCCGTCGTCGACCACGGTCACCCCGGGCGAGGCGATGCGCTGGCCCAAGAGCCCGGCGAAGGCGGATGTCTTCTTGCGGTTGAAATCGCCTTCCAGGCCGTGGCCGACCGCCTCATGCAGCATGACGCCGGGCCAGCCCGCGCCGAGTACGACGTCGAAGGTGCCGGCGGGGGCCGGGACGGCATCCAGGTTGACGAGTGCCTCGCGCAGCGCGTCCTTAACGGCGCCCTGCCAGCTTTCGCTGGTAACGAATTCGCCGAAGCCCTGCCGGCCGCCCATGCCGTGGCTGCCGCTTTCCTGCCGATCGCCCTCGCCGACGACGACGGAAACATTGAAGCGCACGAGCGGACGGACGTCGCGTACGCGGTGGCCGTCGGCGCGCAGGATCTCCACGACCTGCCAAGTGCCCGCCAACGATACGGTGACCTGCCGAACGCGTGGATCGAGCGCGCGGGCATGGGCATCGATCTCGGCGAGCAGCTTTGCCTTGTCCTCGAAGACCGGCGCGAGCAGCGGGTTCTCATCGCCATAGAGCTTCACGTTGGTGCGCGCCGGCGCCGCCGCGTAGCTGCCGGCATATCCGGCGCTGACGGCCTTCACGGCATCGGCGGCGCGCCGCAGCGCGCCTTCCGAGATGTCGCCTGAATGCGCAAAGCCCGAGGCCTCGCCGGCAACCGCGCGCAGGCCGAAGCCCTGCGTCGTGTCGAAGGCGGCGGATTTCAGCCTTCCGTTGTCGAACATCAGGGATTCGGATTGGCGATACTCGAGGAACAGCTCGCCATCGTCGGCGCCTGCCATCGCCTCGGCGGTGATGCGCCGCGCGGTGTCCGGATCAAGACCGGTGGCGGCGAAGAGATCGATGGCGGGGTCGGTCATGGTCGAGGTCCTCGGGCTTCGGCGCGACAGGTCGCCGTACAGGGTTCGCACCGCAAGATAGGGCCTTGTCTACGCGATTGCATCAGGCGAGGCGAAAGCGATGGCGCCGGAATTAGTACGGGGTCTTTTCGAACCGGGCGATCATCTCGGTCTGGGTCTCGGCGGTCGGCCAGTTGATCTGGTCCTTGATCATCTCGCCGAGCGAAGGCAGCGTCGATCGCTCGACACGGGCCGCCGGGTCCCACAGCCGCGAGCGCATCAGCGCCTTCGCGCAATGCAGGTAGGCTTCCGCCACCGCGATCCTCAGCACCGATTTCGGCAACTTGCCCGCCATTTCAAACTGCGCGAGCAGGCTCGGATCGGTCCGTATCTCCGCGCGACCGGATACACGAAGTGTCTCATCGATACCCGGCACCATGAAGAGCATGCCGACGCTCGGATTGGCCAGAATGTTCATGAGCGCATCCAGGCGGTTGTTACCCGGCCGATCGGGCATCAACAACGAGCGATCGTTCTCAACCGCGACGAAGCCCGGATGATCGCCGCGCGGGGTCACGTCGCCGAGGCCGTCGGCCCCTTGGCTGGAGATCAGCACGAACGGCGACAGCGCGATATAGCGACGACAATGCAGGTCTAGCCGATCAAGCACCTTCTTGACCGAACGCTCCCCAGGCTCGCCGTAAAGCGCGCGAAGGTCCACCGCGGTCTCGATCCTTGCCATGATGCGTCTTTCCCGAGCCTCTGACTTTCCGATCTTAAGGCGCCAAGCGGGGCCGAGGAAACCCGATTTCCGCCGTCGAAGCAGCGGACGAAAGGTTAGGGCAGGGCATCCAGGCCCGGCCCAAATCCGCCGAGACTGATCGGTATGCCGATGCCTTCTTCAGGCGTCTGGAAGACGATGAAGGTCGCCTGCGTGCCTGTGCGCATCTGCTCCACCAATTTGTCGTCCATCAGCACCTCGGCGACGCAGCCATTCTGCAGGCAGCGCACGAAAGCGGTTCGGCCGACGTCGATCTGATCGACCTTCAGCCCGAGCCCCGAAGGCAGCAGCACGCCCAATGGCGCGAGTACCCGCAGAATTCGTGACTTTTTGTCGGCCGTCTTCAGAACGATGACCGAGAGGCCAACATTCGGCCGGTCCTCGGCCGTCACGTTCTGGATGAGCGCGCACTGCTCGGATTTCGCGCCCGGCGGCGTGTCGCAGCGCATCTGCCAATCGCCATGCTGGCCCTTCACCACGCCCTGCGCGGCGACGGGAAACGCCAAGCTCGCCAGGGTGAGCACGATCATGACGACCAAACGGGCGATCACGGCAAGGCGGGCGATCGCGCCTGACGAACCGACGGCCGGATCCGCGACGGTCCCCAAAGGATAATGACGCGCCAATTCTAATCCTTCCGATCGATTCGCGCCGGACGTGGCCGGCTACTGGTTTTGCGGGTGCCCGCGCCGATGCGGATGACACGGTGGCGCGGCTTCGATTGAGTCGGCATGATTTCGTTGCGAACGTGCATCAGACCGCGTCAGGATGCAAAGAGGATGCTTAACGCGGCCCGCGATCTTCAGCATTTTTCTAAAGCATTTCCCGATCGGAGGGAATCGTCCGATCAACAAGGAATAGCTGCGGATTATAGACCTTGAGCCGGTACTTTTCGTTCCGATCGCTTCGATCCGAACAGGACCCGCTCTACGGGTCGCGCCCGAGTGGGGCGAAAACGCGGCGGGAAAGCCGCAGTTGGCCTCACGATTGGGAAGCTTATGAAATGGCGTCTTGTATTCGAAGGCAAAAATGCCGCATCTCATCGCCTTGCGACCGGTTGCGGCAGGCGCGCGCCTGTGCTTTTGGTGATCGGCGTAGATCCGTTGCAAGTGGGGCGCGGAGCGTGCCGCGTGTCACGGCTACGAGATCGACCGCGTTCCACCATTCCGCTGGATGCGGCGCGGTGAAGATAGGGTCGGCTAAAGTGGATTTAAGGACCCCGACTTGGGGCCATGCAAGGAGTTGGGACGTGATCGGTGCAACCAAGCGGCAGGGCGCCTGGGCCTTCATTATCTTAGCCGGGCTCGTCTTCCTCGGTCTGACCGGCCTCGCCTCCGCGACCGATGGCCAACCGGCGCCTTGGCAGGTCGGCCTCCAACCGGCGGCGACCGAAATCAAGGCTCACATTCGGTGGTTCGAGCAGTTCACGCTTTGGATCATCACATTCATTACGCTCTTCGTATTGGGTCTGCTGATTTACATCGTCGTGAAATTCAACGCGAAAACGAACCCGGTTCCATCGAAGACCTCGCACAACACGTTGCTTGAGGTCGTGTGGACGGTCGTTCCGATCTTGATCCTGGTTGCGATCGCGATCCCGTCATTCCGGCTTCTCTATGAGGAAATGGAGCTTCCGCCGGCCGATCTGACGGTCAAGGCGACTGGCTACCAGTGGTACTGGGGCTATGAATACGCGGATCTAAAGGACGCCAAGAACAACAATATAAGCTTCGACAGCGTGATGCTGACCGATGCGCAGCGCACCGATCCGGTGAAGCAGCCGCGCCTGCTGGCGGTCGACAACACGCTGGTCGTGCCGGTGAATAAGGTCGTGCGCGTGCAGGTCACCGCGGCCGACGTGATTCATGCGCTGGCCATCCCCTCATTCGGCGTGAAGATCGACGGCTATCCGGGCCGCTTGAACGAGACGTGGTTCAAGGCCGACAAGCTCGGCATGTTCTATGGTCAGTGCTCCGAGCTGTGCGGCAAAGACCATTCAGCCATGCCGATCGCCGTACAGGTCGTGACCGATGCCCAGTTCAAGGCCTTTGCCGAGGCCGCGCGCGGCAATCTTGATCAGGCGCGCAAGGTTCTTGCCGCCATGATCGACGAGGACGAAAAGAAAACCGCCGTCGCCGCGCGCTAAGCCGAGCGGCCTATTGATACCGACGCGACGTCTCGCCGAAACCAAGGTGGCGCGCGCAAGATTGGACCAAGGGAGCAAAAACATGGCTCACGCTGCAGCCGACGGGGCTCATCACGATCATCCGCATGGATGGCGTCGGTTCGTCTACTCGACGAACCACAAGGATATCGGATCCATGTATCTT
>JBEINZ010000035.1:0-16858 GCA_040377825.1 Hyphomicrobiales bacterium | reverse complement strand
GCGGCGCAACAGCACGCGCGGCGCAGCGAGGGACCCACGCATTGTCCGCTCTCCCACGGCCTTCCGCGCCCGAGTTCCCGACCCGCAACGCGACCCGCCGCTCTATAAACTCGGCGCGATCATGCGATCGACGCCGAACCGAACCAAGCCCAGTCGCGACGCGAACGGACCCGTCAATCAATGCTTATCGAGACCGTAGACGGAATGCAAAGTCCGAACGGCAAGTTCGGTATATGCGGCATCAATCAGGACCGAGAGCTTGATCTCCGAAGTCGTGATCGCCCGGATGTTGACGCCCTTGGAGGCGAGCGCCTTGAACGTATCGGCGGCGACGCCGGCATGGCTGCGCATGCCGATGCCAATGACCGAAACCTTCACGACGTCGCCGGAGCTTTCGATTGCCTGATAGCCGATTTCACCGCGCGCGGCTTCCAGCACCGCTCGGGCACGATCATGGTCGGCAGCCGGAACGGTAAAGGTTATGTCCGCCGTGGAGCCGTCGGCCGAGATGTTCTGCACGATCATGTCCACATTGATCGCGGCTTCGGCAAGGGGACCGAACACCGAGGCCGCGATGCCGGGCTTATCGGCCAAGTTGCGTAGCGAGATCTGCGCTTCGTCCTTGGAGTAGGCGATGCCTGTGACAACCTGGGCTTCCACGATCTCTTCCTCGTCGCAAATCAGGGTACCGGGCGGATTGCCGTTGGCATCAACGCCAACCTTATCGGGATCCTCGAAGCTCGATCTCACGAAGGTTCGAACCTTATGCACCATTGCAAGTTCGACCGAACGTACTTGCAACACTTTCGCACCAAGAGATGCCATTTCCAACATCTCCTCAAAGGCAACCTTGTCCAGGCGGCGGGCCTTTGGGACGACACGCGGATCGGTCGTATAGACGCCGTCGACGTCGGTATAGATATCGCAGCGATCTGCCTTGATGGCGGCGGCGATAGCGACGGCCGACGTGTCGGATCCGCCGCGACCAAGTGTCGAGATTCGGTTGTCGGGAGCGATGCCTTGGAACCCGGCGATGACCGCGACCTGTCCGGCTTCGATCCGCTCGACCAGGAGCGAGCCGTCAATGTCCATGATCCGCGCGGCGCCATGCTGGCGGTCGGTCTTCAGCGGGATTTGCCAGCCCTGCCAGGAGCGCGCATCAATGCCCATGTCCTGCAGAACGATCGCCAGCAAGCCCGAAGTCACCTGTTCGCCCGAGGCGACCACGGCGTCGTATTCGCGCGCATCATGCAGAACCGAAGCTTCCCGGCAGTAGGCGACCAGCTGATTGGTCACGCCGGACATGGCGGAGACGACAACCGCAACCCTATGCCCTGCCTCGATTTCGCGTTTCACATGCCGGGCCACATTACGGATGCGCTCGATATTCGCGACGGACGTGCCGCCAAACTTCATCACCAAACGGGCCATGGATGTCACTTGCACTTGGCGCGACTGTCGCGCGCCTGCGGGAAAATCGGAAAACCGGCGCCATCGCCGACCGTGCGCCTGATACAGGAAGGGCCAAGACGGTGCAATGGCGCAAAGATAACGGCCTAACCAAGCCTACACCGTTCCTTGATCTTGCCGACCACGTTCATTAGTTGGAAGTTCCAGAACAACATGCAAAAGACTCTCGGCTCCAACTCCTTCTGCCCTGGCGGGAGAAGGTTGCCGAAGGCCGGATGATGGGTTGGGTGCCGCAAAGTCGGGGTTCTCCGAGCTTGGCGAGTTACCCCTCATCCGCCCGTTGGGCACCTTCTGCCTCAAGGGGAGAAGGCAAAGCCGGCGAGAGATCTCCATTTTTTGCGCTTTCTCGCCGGATACCAACCCATGAGGACCACGCCATGACCCCGCCCGCCCTGAATGCCAGTGTCGATGAGAACGATGTCCGGCGGTTTTCGGCGATCGCGCGAGAGTGGTGGGATCCGGCGGGCAAGTTCAGGCCGCTGCATAAGTTCAATCCGGTTCGCCTCGCCTATATCAAAGAGAAGGTCGCGGGGCATTTCGGGCGCGATTTCAAGGACGCGCGCGCCTTCGAAGGGCTGAGGTTGCTCGATATCGGATGCGGCGGCGGGCTATTGTCCGAGCCGATGGCCCGGCTCGGAGCCGCCGTCGTGGGCGCCGACGCGTCCGAAACAAGCATCGAAGTCGCCCGTCTGCATGCCGAGCAATCGGGACTGTCGATCGACTATCGCGCCGAAACCGCGGAGGCGCTGGACGCCGCCGGCGAGCGTTTCGACGTGGTCTTAGCGATGGAGATCGTCGAGCACGTCAGCGATGTCGCGCCGTTCATCGCGACCTGCGCCAAGATGGTGCGTCCAGGCGGGCTTCTCCTGGTGGCAACCTTGAACCGCACGATGAAATCCTTCGCGCTTGCCATCGTCGGCGCCGAGTACGTTCTTGGCTGGCTGCCGCGCGGGACGCATCAATGGTCGAAATTCGTGACGCCAGCCGAACTGAGTGATGCCATGGCCGCTGGCGGCCTTGAGATCCTCGACGAAACCGGCGTGACCTACGATCCGCTCCGCGACCGCTGGGTTAGGAACGCGAGGGGCATGGACGTCAACTATATGATCCTCGCCGGGCGGCCCTGAGGCCGGCAGCATGGCTCAGTTGCGATCATCGGGCAGCGTCGGCAGCGGGCTGACCGGGATGCCTTCCTCGGCCAGCGCCTTCGCCTCGTCGACGCTGGCTTCGCCATAGATCCCGCGTTTGTCGGTCTCGCCGTAATGCATGCGCCGCGCCTCGTCGGCGAAACGTTCACCGACGTAGTCCGCCCCCTCGGTGATCTTCGCGCGAAGTTCGCGCAGCGCCTCAAGCATGGCGAGCTGCGCCGGATCGGGAAGCATCATCGGCTGCTTCGGCGCCTCTGTTGCGACCGGCGGCGGCGAATTGCGGGTCGCATCACGGTCGCGCCCGGATAGGACGCTTGGCGCCATTAAGCCGCGATGAACCGTGGTCGAGCCACAGACCGGGCAGGCTACCAGCGCCATTTTCGTCTGCCGTTCGAAATCCTCGGAGGATCGAAACCAACCTTCGAAGGCATGCTCGGATTCGCAGACGAGAGAGTAATGGATCATGATGCGGTCTTTCGGATCGTAGCCCCGTCGAAGTGATCGATGTTCGACACGAAGGGACGATCGTGTTTCAAGGCTGGAATGCGGCCGCGGACATCATCGACCATGGTCATATCGATATCCGCGGCGATGACGCAGGGCTCGATACCGGCTTCGGCAACGACCCGGCCCCAGGGATCGATGATCAGGCTATGGCCATGGGTCGCCCGGCCGTTTTCATGCATCCCGCCCTGCGCGGCGGCTAGGAGCCAGGCACCGTTTTCGATGGCGCGCGCGCGCAGCAGCACTTGCCAATGCGCTTCACCGGTTTGTTTGGTGAATGCCGCGGGCACGCTCAGCATCGTGGCGCCGCCGTCCTGGGCGAGCGCGCGAAACAAATGCGGGAACCTGATGTCGTAACAAATTGCAAGCCCCAGCCGTCCCCAAGGCAGATCGACGGTCACCGCCTCGCGGCCCGGCCGGATCCGATTGCTCTCGCGGTAGCTTTCGCCGCCGACAAGATCGACGTCAAACAGGTGGATCTTGTCATAGCGCGCCGCGATCGCCCCGTCCGGCGCGATCACGAAGGCCCGGTTTGCCGCCTTGTCCGGCGCGACTTTCACTGCGAGCGAGCCGATGTGAAGCCAGATCCCGAGTTCCGCGGCGACGGCGCGAAGCCGCGCCAGCGTCGGGTCGCGATCTTCCTCGGTCAGGAGCGAGAAGAGACGGTTGCCGTCATGCTCCATGATGTTGGTGTTTTCCGGCGTCTGCACGAAATGTGCGCCCCCAGCCGCCGCCTCGCGGATGAGGGCTTCTGCCGCCGCAATGTTGCGCTCGACTGAACGAGTGCTTTGCAGCTGGACCAATGCGGCTCGAAACGTCGTCATGCCGGGTCCCCTCTTGTTCCGCAAGTTCGCAGGCTGCCATCGACCATGGGTCACCTAATCCGTCGTGGCGGGGTATAGCAAGCGGTCGAGTTCGCCCGAGCGCTCCAGCGCGTGCAAATCGTCACAGCCGCCGACATGCCTTGAACCGATAAAGATCTGGGGAAACGTCGATCGGCCCGATCGCGTCATCATTTCCTGGCGCAGTTCGGACGTATCCGACGCGTTGCGCTCTTCGAAAGGCACGCCCTTGCGATCGAGCAAGGCCTTGGCGGCCGAGCAATATCCACACAGGTCACGCGTATAAATCACGACCGGCGGCATGACGTGTTCCTTGATCCAAAGCTTCCCACCCGCGACCCGCGATTGTCATACATGCAGCGGCCCCGCCGTCGCAACTCGCGCGAACGTTAGGACATCGACCGTTGCCGCGCCGCCTCGCTTCAAGGCCCGCGTCGCGGCGGCGACGGTGGCGCCGGTCGTCAACACGTCGTCCACCAGCACGACTTTGAGCCCAGTCAGATCCGCTTTTCGATCCGCTCGCACGCGGAAGGCGGCGCGGACATTTTCATCGCGCAAGTGTCCGCTAAGCCCGACTTGGCTGCGGGTCGCCTTGATTCGCTCCAGCATCAAAGGCTCGACGCGGACCGCGCTTAGGCGGCTGATCTCATCGGCCATGGCTTGGCTCTGATTGAACCGGCGCACGAGCAGGCGCCCGCGATGCAAGGGTACGGGCACGATGACGTCGGCCTGGGAAAGCAGATCCCGCCCGGCTCGCGCGGTCATCCTCCCGAGCAGGCGACCAAGTTCCGGCCGGTCGTGATATTTCATTGCGTGAACCAAAGGGCGCGCGACACCCTCGTACATCACGGCCGCGCGCGCCCGCTCGTAGGGCGGCGGATCGGCGATCGCCTCCGCCGAGAGCGCACCAGGGCCAAGTTCATAGCCGAACGGAATCCCAAGCCGCTCGCAGTACGGTCGCTCGATGAAACGAAGGCCGCCCCAACAGAGGGCGCAAAGCCCATGGGCTTCACGAATCGAGGCACGGCACGCGGCGCAGGCTGGCGGCAATACCAGATCAACTGAACGGCGAGCCAAGCCCGCCAGCGCCCCCATAAAGCGCAAGCGCAAGGGTGCCGCCTTCGGCCGTTCCTCGGTCTCGCCATCCATATCCGCACTCTAACTTATGGAGGGGCGGAGTCTAGGTAACAAACTCAAGTATTTCCCGAACGATGGACTCATCCGATCGATGAGGAATGGCTCCAGAGTCTAGACCTTGAGCCGGTTCATTTCGTTTGGATCGTTTCGATCCGAACGGGACAGGCTGCTAGGCGCCGCGCTTTGACGGATCGGTTATCGGCGTTCATAACCCGCGATCTTGGCAACGTCTTCGAACGTCCGGCGAGGCCTTCATGGACCATCCCAATCTATTCGATCGGAGCTTGATCGCGCAGCGCCGCAAACGGGCGTTAAAGGCCGCGGTGCCCGGCGCGGACTTCCTGATTACCCGCGTCGTGGACGATCTGTCCGATCGACTCGATGCCGTGAAGCGAACCTTTGCGACCGCTTCGGCGATAGGCGATCCAACGGCGCGAACAGCGCGGATGCTCGCGGATAAGACAACAATCAACCGCGTCGTTCGCACATCGCCGGTTTTCTCGCCTGAAACCGACTGCGTTGTTGACGCGGAGTTCCTGCCGTTTGCGCCGGCGTCGCTCGATCTGGTGGTTTGCGTGCTTTCGCTTCAAGCGGTCAACGATCTTCCCGGCGCGCTCGTGCAAATCCGCCGCGCGCTCGCGCCGGACGGACTCCTTCTCGCGGCGCTCGTCGGCGGCGAGACACTGACCGAATTGCGGCAATCACTGCTTGCCGCCGAGATCGAATTGACGGGCGGCGCCAGCCCTCGCGTTGCGCCGGCTATCGATGTCCGCGACATGGGCGCCCTGCTCCAGCGCGCGGGTTTCGCGCTTCCCGTTAGCGATGTCGACCGTGTTGTGGTGCGCTACGATTCGCCATTCGGGTTGATGAAAGATCTGCGGGCGATGGGCGCGACCAATACCCTTGCCGACCGAAGCCGAAGGCCGGCGTCGCGACGCTTCTTCCTGCGTGCAGCCGAAATCTACCAAGATCGGTTCGCCGACGCTGACGGTCGGATCCGGGCGACCTTCGATATCGTATCGGCGTCGGGCTGGGCGCCACATGAAAGTCAGCAAAAACCGGCGCGGCCGGGCTCGGCCAAACTGCGGCTGGCCGACGCGCTGGGCACAACTGAACTTGGCGCGGGCGAGCAAACCGGCAGAGAGATCAAATCCACACCGGATCCCGGCGAGCCTTAGTAAATAGATAACAATCAGAGGCTTAGGCCCGATTCATGTTGGCCATGATCGTAGCGCTCAGCCAGTTCCAGCGCTCGGCGACGGCATCGCCGTAGCCATACAATGCGGTGATGATCGCAATGACAAGGCTGCCGGCAATGATGCCGTATTCAATCGCGGTCGCGCCCTGCTCGTCCCTCGCCAGCGAATGAAACGTCGAATATCCGCGGCGACCAACGTCAACGAGATGGGAGCGATCGAATCTCATGGCTGTCCCCAAAATCAAACAAGGTCGATCAGATACGGAATCAAAGGTTCATCCGCCGGTGGCATCGGGTAGTCACGCAGCGCTGTCGGGCGAACCCATTTGAGTGCTTGCCCTTCCAAGCCCCGGGGGGTTCCTTCCCATCGGCGACAGATCCATAAAGGCATCAACAAGTTAAACCCTGGGCAATTATGAGTTACGAATGTTAACGGGGCGAGACACGTTTCGTTAACGATGATTCCGAGCTCTTCACCGAGTTCCCTGATCAACGACTGCTCCGGACGTTCGTCCTCCTCAACCTTGCCACCTGGGAATTCCCAAAGCCCGGCCAATGACTTACCTTCCGGTCTTTGGGCAATGAGCACGCGTCGGTCCGGATCAACCAGCGCCACGGCAGCGACCAGAACGAGCTTGGACATTCGTTGCAATTTCCTAAATCGATCAAGGCTCGGATAAGGACACGCTGAAGTGGCTTAATGATGCAACCGATTAGCTGCGGTAATCGCCGTTGATGGCGACATATTCCTTTGTCAGATCGCAGGTCCAGACCGTCGCCGACCCCGCGCCAAGTCCGATGTCCGCGCGGATCCGGACATGCTCGCGCTCCATCTCGGCGGTCGCCGCTGCCTCGGAATATCCGAGATCCCGCTCGCCATCGACCGCAACCCGAACGTCGCCGAACCAGATCGCCAGCCGGTCGCGATCGGCGGGCTCGCCCGATTTGCCGACGGCCATGACGATCCGGCCCCAATTGGCGTCCTCCCCGGCAATCGCGGTCTTTACCAGCGGCGAGTTGGCGATCGAAAACGCGATGCGCTTTGCCGAACGATCATCGACCGCGCCGCAGACGGTGATTTCGACGAATTTCCGCGCGCCTTCGCCATCCTTGACGACTTGGTGCGCGAGATCGAGCAGGAGGGCCTCGAGCGCTGTGCGGAACGCGGCCAGTCTCGGATCGCCTACGTCCTCGATGCGGGGCGCGCCGGGGGCTTGCCCGGATGCGAATAGGAGCAGCGTGTCGGATGTCGACGTATCGCTGTCGACCGTGATGGCGTTGAAGGAGCGATCGGCGCCCGTGGAAAGCAGGGATTGCAGTACGGGGGCGGCGATCGGCGCATCGGTGAAGATGAAGGAGAGCATGGTCGCCATGTCCGGCGCGATCATGCCGGCGCCCTTGGCAATGCCGTTGATCGTCACCCAAGCACCGCCGAGCTCGACCGATCGGGTCGCGACCTTCGGAAACGTATCGGTGGTCATGATGGCCTTGGCCGCCTCGATCCACGGCCCCGGCGCAAGCCGCGCCGCGGTCTCATCCACGACCGCCCCAAACTTCGCGGCATCCAACGGTTCGCCGATCACGCCGGTGGAAGCCAAAAACACCGTGTTGGCCGGCACGCCGAGCGCGCCGGCGGCATGGACGGCGGAAAGCTGCACCGTTTCCCGACCGCGCCGGCCTGTGAAAGCGTTAGCGTTGCCCGAGTTGACCAAGAGCGCCCGCGCCTTGCCGCCGGCGAGATTGGCCCGGCACCATTCGACCGGCGCCGAGGGGCAGCGCGAGCGCGTGAAGACGCCGGCCACCTCGGTCCCTTCGTCGAACGCGACCAGGAGGACGTCGGTCCGCTGCTTGTACTTTATGCCGGCCTCCGCCGTTGCAAAGCGCACGCCGGCGACCGACGGCATGTCGGACACGGTTTTGGGGGCAAGCGGGGAAACCGAATGAGTGGCCATGGGGAGGGCTCCGGATGGCATCTTTGCGGGGCGCGCGAACAAAAAGGCCGCCGACAGGGGTGTCTGTCGACGGCCGTCGGATACATCGCGCCGTGGTGTTTGTCGATCCGCCGGCGCGACTAAAACCTTGGCGATCAGGGCTTGGTGGCGAGGGCCTGTTCGTCGATCTCGATCTTGATGTCTTTTTTCAGGTCAGCCAGCGCCGTCGTGAAGCGCTCGCCGAGCACCGCTTGGCGGATTTGATCCTTCACGTCCTCGAAGCCCGGGATCTTTTGCTTGCGCTTGTCCTCGAGCTTGATGACGTGGAAGCCGAACTGTGTCTCCACCGGTTCCTTGGTATAGTCGCCGACCTTAAGCTTCGACGCAGCATCCTCGAAGGGCTGCACCATTTCGCCGGAGGCAAAGTAGCCGAGGTCGCCGCCTTCCTTGGCTGAGCCTGGGTCCTGGGACTTCTCGGTGGCGATCTTCGCGAAGTCGCCGCCCTTGGCGAGATCGGCGATGATGGCGACCGCTTCATCTTTTGTCTTCACCAGGATGTGGCGGGCGCGGATTTCCTCGGGCGCGTTGAAGTTTGCGGCATCCTTGTCGTAGCGGGCTTTCACCATCTCGTCGGTGACCATGCCTTCGACCTTGACGCGAACGAACTCGTTGATCAGCAACTGCTGGCGGATGGAATCAAGCCGCCGTTTGAACTCCGCCGATTGGTCGAGCCCGTCCTTGGCCGCGCGGTTTGACAAGATGCGCATATCGATCAGGCGATCGAGAGCGGCACGGCGCTTGGCCGGCTCGGGGAGCTGCGCGGTTTGCTGAGCCATCGAGGCGATAACGATGGCGAGTTCCTGTTCGGTGACGGGCTGGCCGTCGATTTTCGCGATCACTTTTTCGTCCGCCATGGCCGCGGGGGCGAACGTAAAGAGCCCGAGCGCCGCTGACGCGGACAAGATTGCGGCCATGACCGCGAGACGAGACGGCTTCAACATCATAAGGTCCTTCTTGGAAATCAGGGCATGGGCTGTCGGGTTCATCGGCCAGGATTGAGGCAAAGCCGTGAATTCGGCCGGAGATTGGTCCAACTTGGCGGCGTTGACAACCATCGGCCCCACACTTATCTCTCCGGCGTCGTCCTCGCCGGCTGATCGAGACGTTTTTTGCTTGCCGTTTGGACGTGATTGAGATCCAAGCGGGACCTCGATTATTCCAGATTCGGACGTTTTCAAGCCCCGGCTCAACCGGACCCGGCGTCTAAACTCTATACGGACCAGGATCTGAACCGGTTTGGCCATCGCCTCTTATCGGCTTGATCTGGTGACCCAATTAAGGAACGGCCTCCATGCTCGGCATCGGCTCGCTCGCCAAGAAGTTCTTCGGTTCCGCCAACGACCGGAAGGTCAAGGCGTACCGCCCTCGCGTCGAAGCGATCAACAGCCTCGAAAACGAGCTTTCGACCCTAACCGACGACGAGTTACGTAGCCGGACGGTGAAGTTCCGCCAGGATCTTGCGAACGGCGTCTCGCTCGATGATGTGTTGGTGCCCGCCTTCGCAACCGTTCGCGAAGGCGCCAAACGGGCGATCGGACAGCGCCATTACGATGTCCAAATGATCGGTGGCATGGTGCTCCATGACGGCAAGATCGCGGAGATGCGCACCGGCGAGGGCAAGACACTTGTCGCGACGCTTCCGGTCTATCTTAACGCGCTCGCCGGCAAGGGCGTGCATGTCGTCACCGTCAACGACTATCTCGCCCGCCGCGACGCGGAATGGATGGGTCAGATCTACAAGTTCCTTGGCCTCAGCGTCGGCGTGATCGTGCACGGCCTGTCGGACGAGGAGCGCGCCGCGGCCTATGCCTGCGATGTGACCTACGCGACGAATAACGAGCTTGGTTTCGACTATCTGCGCGACAATATGAAGTACGATCTCGCGCAGATGGTGCAGCGCGGCCATAACTTCGCGATCGTCGACGAAGTCGACTCCATCTTGGTCGACGAAGCGCGCACGCCGCTGATCATTTCCGGGCCCCTCGACGACCGTTCGGAACTCTACAACACGATCGATGCGTTCATCCCGAGCTTGGTAGCCAAGGCTGATTTCGAGGTCGACGAGAAGCAGCGCACCGCGAGCTTCACCGAAGCCGGAATGGAGAAGATCGAGCAAGTGCTCGGCGCGGCGGGCCTGTTGAAGGGCGATCATCTTTACGACGTCGAGAACGTCACGGTCGTCCATCACGTCAATCAGGCGCTGCGCGCCCATTCGTTGTTCCAGCGCGACAAGGATTACATCGTCAAGAACAATGAGGTCATTATCATCGACGAGTTCACCGGCCGCATGATGCCGGGCCGCCGCTACTCGGAAGGCCTGCATCAAGCGCTCGAAGCCAAGGAACACGTGCAGATCCAGCCCGAAAACCAGACGCTGGCCTCGATCACCTTCCAGAACTACTTCCGCATGTACAATAAGCTCGCCGGCATGACGGGCACCGCGCTGACCGAAGCCGACGAGTTCATGGACATCTACCGGCTGGAAGTCCTCGACATTCCAACCAACGTCGCGGTGCGGCGTATCGACGACGACGACGAGGTCTATCGGACCAACGAGGAAAAGTACCGCGCGAT
Source organism: Hyphomicrobiales bacterium (assembly GCA_040377825.1). GTDB lineage: Bacteria > Pseudomonadota > Alphaproteobacteria > Rhizobiales > Ancalomicrobiaceae > JBEINZ01. Next base: position 5,994 of record JBEINZ010000035.1, on the reverse strand, counting down.
CATCGGCTTGATCGAGGAATGCCGGCAGCGCTATCAGCCGATCCTGGTCGGAACGACGTCGATCGAGAAGTCGGAACTCCTCGCCGAACTTCTGAAGCGCAAGGGTTATCGCCAGCTCGACGTCAGCGATCCGACCGGCTTTCGCGAGCTTTACGACGTAGAGAAAGCCGCGCGCGAAAAGGTCTTCACGGTCTTGAACGCCCGCTATCATGAGCAGGAAGCCGCGATCGTCGCGGAAGCGGGGATTCCCGGCGCGATCACGATCGCAACCAACATGGCCGGCCGCGGCACCGACATTCAGCTCGGCGGCAGCGCAGACATGCGCATCCGCTTCGAGCTCGGCGATATGCAAGACGGTCCAGAGCGCGACGCCGCGATCACCCGCATCCGAGCCGAAGTCGCCCGGCTGAAGGAAAAAGCGCTTGCCGCCGGCGGACTTTACGTGCTCGGCACCGAACGGCACGAAAGCCGCCGCATCGACAATCAGCTGCGCGGACGGTCTGGCCGACAGGGCGATCCGGGTCACTCCAAGTTCTTCCTGTCGCTCCAAGACGATTTGATGCGCATCTTCGGTACAGATCGCATGGACGGCATGCTGCAGAAGCTCGGCCTTAAGGAAGACGAGGCGATCGTCCATCCCTGGATCAATAAGGCGCTGGAAAAGGCGCAGCAAAAGGTCGAGGCGCGCAACTTCGACATCCGCAAGAATCTATTGAAATACGACAACGTCATGAACGACCAGCGCAAGGTCGTCTTCGAGCAGCGCGTCGAGCTGATGAACGACACTGCCGTCCGCGAGACCGTGACCGGCATGCGCCATGACGTGATCCAAGATCTCGTCCGAAAGCACATTCCGGAGAATGCCTATCCCGAACAGTGGGACGTCGCGAACTTGAAGACCGAGGTCCGCGAACATCTCGCGCTCGATCTGGCGGTTGACGAATGGGCGAAGGAAGAGGGCATCGCCGACGAGGAAGTCAAGGAGCGCCTGACTCAAGCCGCCGACACCATCATGAATGACAAGGTCGCCCGATTCGGCGACACTATGATGGGCTATATCGAGAAGGCCGTGCTGCTGCAGACGCTCGATCATCTCTGGCGCGAACATCTGGTCACGCTTGATCATTTGCGTCAGGTGATCGGCTATCGCGGCTATGCCCAGCGCGATCCGCTGAACGAATACAAGACCGAGGCCTTTACCCTCTTCGAGGCGATGCTGACCAACCTGAGGCAGGCCGTGACAGGTCAGTTGATGCGGGTCGAAGTGGTCCAGCAAGACCCGTCGTCGCTTGAAACGCCGGAGCTGCCGCCAATGCAGGCAACGCATCTTGATCCGGTGACGGGCGGCAACGAGTTCGCCATGGCCGAGGCGGCCTTATTCGGCGCCGCCGGAGCCGCGCCGCCGCGACCGGCCTTTGCGGCAACCGACGTCGACCCGTTGAATCCCGCGACATGGGGCAAGGTCTCGCGCAATGCGCCGTGTCCTTGCGGCTCGGGCAAGAAGTACAAGCACTGCCACGGGCAGAATGGCTAGAAGATTCGGCTTGGTCTTGTGAAGGCCATGGTTTTGATATTGTAGCAAGAACCCTCGCCTCCGTCCCCTTGGCCCGCAAGTGGGAGAAGAAGCAGGAGCCGAGGATTGAGAGCCGCTCCGCGACACCCCTGCGTGAAAAGGCGATGACGGCCAGCCCGGCGCCGCGCTCAGGATCCGAAGGGGTTCCAGCGTTCCCAGAATGATTTCTCTGGCTTCGGCGTCAAAGCCATGGGCTCCGCCGGTTTCGCCGCGGCGGCCGTCTGCACCGGCTTTGCGGCGGGAACCGGAGCGGCGATCATGGCCGGAGGCGGTGTAACCGGCGGCGGCGGCGCGAGCACGGTCGTGGACGCCGGAACCGGCTGGGGCTGGCCTTGCGCTGGCGGCTCACTCGCTCCGAAGCCGAAGATGCGGCTCACCATGTCTGGCTCCGGCTTGGCGGCGGCCACGACGACCGGCGCGGACGTCTCCCGAAGCGGCGAAGGCTTCGGCAGGGGGACCGAAATCGGCGTCATGGCGAAAGCGGGCGATGGCGCGGCCGAGGCAGCGGGCGCTGGTTGACCATTGCTAAACAGCGAAGCGAATGCATTGCCCTCTTGTTTCGGGCGCGCGGCTTCAAGCTTCTTCTGCAATTCAAGGTCGATCCGCGCGCTCTCGGCCTGATCAAGCGAAGCGACAACGGTCCGCAGTTCCTCCTCGTCCGCCTTTTGCTTGGCGGCAACCGCCAGCGCGATATGTTGGGGGACCTCGTAAGTCGGGCAGGCATTAGCCGCATTGAAGGTCGTCGACAAAGTATCCTTCGGTTGCGCGTTGAACACATAGCGTTTCTCGCAGAAATCGACCTTGGGCTCGAGCTTCGTCACCTCGAAATGGTCGTAGCCCTCTTTGAGGTTCTTCCAAAACGCCATGTTCGGGTTTGAACGATGCGCCGCCATGTTCTTCGCGGTCATGCGGAACGGGAACGATTGAACTTGGAAGGCAGGCTGTCCACCGGCAAATGCCTCGCGCGCAAGGCCGTAGATTTCTTCGACTTGCTCGTCCGTCATGGCGAAGCAGCCGGCCGACGAGCAGGCGCCGTGCACCATGATATCGCCGCCTGTACGGCCCCAGGCCTTATCGAAGGCATTTGGGAAGCCGATATCATACGATAGATGATAGCTTGAATTCGGATTCATCTGCCAAGGTTTGACCGAATAAAATCCTTCGGGCGATTGCTTATCGCCTTGTTGAATTTTTGGCCCGAGCGTACCGCCCCAAGCGCAAATCTTATAATCCTTGAGTAAAGCATACTCGCCGCTTTTATCGCGCTTCCAGACTTCGAGCTTGGAATCCTCTTTAAACACTCGAACGAGGATGGGATCTTCCTTGCGCATGCCCTTCTCGGTCATGAGCTTGGTGATTTCCGGCCCGAGCGGCTTCAGGGCCTTGCCACTGGTTGAGATAAATCCGCCATCTTCCTGGCAGCCGGCCAACAAAAGCACGGAGCCAAGGATAGTCGCGAAACCCAGAGCATTTCGAGAAGCCATCGGACACCCGTTCATACGCAACAAGATCAAGCGACCAACACCGAGGACCGCCGAGGCGCATCTTGCCGCTGCTATGCTTGATCAGACGTTACCAAGCTTGATCCAATTACGGATCGTTTCGCAAACCTAAGCCTAGCGGGATGTCTCCAATACGGCAAAAGCATGTCACCTATGAATTCTTGGTTTCATAAGTGTTAACAACCTGTCAGAATCTGAGACCAAGGTCTCGCCGGAGTCAGAGAACACGTCCGATCGCCAGGAACTTCTCGCGCCTAAGCCGCCTGACTTCCTCTCGTGACATATCGCGGAAGGTGGTCAGCAAGCGCTCGATCGCATCGCCGGCCGCGTCCATGACCTGCTCGGGGGCGCGATGCGCGCCGCCGACCGGCTCGGGAATGATCGAGTCGATCACCTTGAATCGGATCAGATCCTGCGCGGTGATTTTCATGTTGGTCGCGGCATCCTGTGCCCGGGCCGGATCGCGCCAGAGAATCGAGGCCGCGCCCTCCGGCGAGATCACGCTGTAGATCGCGTGTTCGAGCATCAGCACCTGGCTGGCGGTCGCGATTGCGATCGCGCCGCCCGATCCGCCTTCCCCAATGATCACCGCGACATTCGGCACGCCGAGCGCGAGGCAGGCATCCGTGGACCGCGCGATCGCCTCCGCCTGCCCGCGCTCCTCCGCGCCGATGCCCGGATAGGCGCCGGCGGTGTCGACGAGGCTGATCACGGGGATATCAAACCGGTCGGCAAGTTCCATCAGCCGGACGGCCTTGCGATAGCCCTCGGGCTTCGCCATGCCGAAATTGTGCTTCAGGCGCGAGGCGGTATCCGTACCTTTTTCGTGGCCGATCACCGCGACCGGCTCGCCGCGGAAGCGGCCGAACCCGCCGACGATCGCCGCATCCTCGGCGAATTTTCGATCCCCGGCGAGCGGGGTAAAGTCCTCGATCAGCCGGCCGACATAATCGACAAAATGCGGGCGATCCGGGTGGCGGGCGACCTGCGTCTTCTGCCAGGGCGTGAGTTTCTGGTAGAGTTCGTTCAGCGCCTGCGCGGCCTTCACCTCAAGCCGCTCGATCTCGTCCTTAACGTCGACCGCCTCGCCGCGATCGGCCAGTACCCGCAGTTCCTGGATTTGGCCTTCAAGGTCGGCGACCGGCTTTTCAAATTCGAGATAGCTGCGCATGCGGTACCGAGGCTCGAGTGACTGAAGCCGCGAGACAGGCCATGCACCCAAGGGATTGTCAAGGCGGCGCCGGATGCCCGGCTTGTCGCGGCTTCAGTCTGCCAGCGGATGGTGGGTGGCGACCAATTGCTTCAGCCGCTCTTCAAGGACATGGGTATAGATCTGCGTGGTCGAAATGTCGGCGTGGCCAAGCAGCTCCTGAACGATCCTGAGATCGGCCCCATTTTCCAGGATATGGCTGGCGAAGGCGTGACGAAGAACATGCGGCGAGATCTTACGCGGATCGATGCCGACCGCCGCGGCGATCTCCTTCAGGTCGCGCGCGAAAGCCTGCCGCGTGAAATGGCCGCTTTCGCCGAATGACGGAAAGAGCCAGCGTCCGCCGCCGGATTTGCCCGCCGCCACCATCGCCGCCAGATAGGCCCGCATCGCCGTTCGTGCGCGCTCGCCGAGCGGCACCATTCGCTCCTTGGATCCCTTGCCGATGACCCGGATGACCGGGAGTTCGCCGCGGATGGCGCTCGCCGGGAGCCCCACCAACTCGGATACGCGCAGCCCCGTCGCATAGGCGACCTCGAGCAGGGTATGGAGCCGCTGGGCGCGCAATTGCTCGGCTTCAGAGACATCCGTACGCGCTGCCCGAACGGCGGCCTCCTCGATCAACCGCGTCACGTCGGCCGCCGAGAGGATCTTCGGCAGGGGCCGTCCGCGCTTTGGCGCGTCCACTGTCCCGGTCGGATCGTCGCCGCGCACGCCCTCGCCGTAGAGAAACTTATAGAACTGACGAAGCGCCGAAAGCCGCCGCGCCTGGCTTGTGGCTGCGAAACCGCGCGCGGCGAGCGAACCGACATAGGCGGTCAGATCATCCTTTCCGGCCTCGTCGAGCGCGCGACCTCGGCCCGCGACGAAACCACCGAAATCCTCCAGATCGCACCGATACGACTGCAGCGTGTTTTCCGCCGCGTTTCGCTCCACCGCCAGCATTTCAAGGAATGTTTCCAGATGATGGGCGCCGCGCATGACCCCGCCGTTACTGTTCGCGGAACTTGTCGGCGGGTACGCGGATGGTCATCTCGCGCGGCTTCGGCTCGACATAGTTCGCAAGCCAATAGACGGCCGCGAAACCTGCGCCGCCGAGGATCGCGACCACGATCAGAAACCTCATCAGACTTGGCATGATTTCGCCCGCGGTCGCCGCAACGTGTCCCACCGAGTCGGCCGTCGCACGTCCTATTTGGCCGATGACAATCGCGCGCGCAAGGCGCGACACACCACGTCTTTGTAAGATCGCATATGTCCATCGAGCCGCGTCCGAGCGTCGGCGGTTAAATCTTGGGCTGAGCATTTGACCAAAGGGCGGCTGACGCCCTTGACGGGCTAGGCGGCATGCGATCAAAGCGGAAATGATCAACGGGGAACGGTCCGATCGGCGAGCGCCGGTTGGTCGATATGATAATGCAGGGCAACTCGAAACGGCCTGAGGATGAAAGGTTCGCAAAGCTGGTCAGGCGGCTCGGCACGCGCTCGATCGTGCTCGTCGGCATGATGGGCTCGGGCAAGACCACGGTCGGTCGGCGGCTGGCGGCGCGCTTACAGCTTTCCTTTGTCGATGCCGATGCGCCTTTCCGTATCGACTCGATCGACCGCCATGCGCTCAAGACCGAAGCGCGCGCCGTACCGGCCAAGGGCGAGACAGCGCGCAGCTTCGTGGTCTGCGGCAAGCCCATGCCGGACAGCGTCGTCGAGAT
>JBEINZ010000107.1:0-10288 GCA_040377825.1 Hyphomicrobiales bacterium | reverse complement strand
GGTTGCCCGGCTTGGGGATACCGCGTCCGCGCTCGACGGATCGGCTCGCGCGGGGGCCGAGCGCGCGGAAGCCGCGGGCGGCGCCGTCGGTAACGCGACGCGCGATATAACCGGCGCGGCTGCCGCGACGGACGATCTCGCTCGCAGCATCTCGGAAGTGCTTCAAAAGGCCGAACGGGCGACCCATGCGGCCGACGCCGCGGTCACGCAGTCCCGCGCCACCGCCGAAAAGCTCGAGGCCTTCGCCGACCTAGCGCAGAGAATTGGGGAAGTCGTCGATCTCATCCGCTCGATCGCGGCGCAGACCAATCTTCTCGCCCTGAACGCGACCATTGAGGCCGCACGAGCCGGCGATGCCGGCCGAGGCTTTGCGATCGTGGCGCAGGAAGTGAAGTCCTTGGCGAACGAAACGTCCAAGGCGACGGGCGAAATCGCCATGCAGATCACGGCGATCCAGGCGACCTCGGGCGAGGCGGTTGGCGCAATTCAGGCGATCGACCGAACCATTACCGAGATGGCCGAAATCACGCGCATTGTTTCGACCTCCGTCGCGCGCCAGAATCAAGCACTTGGCGAAATCACGAGTGCGATGCATCGAGCCAATGCGGAGGCGGCGCGTGGCGCGCAATCCATGGTCAGCGTCAGCGCGGTTGCCGAAGACTCCGCACTCACGGCCGGGACCATCGGTGGCCTCGCCGAGGACCTCGGCGAGGAGGCAAAACGCCTATCCGGCGAAGTCGGGCGGTTCCTTGCGGCACTTGAGGCCGCCTGACGACCATGTGGCGGCGGATCGCGCCAACGCCACATGATCTTCAAGCCGCTCAACAATCGATCAGGTCAAGTCCGCCATGGACGTGACGACCTTGTTCACGAGCCCATACGCGATCGCTTCCTCCGGACCCATCCAGAAATCACGGTCCGTGTCCTTCTCGATCTTCTCGAAGGTCTGCCCGGTGGCGACCGAAAAGAGCCGGTTGAGGCGGTCGCGCATCTTGATGATCTCGCGTGCCTGGATCTCGATATCGGTCGCCGGTCCGCCCGCGCCACCCGACGGTTGGTGAAGCAAGAAGCGGGTATTCGGCAGACAGAAGCGGCGCTCGCGCGGCACGGACACATAGATCAGCGCCCCGGCCGAGGCGACCCAGCCGACGCCGATCATGCGCACCGGCGCAGGCACGAAGCGGATGACGTCATGGATCATGTCACCGGATTCGACATGGCCGCCCGGCGAGCAGACAACGACGTTGATTGGATCGCTTGAGACATGGCTGAGCGCGAGCAGGCGCGAGGTCACGTCTCGGGCGAGTTCCTGCGTGATATTGCCGGTGATGAGCACCGTCCGCGCGTCGAAGAGATGCTTTTCGACCGGGATGGAGGCAGGGGTCTTGGTCTTCTCCTCCTGCTCGTCTTCGTCCATTCGGGTGTACCAATAGGTCTTCGGCGTGCTCGTCATGAGGGTTTCCGGCTGGAGATTGTTGACTGGGATGTAGGGGCTCAATGACGGGATGTCGAGCCCACGCATGCGGGTAAGTCTTAAGCGATGCGATCATGGGCGGCAAATCGGCGAGATCGCCCTTCAAGTCTCCCGCTTCCCTCGCCATGTCTCGTATCGGGCGCGCGTCTCCTCGTTCGGGGGATAAAGGCCGGGTAGCGCCGCGCCATCACGCACTTGCGCATGCGCCCAGCCCTCGAAAAGTTCCTGTTCGAGCCCGGCTTCGGTCACGGCGGGAACGAGGGCCGCGGGGATGACGACCGCGCCGTCGGCATCCGCCATCACCACATCGCCTGGAAAAATTGCCACGCCTCCGCAGGCGATCGGCTCCTGCCACCCTACGAAGGTAAGCCCGGCGACCGAGGCCGGGGCGGCAACACCCGCCGACCAAATCGGTAGGTTCGTCGCCCGTACGCCGACACCGTCGCGCATCACGCCGTCGGTGATCAGACCGGCAACACCGCGCACCTTCATACGCTCGGTCAGGATATCCCCAAAAATCCCGGCATCCGGCACGCCCATCGCGTCGGCGACCGCGATGACGCCCGCCGGCATGGCCTCGATCGCCGCGCGCGTGGACCGCGGCGAGGCCCAGCTTTCTGGCGTTGCGAGATCTTCACGCATCGGCACGAAACGCAAGGTGAAGGCCTCGCCGACGATTTTCTCGGCCGAGCCGGAGAACGGCATCGGCCCGCGCATCCAGCTGCGCCGAATTCCCTTTTTCAGGAGAACGGTCGTTATCGTGGCGGTCGAGATTTTCAACAGCGCTTCGCGCAATTCGGGAAGGAGTGCCATTAGGAGTCCTCAAGTGAATTCAGCCAAGGCCGAACCAGATTGTCGCGAGCCCCAGTACGGCGAAAAAACCAACGCAATCGGTCACGGTCGTAACGAAGACGCCCGAGATCACCGCTGGATCCCCACCAGATTTCTGGACCGCGATGGGAACCAATACGCCGGCTATCCCCCCGGCCAACAGATTGGCCACCATGGCGCCCGCGATCACGCCACCAAGCCGCGCGTCCTGAAACCATGCGAAGACGGCAAGCCCAACGATCAAGGCAAAGGCGAGACCGTTCAGGAGCGCCACCAGCACCTCACGGGTGACGAATCGCGAGACGTTCAAACGGCCGACTTCACGGGTCGCGATCGCGCGAACGGCGACCGTCATGGTCTGTGTCGCGGCGTTCCCCCCTTGGCTCGCCACGATCGGTCCAAGCGCCGCGAGTGCCACGATTTGCGAGATCGTTGCCTCGAACGCACCGATGACCCCGGCGGCAAGGAACGCCGTCAAGAGATTGACAAAGAGCCAAAGGAAACGGTTACGCGCAGTGTACCAAACCGTATCGGAGATCTCTTCGTCGCCGACGCCGGCGAGCGCGCGCAGATCCTCTTCGGCCTCCTCCTTCACAACATCGACGACGTCGTCCGCGGTGATCACGCCGACTAGCCGATCGCCATCGTCAACGACGGCCATGGAGATCAGATTATAGCGCTCGAACATTCGAGCGACTTCCTCGCGATCTTCCCTAGCGTGAATCGTATGAATATCGTCGCTCGCCAATTCGCTGATTTTAGCCGGGCGTTTGTTACGCAGCAGGCGATCGAGCGGAACGGAACCAGCAAGTCGGAATGCGGGATCCACCACGAAAATCTCATAGAAATCATCGGGTAATTCTTCTGTTTCGCGGCAATAGTCGATCGTTTGCCCCACCGTCCAAAATGGCGGCACCGCAATGAAATCGGTCTGCATCAACCGGCCGGCCGACTGCTCGGGATAGTCGAGGCTCTGCTTGATGCGCAGGCGCTCCGACATCGGAATGCGGCCGAGAATCGCTTCCTGTTCGGCGGCATCGAGGTCCTCGAGGATGTAGACAGCGTCATCGGAATCGAGATCTCGCATGCCGTTGGCGACCGTCGACGGCGGCAGATCCTCGATAAGCTGCATGCGGATGGTATCGTCGATCTCCAGCAAGGCGCCGAAATCGAAGGCGTCGCCAAGCAAGCGCACCAGTTCCGGCCGCAATTCCGTCGGCAACGATTGGATGACGTCACCCAGTTCCGCCTCGTGCAGATCCTCCGCAAGCGCCCTCAATCGCTCCGCGTTCGCGCTCGCCACGGCCACGCGAACGGATTCCAAGAATTCCGGACGCAGGTTATCGTCGTCGTCGCGGGGGGGCAGCGACGCGGGCTCTGGCAAGGCGGCGGTGCTTTCATCGAGACTCAAAGGGCCACCTTGTCGGCTAAGGGTCTTTAAGCGCAAGATCCTGGTCTAGAGCATTTCCCGATCGGAGGGAATCATCCGATCGATGAGGAATTGCTCCAGATTCAGCACCTTGAGCCAGTCCCTTTCGTTCAGATCGCTTCGATCCGAACGGGACAGGCTCTAGCGCGGTCCACCAAGAGAAATATAGTACCTGCCGGTCTGCGCGGCCGACACTCCAGACAATCTTCGAAATGGTCCAACGGATCTAAAGCGAAGCTGGCGCGTTAACGGCTCGGTCAGCATGTTCGGACATAATCCTTTAACATGTGTCTCAGAGCTATGCGCGTTTTGAGATCGTCGGCCAAGAAACGACGAATTTCGAGCCGAGATAGAATGCTATCGCATCGGGTCAATGAGCCGTTGAAGGCGGATCTGGGATTGCCTCCTTGATCGAATGAGGCAGTCTAGGGCGGAGAAATTTTGATGTTGCACTGTTCAAGCGCCGGGTCGGTTGCTCGTATTCTCCTTGCCGTTGGTGGGGTGGCTCTGGGGCTAACGATCTTTGCGGTCGAAGGCTTTGCTCAACAGGCATTGCCGTTGAAACCAGCGCAATCCGTCGAAGCTCAGAAGGTCGCGCCGAAGCCGGCCAAAAACGCCGCGACCGCGCTTCCTCCTCAAGGTGAAAAGAAGCCGGCGCGCGCGGCGGGCGCTCAAAAGCTCATGACTTCGGCCCAAAAGGTCCCACCAGCGGCGCGCATGGCGGCATCAATCGCGGCGGCGACCGGACAACTTGTGCCGCCTGACCATTTCCATGTGACCAAGCCGTCGACCGAACCTTGCCCCAATCCAGATGCGCTCGGTACCAGCAGCATCATGCAGGTCGATACCGACAAGGGTCTCTATGTGGGCATGCGTTATCGCACGACTTTGCCCTTGGCGGATAAGGAAGTCGTGCTCACCTTCGACGACGGGCCGCTGCCGCGCAACAACGACAAAGTCTTGGCGGCGCTCGAGCATGAATGCGTCAAGGCCACGTTCTTTATCGTCGGCACGATGGCCAAGGCCTATCCCGAGCAATTGCGTAAAACAGCCGTAGCCGGTCACACCATCGCCTACCACACGATGACGCATCCGCTGGACATGGTGAAGCGTCCGCTTGACTGGGCCCAAGGCAACATTCGCAGCGGCTGGCAAGTTGTCGACGAAATTCTCTATGGCCAGGCCGGAGCGAAGCCAGCGACGCCGTTCTTCCGGTATCCCGGCCTGTTCAATTCGCGCCCCATCAACGAGTGGCTGAATGGCATGAATGTCGGCGTCTTCGCGGCCGATGCCGTCGGTAATGATTGGGTTCGCGGTTATGACGCCGCAAAGGTCATGAATTTCGCTTTGAGCGATCTGCAGCGCGCGGGCAACAAGGGTATTTTGCTACTGCATGATACCAAGGATGCAACCGCGGCAATGCTCCCTCAGCTTTTGCGAGAGTTGAAGGCCCGCGGTTTCAAGATTGTTCATGTCGTGCCGAAAACGCCGCCGCCGCCGCTGGTGGCCGCGGGATACCCGGTTTCTGTTTCCTTGCCACAGGCAAACACGCCACTCGGGGAACGAAATCTAGCCGGCTATGACACGGGTCGCCAGCTCCAGCAAGACCAGCAGGGCCGTAGCGGAAAGACGTCCGATGCTCCGTTACCGAGTTACAATTCGGCTGCCCTCAACGAGGTGGTTGCCCGCGCGCCCGAGAAGACACACGCTGAACAAGGTTGGTTTGCAACCACGGCGAATTCGTTCCGCGGTCTGGGCGCGGCGATCGGCCTCTGGTAACTCTGGCAAAGATCTATATCGCGGCGACAGGGGCTCCGTTTTTTCCGACGGCGTGGTCGCTTGGCCAACGCGCGGAGCCGCACCATGAAAATCCGTCTTTCCTTCCTCGCGCCGATCGCCTTGGCTTTCGTTTTCCTCGGCGGTCACGGCGCACTCGCCGCCGAAGGCTGCGCAAACCGACCGGAAACCCTGGGCACGTCGCGGACCATGATCGTAGATACCAAGGGTGGGCTATTCGTCGGACGCAAAAGCTACCGACAGACTCTCCCGCTCGCCGCTAAGGAAATCGTCCTCACATTTGACGACGGCCCTCTCGGCAAGACCACCGACGCTGTCCTTGCCGCGCTTGCGGCCGAATGCGTCAAGGCGACATTCTTTGTCGTCGGTCAGCAGGCGCGCAATCACGCCGACCAGCTTCGTCGGATCGAGGCTGCCGGTCACACGATCGGCCACCATTCGATGACGCATGCCAATATGACAAAAATCTCGTACGAAGCGGGCATCGCCGAAATCTCCGAGGGCTGGCGAACGGTCGACAAGATCCTTTACGGAGCGGCCGGGGCTGGCCCGCGCACGCCGTTTTTCCGATTTCCAGGATTTGCCCAAACAAAACGTCTATCTGCTTGGCTCGCCGGGTCGAATGTCGGCGTGTTTGGAACCGATTCATGGGGCCCGGACTGGACGCCGATCGGCAGGGACGAACTTTTCAAGCGCGCCCTTGCCGATATCGAAGCCCAGGAAGGCGGCATTTTCCTGCTTCACGATATCCATGCAAAGACCGCCGCAATGCTCCCCGATCTTCTGCGCGCGCTGAAGGAGCGCGGCTACAAGGTCGTGCACATTGTCCCGGCTGGTAGCGGGGGTGCTACGACATCGGCGGCGATGTGAAGCCCGCCCCGAAACGAAAACGGCGACCCCTGGGGGTCGCCGCTTATCAGGCCCACGAGCCAATTGGTGCGGTCGAGAGGACTCGAACCTCCACGGTGTTACCCACTAGCACCTCAAGCTAGCGCGTCTACCAATTCCGCCACGACCGCAAAATCGTGGATCCATCGCAAAGCCGGCGACCGGCATCACGGGGTCGCGTCCGTGTAGCAAATAGGATTCAGCGGTTCAAGCACGAAAGCCAGTGGATGCGTCGCGGTATCACACCGGGGACGTAAAACTGGGGACGGATTAGCCTTGCGGCGCCCAATTTGCGAACGCACATGTTCAAAGCTTGCGAACGGAGTCCTTCGGGCGCGACGTCGGGCTACGGAATAAGACCTCCGTGATCGCGATCCCGATTCGATCGCCCTTCAAAACCACCTGCCCGCGCGCAACCGGCACGTTGTTCGCTAGGATGTGAACGTCGTCGATCTCACGAGCATCAAGTTCAATGACGGCGCCGCGCCCCATTCGGAGAAGTTGGTGGATCGGAACCATCGTCGTTCCAAGAAGCACGGAAATCTCGATGCCGATGTTGTCAAAGGGCGTCATTTTGTATTCCCTTGCCACGGAACTGTTCAATTAAGGGGGCTGATCGGAATGCTTGCCCTTGAATCTCTTGAAGGATTAGTCGCAAGAGATCTTTATTGGTTAACAAAACCCTACCCGACATCGGTTAGCGAATGGTAAACAACGATCCCTCCGCCACGACACCGCGCATTGCAATCCGTGGGGAGGATGGCCTCGCGCCGTTGCTGACATCGCATCCGGTGGAATGGGCGATCAGCGACGAGCCCGTGCCCTATGAGCTTGCTGTTTGCGAAATGGAAGCACGGATTGACGCTATTGCCGCTGGTGACGCGCCTGAACGCGTGTGGCTATTGGAGCATCCCGCGCTCTACACCGCGGGAACCAGCGCCAAGCTAACGGATTTGGTCGATCCTAGCCGCTTGCCCGTCCACAAAACCGGGCGCGGCGGCGAATTCACCTATCATGGCCCCGGTCAACGCGTCGCCTATGTCATGCTCGACCTGAGGCGCCGTCGGCCCGATGTCCGGCGCTATGTCGCCACGCTGGAGGAATGGATCGTCAGGACCCTTTGGCGCTTGCATCTGCGCGGCCTAAGGCGCGAAGACCGTGTCGGCGTTTGGATTTCCCGCCCCGACAAGCCGCCGCTTGGCCCGGACCTCCCCGCCGAAGACAAAATCGCGGCCATCGGGATCCGGATCCGCAAGTGGATCACGTTTCATGGAATCAGTTTGAATGTTGATCCGGAATTATCGCATTTCGAGGGCATCGTGCCCTGCGGCATTGCCGGCTACGGCGTCACCAGCCTCGCGGACCTCGGTTTACCGGTTTCGATGCCGGAGGTGGACTCGATCCTGCGAGAGGAGTTCGAGGCTCTGTTCGGACCGACGGAACGCGTCAGGCCTCGACCATTGGATCAGACCGTCGGCACCACCTGAAACCCGGGGTCCATCGCGCCGCGCCAAGCTTCTGCGGCCACGCCGGTAACCGTTGACCCGCGCGGGCCCTTCCGCAGCCGAGCGAGCATCGTCTCGACGGCTTCGACTGGCCCGCGGAAAGCGGCCTCCACCGTCCCGTCGCGACGATTACGAACCCAGCCGTCAACACCGAGCTTCATGGCCTCCGCACGGGTCCATTCACGGTAACCAACGCCTTGCACTACCCCATCGACAACGACTCGAACCGTAACCGTACCCAAGGTTTCACCTCAATCTTTGCGACCGTCAGTGCCAGACCCACGCCAAGGGATCGAGCGACCGGAAGCTTCGTCCGATCGTCAACGCACGACGCAGAGAGTCCGGCTAAAGGCGACTGATTTTCAAAAAAAGCTGACCGTCCGACTTTAGGTCCGAAGCCATCCTTAGCGGAGCCCGCGGACTTCGGATCTAACTAAGCCCCCGGCGCGGATTGCCGCGCCGGGGTTTCCTCTCGATCTCGTTCCGGATCCGCCTTTTGTTACAAATAGAAGTAATTCAGTAAACGCCGGAAACAAAGTTGTTTCTGCTTGGATCGCTTATCTCTTGTTAAAAAATGAGACATACCAAATGTAATCAATTGTACTAATATGCCATATGGCATCTTTACTCCCGATAAAGCATAACCGCTCGCTCAATCACGAGCCGGATAAAAATGCTCGATCGGTTTGGTTAGGCGAATTCCATGATGACGGCGTCGACCGCGAGGCTGTCCCCCGCCCGTGCCTTGACGGTCTTGACGACAAGATCGCGCTCGGCGCGAAGTACGTTCTGCATCTTCATGGCTTCGACGATTGCGAGAGTTTCGCCCGCCTTCACGGATTGCCCGGTAACAACATCAACCGAGACGATCAGACCCGGCATTGGGCAAAGCAGGAACCGTGAGGTGTCTGCCGGCGCCTTTTCGGGCATTAACGCGTCCAAGCGCGCAATCCTTGGCGTGAGAACACGCGCGATGACCGAGAGTCCTCGATAGCGAAGCTCAAGGCCGGCGACCGTTCGACGGACCTGAATCGTGACGGCCTCGCCGCCGATATCTCCCTGCCAAAGCCCGTCGCCCGGCGTCCAACGAGAGGTGACAGACATCGTCGCACCGCCAGCCACGCTCATGTCGAGTTCGAGCGGTATGGATGCAAATCCTTGTTCGATCTGAACAGCAACCTGTTCGCGCTCAAGCTTCACGACCCAGTCGCGACGCAATTCGCCGGTCGCGGGCCTGAGGCGTCCGGGGATCGATTCTAGGCGATCTTGATGCACGACTTCCATCGCGACTGCCGCCGCGGCCAGAATCGGCCTGGTGGTTTCATCGACCGTGCCAACGACGAAACCATCCGGATATTCTTCACGGATGAAACCAGTCGACAGCCGCCCTTCACGCCAGCGTGGGTGCTGGTGCAAAGATGAGAGGAACGGAATGTTATGCTGGATGCCGTCGATCAAGAAAGCGTCGAGTGCAGCGGACTGGGCATCGATTGCATCAATGCGGCTCGGCCCATGGGTCACCAGCTTCGCAATCATCGGATCGTAGAATATCGAGATCTCTGAGCCTTCGACGACGCCGGTGTCGTTGCGCACCGTGATTTCGACATCATTCCCCTCCTCCGGCGGCCGGTAACGGACCAGCCGGCCGATCGATGGTAAAAAGTTGCGGAATGGATCTTCCGCGTAGATGCGACTTTCGACGGCCCAACCCTTTAGGGTCACGTCAGCCTGCCGGATCGACAATTCCTCTCCAGCGGCAACGCGGATCATTTGCTCAACAAGATCGATCCCGGTGACCAATTCCGTAACAGGATGTTCGACTTGCAGACGAGTGTTCATTTCAAGAAAGAAGAAAGAGCGATCCTGTCCGGCGACAAATTCCACCGTTCCCGCGGAATCGTATGAAACCGCTTTCGCCAGCCCCACGGATTGTTCGCCCATGGCACGGCGCATTTTTTCATCGAGCAATGTGGACGGGGCCTCTTCGATGACTTTCTGGTTACGCCGCTGGATCGAGCACTCGCGCTCGCCGAGATAGATCACGTTGCCATGCTTGTCGCCGAGCACCTGGATTTCGATATGGCGCGGGTCGACGATGAATTTCTCCACAAAGACTCGGTCGTCCCCGAAGGATGCGGCGGCTTCCGCGCGCGAGCGGTCGAACCCTTCCCTGGTCTCCGCGTCGTTCCACGCAATCCGCATCCCTTTGCCGCCACCGCCGGCCGAGGCCTTGATCATGACGGGATAGCCAATCTCCCGCGCGAGCTCGACGGCGTGCTCGGCATTTTCGATGACGCCGAGGTAGCCGGGCACGGTCGAAACGTTCGCTGCCTTCGCAAACTTCTTGGACTCAATCTTGTCACC
>JBEINZ010000104.1:0-10359 GCA_040377825.1 Hyphomicrobiales bacterium | reverse complement strand
TGATCACCGGCAACATGCCCGGCATCGCCGCATCGACGAGGCTCACGTTGGAATTCGGATCATTGCCAAAGGTCGTGGACGCCCCGGAAAACAGCTTGGCCTGCGAATTCACTTGGGCATGCACCTCAAGCCCGATCACCACCTCCCAATCGCCGGTGGCGCCCTTCATGAGCTGGGACTTCTTGGCGGAGCGGAGAGGTGCGTTCATGGGGCGTGCCTTCGAAACGTCGCATGCGTTTACAGATCGAGGCGTGTTCTATCACGACGACGGGCGGATTTGGCAACTGCGCTTAACCCTCACGGCGGAGGAAGATCGTCCGGGCCGGTGTTGCCATAGCGCGCGAGGATGTCCTCGTCCTTGGCGCCGGCGATGCATAGCGCGGTTGAGAACATCGCCTTTTCGGTCAGGGCATGGCGTTCCGCGCCGCGACCGCCGGTGAGGATATGGAGAAAGGTGCCCCCCGCGGCTTTCACCGCGTCGATGAATTCGGTTTGAGTGATGGGCGGAACGGCCATGTCCTTCGGATCGGTTAGAAACAGGATCCGGGCCTTCGATGCCGCCACGGCGGCGACGTCGTTCATGGCCTCATGGTGGGCAAGCTTGCCCTCCTTGCGAAACCGGATACCGAACATTTTGGCGAAGGTGGCAAAGGCGAGCGGCGTGGAGGCGATCGCGGCGCAGCCAATGTCGTCGCGCTTGGCGAGCGCTGCCTCGGCCAAGATGCCGCCGCCCGATTGCCCGACGAGATGGTAACCCGCGAGGCCTTCACGGGCCTTGATTTGGTCGAGTGCGGCGAGCGTGACGCCGACTTCGAGCCGTGTCCGCCGGTTGCCATGCCAACCGGACGAGCCGTGAAGCCCCATGCGGCCGAAGAAGATCACCGGCGCGGCCAATCTCTGCGACCAAACCCGCACGCCGATATCGATATATTCCGGTGCCTGCGTCAGATAGCCCGGATCGGGACCGATCTTGCCGCGTTCGTCCGCGCCGAAGGAATCGCCGGGAAAGAAGACGACAGCGGTCTGTCCGGCCGCGAGTCCGGAGATGTAGTAGCGAATGCAGATGCCCTCGCCCTCGAACCGGATAAAGACGGATTTGGGGAGGGCCGCGCAAGCTTGCGGCGAGGACTTCGTGCCGTTCATCAAGTCCTTGGCGGAGAAGGTTTCGACCGCCACGGCAGCGGATATTGTCAATGATGCGATGATCGACAGGACCGCCGCGTAAGCCGATATCAGCCTCGCCGCCACAACGTTCATTGGTTGCCGGTGGCCGGCTTTGCGGCGAATGTCCGGGGCATATCGCGCATCGACCGCGCGGCGCCGATCTCGGACATCGTTGGATGCGTCACCACGGTGGCGTCGACCACGGATTTTACCACCATGTTCGGCTGACCGAGCGCACAGGCAACAGCCGCCCTTAAACCGTGCAACGCCACGTCGTGGCGATCCTCATCGTCCGCCTTGGCAAGGAGATGATCATAGCGAAGGCCGCGCTCGCCAAGCGCATTCAGATAGGGCTCAATGGAGGCGGCGGGCACCACGCGGTCGTCATCATCGTTGACAACAAATATTCTCAGCTCCGGCCGGTCCGCAATCTCGGCGACATGATCGATGGGGTCGTAGATCCGGTCGATGAGATCGGCGCTTAGTTTGATCCCGAGTAACCGATGCCGCAACTTTTCGGCCACCGCCGGCGAGGCCATGACCGCGCAACCGATATCGTTGCGAACCGTCATCATGGCGGCGACCAATTGCCCGCCGCCGGAGTGGCCGACAAGATCAAAGCCTTCGAGATTATGTCGCCGGCGGATCTCGTCGCGCGCGAGCGAGACGATTTCCACCTCCCGCAAGGAACGGCGATCGCGCAGTTCATTGCCCGACGAGCCGATGCTGCCCGGCCGCGCGAGGATGAGGAAAGGCCCGCGCGCGCTGGCGGACATCGCATTGGCGATCGTCTGAAACGTTGCCGGGGCCTCCCATTCATAGCCCGCGCGTGGCGCCGCGCGCGTCGTGTCACTGCCGCCGCGAACCATGTCGCCCGGGAAATAGACCAGCGCGTTCGGGCGTCGGCCGCCGGATTGAGAGTAATAGTAACGGATGCATTCTGGACCGTTCCGGCCTTCGACCCATACCGCCGTGGCAAGCCGGTCGCATGCGCCGCGATCGGCGGTCTTTCCATCAAGAAGGTCGTCGATTGAAAACGGCCGCATGTCGGCCGCTTCGACCGGCGGGCGCGGCGGAGCGGTTTTCAACGCGACTTTTTCCTTGCGGGTGAGTTTCGTTCTGGCACCGAGCGTTTCCGTCGATCCGGTCTTAATCGGATCGGACTCCATCGTCAGTGCGTCAAAGGCCGGTCGTCCAGCGAGCGGATGCGAGCGCTCGACGCTTGTGACAATCGCAACCCGAGCGGCCGTGTTCCCCGCGACAGCTGGATCCGAAGGTCGATCCTTCAAGGCGGCTTCGACATCGCTATCGCCCGCCCCGCGCGCGCAAGCCATGATCGCCGCGTGCGTCCGCTTTGCAAGATCGTCCCGCCCGGGACCGACAGCGACCATCCGCACCGCGCGCAGAGGGAGGCCCTGCGCGCGCGCGGCTCTGAGGTACGGCTCAACCGCGTCGCGCGGCAGTCCTCGGTCGGCTGGGTCATAGGCCACAAAGACTCGCAGATCCCGGCGCGGCATGATCGAGCGGACGAGATCGAGCGGATCGTAAAGCTGCTTGGACTGGGCGGGCCCAACAGTAACTCTCTGGGCGCGCAGCCGCTGCTTTTCGGCCAGCGAAGCCGCGCCGATCACCGCACAGCCGATATCGTCGCGCCGTTCCACCATCGCCGCCGCAAGCGTTCCGCCTACGCCGGAGCCGACGACATGCAGTCGGACCAAGGCAAAACGCTGCTTGATCGCGTCGAGCGCCGCGGCAATCAATTCGACATCCCGCTTCGTCGACGATTGCGCCGTGGCACGAACAGCGGAAACTGGACGTGTGACGACAAAAGCCGGGCCATCGAGCGCGTTCGAAAACGCGTCCGCCACCCGGCGCGCGTCGGAGACCGCAGGCTGATTGCCCCCAGCGAGTGGAGACATCCGGGCCGCGGCAGCCTCGTCCGCGCTATCGTCGCTTGAAAGTTCAACGATGGCATCGCTTCGCGCGCCTCCGACCGTTGATAAGGTAAAGCGGATACAGTCCGGCCGGCCGCCTGCGCTGACCCAAACGGCGTCGCCGCGCCCAACGCAGTCAGCTTCAGGATGAGCGATCGTCGTCGATGGGCGCCCCGCCATCGATCGATCACCGGCAACAGCCGCGGACGACACGCAAATCCCGCCCGCGACCGCGAGAGCAACCGCGGTCGTCGCGCCGAATTCGATCAATCGTAGCCCGTGCAGCCCCATGATTACCGTGCTCGCGAACGGAAAGAGGCTACACCGTCAGGCCTCCTTGCGCTATCGCAATGACGCAACGGAATCAAAGACTCAAGGGGACA
Source organism: Hyphomicrobiales bacterium (assembly GCA_040377825.1). GTDB lineage: Bacteria > Pseudomonadota > Alphaproteobacteria > Rhizobiales > Ancalomicrobiaceae > JBEINZ01. Next base: position 6,878 of record JBEINZ010000104.1, on the reverse strand, counting down.
AGGGGATTTCGGGTCATGCTCGCGGGCATCAAGGAAGACCCGGCGAAACCAGGAATTTCTTGAAGCGGCAAGGTGATGGCCGGCGACTGACAAATGCCGCCGCCTTGCCTAGCCCCACCACGCCCGCGGCGCGAAATGGCCGGCCGCGTCCTCGATGACCTGGCCGACCTGAAACAATGTTTCCTCGTCGAATGGCCGGCCGATCAGTTGGAGCCCGAGCGGAAGGCCGCGCGCGTCGAGGCCGGCGGGTACGGCGATGCCCGGCAGGCCGGCCATGTTCACGGTCACCGTGAACACGTCGTTCAGATACATCTCGACCGGATCGGCGCCGGATTTCTCGCCAATTCCGAACGCCGCTGATGGGGTCGCCGGCGTCAACACCGCATCGACGCCAGCATCAAACGCGAGATCGAAGTCGCGCTTGATGAGTGTGCGGACCTTCTGAGCGCGGACATAATAGGCGTCGTAATAGCCGGCGGACAGCACATATGTGCCGATCATGATTCGCCGACGCACTTCCGCGCCGAAGCCGGCCGCGCGCGAGCGTTCGTAGGTGTCGACGATATCATCGCCGGGCACGCGCAGGCCGTAGCGGATGCCGTCATAGCGCGCGAGGTTGGAGGACGCTTCGGCCGGCGCCACGATGTAATAGGCCGGTAGGGCGTATTTCGTATGCGGCAGCGAGATCTCGCGAATTTCCGCGCCAGCCGCGCGCAGCCAATCGATGCCCTGCTGCCAAAGCGTCTCGATTTCCTCGGGCATGCCATCGATCCGATATTCCCTAGGTATGCCGATGGTCATGCCCTTGATCGACTTGCCGACGGCGGCCGCATAGTCGGGCACCGGGCGATCGACCGAGGTCGTGTCCTTCGGATCGATCGAGGCGAACGAGCGCAAGAGGATCGCGGCGTCCTTCACGGTGCGGGCGAAGGGCCCGGCCTGATCGAGAGAGGAGGCGAAGGCGACGATGCCCCAGCGCGAGCACCGGCCGTAGGTCGGCTTGATGCCGACAATGCCCGTGAACGCGGCCGGCTGGCGGATCGAGCCGCCCGTGTCGGTTCCGGTCGCGCCGGCGCAGAGGAACGCCGCGACCGCCGAGGACGAACCGCCGGAGGAGCCGCCCGGCACCAGCGGGGTCGTATCGCCGGACCGCCGCCATGGGTTCACCACTGAACCGAAGGCGCTCGACTCATTCGACGAGCCCATGGCGAATTCGTCATTGTTGAGTTTGCCGAGCAAGACGGCGCCGTCGGCCCATAAGTTGGCGGTGACGGTCGATTCGTAGGGCGGCACGAAGGAGCCGAGAATGCGTGAGGACGCGGTGGTGCGGATCCCCGCCGTGCAGAACATGTCCTTCACGCCGAGTGGGATGCCCTCGAGCGGCCCGAACGTGCCACGCGCGATGCGCTCGTCGGAGACGGCAGCCATGGCGAGCGCCTTTTCCGGCGTTTCCAGCACATAGGCATTAAGCGCGCGCGCCTGTTCCATGGCCGCGAGATAGGCCGAGGTCAGCTCGGTCGCGGAGAAGGATTTGGCCTTCAGTCCGTCCAAGGCTTCGGCGATCGAAAGGCGGGTCAGCTCGGTCACGGGCACAATTTCCGTTCAGGCGGTTGAGACTGGATGAGACGGCCGGCGCTTCGACTTACTCGACGACCTTGGGAACCACGAAGAAATTGTCCTCGGTCAAGGGCGCGTTGGCGACGATCTTTTCGGGATAGCCGCCATCATTGACCGCGTCCGGCCGCATCTTCATGGCGATCGGCACGACGGAGGTCATCGGTTCGACCGAGGAGACGTCGACCTCGGACAATTGCTCGACGAAGCCGAGGATCGAATTCAGCTCATTGCCCAAGGTTTCGAGTTCGGCCTCCTCGACTTTGATGCGCGCGAGATGCGCGACGCGGATGACGGTCGAACGGTCGACGGACATGGGAACCCCCGAATTTCTTAAAGCCGTGCAAGCGACGGCTTCGGCGCTGATCTCTCGCCGATTGCTCTAGAGCATTTATCGATCAGATGGAATCATCAGATCGATAGGAATTGCTCCAGAGTCATGAGCTTGAGCCGGTCCTTCTCGTTCGAATCGCTTCGATCCAAATGGGACAGCCTGCGAGCATCCGCCTTTGGCGCGGCGCAACGTCACTGATCCATTCAGCCGATGGTGACGCTCGCGCCCGGCTTCGGCGTGTGCACGTAAACGCCCGAGCCTTGCATCGCGGCCACGAAGGCATCCGGCGTTTCATCTAGAATAGGGAACGTGCCGTAGTGGCAGGGCAAAACGTCCGTGAAGCGGAAGAAGCGGCGGGCGGCGAGCGCGGCGGAGCGGGCGCCCATGGTGAAGCGGTCGCCGATCGGCAGGATGCCGACCTTCGGCTCATAAAGCTCGGCGATCAGGGCCATATCACTGAAAATGTCGGTATCGCCGGCATAGTAGAGCGTCGGTTCGCCCGGCGCGGCGATGACGATGCCGTTCGGGTTGCCCATAAAGGCGAAGCCGCCCTGCTCGATGCCGCGCGCGGAGGAATGATGCGCCGTGGTCAGCGAGACGCGGAAATCACCGAGATCGACCGTTCCGCCGGAATTCATCGGATTGATCGCTTCGACGCCGTTCGCCTTCGCCCACATCGTGATCTCGTAATTCGCCGTCACCAATGCCTCGGCGCCCTTCGCAACCGCGAGGAGATCGCCGATATGATCGTCATGGCCATGGCTGATGACGATATGATCAAGTCCCTCGGCCACTTCGAGCGGCCCGACCGTCGCGCGCGGATTTCCGGTCAGGAACGGATCGAGCAGGATCTCGACCTTGCCCTTGGCATTCGAGGACGCAATCTCGATGCGAAAGCAGGAATGGCCATACCAGGTGATCTTCATGGGGGGCTCCGGATCCGGGACAGATGTCATAGTGTGGCGCATTGATATGAATTGTCGACAAACGTGATCACAGTCGCGAAAGTTGCAAGCATATGTTCGCGGGAGGTTGCCATGAAATTCGATTATCCGACTTTGGGAAGTTTTGAATGGAAGCTACCCGGCGCCGACAACAATCAGGTCATCGCGCCGTTCACACCGTGGTTTTCCAATGTCACGCTGAATGCCAAGGGCAATCCGGAAATCGAGTCGCGCATCGTGACCGAGGTCGCGAGCTACGGCCGCCAGCTCGGCATCATCACCGAGGCGGTCTTGGCGATCGCGGACGGTCAAAAATCCAAGAAAGACAAGGATCGCGTGCAGCGCCTGCGCGATCTGGTCGAACAGATCGACGCGGTCAAGGCCGCGAATGTCGACGCGATCGCCGACGACATCGAGCGCCAAACCAAGAAACTCGCGGAAATGGACCCAGACCGCGCGGCCGCGTTATTGGCGACCTTCGCGGCGGAAGTCGAACGCGCCAAGCAACGCAAGGACGAGGATCCACTTGCGCGGCGGGATTGAGTAATCAGCATCATTGCGTTGTCTCGACCTAAAGCAGCCGCTCCATAATCTATAATCCATCGCCACCATCGCCTCTGTTTCCAGCAACCCAACCCCCCTCGCCACGCCCCCGCCCCTCCCCTATAACCGCCGCATGGCCAAGGACCCCTCCGTCACCGTCGAAGCGCTTTTTCAGACCCTGCCGTTGAGCGCACGCGTCATGGGGGTGGATCTCGGCACCAAGACGATCGGGCTCGCGCTCTCCGATCTCGGCCGGCGCATCGCGTCGCCGCTGGAGACGATCCGGCGGGTGAAGTTTGGGCCGGATGCGGCCCGGCTTTTGGAGCTGGCGGCAAAGCATCAGATTGGCGCGTTTGTCGTCGGCCTGCCGCTCAACATGGACGGCAGCGAGGGGCCCCGCGCGCAGGCGACGCGGGCGTTTTTGCGCAATCTCGCGCCCTTGACCGAGATCCCCATGGCGACATGGGACGAGCGGCTATCGACCGTCGCGGTCACGCGCACCCTGATCGAGGCCGATGCCAGCCGCGCGCGGCGCGCCGAACTCGTCGACAAGATGGCGGCCGCCTATATCCTTCAGGGCGCGCTCGATCGGATGAACCGCGCGGCGCGGCTGGCGGCCGAACGGCTTCAATCCATGGATCCTACATCAGAAGACTGATGCGCCCATGCCCGTGCCGTTCGATGCGGCCGGCGAGGTTCAGTTCGAGCAGGACCATCTGCACCACGCCGGGCGGCAGGCCGGTCTCGCGCAGGAGATCGTCGATCGAGATCGGCGTGACGCCGAGCGCCTCGACAATCATGCGGCGCGCGTCGTCGCTTGCTGGGCCGAGATCGTCGTAGTCCTCAGGGGCCGGCTCGTAGACCGTCGGCTCGGGCGGGTCGCGGCCGATCAGCGGCGCGAGCGCCTCGATAATGTGCTCCGGCCGCCCGATCAGGGTCGCGCCGTTGCGGATCAACTCATTGGTGCCCTCCGCGCGCGGATCGAGCGGCGAGCCGGGCACGGCGAAGACCTCGCGGCCCTGTTCGGCGGCAAAGCGCGCGGTGTGCAGCGAGCCAGACTTCACCGCCGCCTCGACCACGACGATCCCGAGCGAGACGCCGGAAATCAAGCGATTGCGGCGGGGAAAATCCCGCGCGCGCGGCTCCCAGCCGAACGGCATTTCGGAGATCAGCGCGCCCTCGCCCTGCCGGATGCGCCGGGCGAGATCCTCGTTTTCCGGCGGATAGAGCCGGTCCAGCCCGCCGGCGAGGACGCCCACGGTTCCCGTCGCAACGGATGCCTCATGCGCGGCGGCATCGATCCCGCGCGCGAGCCCTGACACGATGACGAATCCCTCCCGGCCGAGCCCGGCCGCGAACTGCGCCGCCAGCTTTCGCCCCGAGAGAGAGGCATTGCGCGAGCCGACAATGCCGACCATCGGCCGCGCCAGAACGTCGTTCGACCCCGCGACCGCCAGAAGCGGCGGCGGGCCGTCGATCGCCAGCAGGTAGCGCGGATAGGCGGCTTCCGACCACGCCACGAAACGCGCCCCGAGCCGGCCGGCGGCCTCGAGTTCGCTTATGGCCTCGTCCTCGGTCGCGATGCGGATGCGCTTTGCCGCGCCGCCGCGCCGCGCGAGGTCCGGCAGCGCCTCCAGCGCATTGGTGGCCGAGCCATAGCGGTTGATCAGCTGCCGGAAGGTCTGCGGCCCGACATTCTCCGAACGGATCAGCCGAAGCCATGAGACCATCTGCTGATCGCTGAGCGGCAGTCCGACGCCGCTCGGACGGTTGGCCGGTTGGCTGTGGACGCGCCGGGCGTTCGACGCGGAAAAGAGCGGAAGGTCAGGCTGGGGCACGCGGACGTCCTCGAGGGCGATCCGCGATCATGGCAATAATACGGGGGCGCAGCAACCAGAAAACGCGCTCGGCGCGAGACTACACTTTCTTCTCGACGATCTTCGATTCGGTCCCGGCGAGGAGCCGGCGAATGTTCTCGTGATGCTTGGCGATCACGATCGCCGATAGGACGGCCATGACCATCGCAACGCGCTCGACGGACGCATCACCAATGATCCGCGCGATCGCGTAGATGCCGATCGGGCACGCGAGCGCCGCCGTCAGCGCCGCGAGCGAGGAATAGCGGAAGAAATACGCCATGCCGAGCCACGCGACCGCGAAGATCGCGACCGACGGCCAGTAAAGCCCGAGCAGGATTCCGATATAGGTCGCCACACCCTTGCCGCCCTTGAAACGCAGCCAAACGGGAAAGAGATGGCCGCAAAACGCGCCGAGCGCCGCCACGAGCGCGAAATCCTTACCCCAAAGCCCGGCGACCAGGATCGCGACGGTTGCTTTCAACGCGTCCGCCAAGAGCGTAGCGGCGGCAAGCGGCTTGTTGCCGGTCCTGAGCACATTGGTGGCGCCAATATTGCCAGAACCGATCGCGCGGATGTCGCCGAGCCCGGCCGCTCTTGTCAGCAGCAGGCCGAAGGGGATCGAGCCAAGGAGGTAGCCGAAGGCGAGCGCGGCGGCGAGCAACGGCACGACGGCGGGATCGTTGAACATGCGTTTCGGTCCGAGGTCTTGAGTCCGCCGACGCGACGGACGGCAAGGATTAACCGAAAAGCGCGGGCCGCGCGATGCCCCTGAAGAAACTGGACAAGCGAGGCGATCCGTTATTATGTATAGATATAATCGTGGTCAGGAACGCACTATGCTCTGCGATCGCATTTGGACGGACGCGCGTTTGGCGACCCTCGATCCCGCGATCGACGGTCTCGGCATCGTCGAGCGTGGCATGGTCGCGGCGAAGGACGGGCGGATCGTGTATGCCGGCGCCCGCGAAAACGCCCCGAGTGGCCTCGACGCACCGGAGATTTTCAACTGCGACGGACGCTGGATCACGCCCGGCCTCATCGATTGCCACACGCATCTAGTCCACGGCGGTGACCGGGCCATGGAATTCGAAATGCGGCTCGCCGGCGCGCGCTACGAAGATATCGCAAGGGCCGGCGGCGGCATCGTGTCGACCGTCAAGGCGACGCGGGCGGCGAGCGAGGCCGAACTCGTTGCAAGCGCTCTGCCGCGCCTCGACACTTTGATTGCCGAAGGCATCACCACGATCGAGGTGAAGTCGGGCTACGGCTTGGATGTCGAGACCGAGACGCGGCAACTTCGCGCGGCCCGGGCGCTCGCGGACGTGCGTCGGGTGGATGTGGCCACAACCTATCTCGGTGCGCACGCCCTGCCACCGGACCTTAGGGACGATCGCGCGCGGTATCTCGATCTTGTCATCGGGCTCATGCCGGCACTTGCGGCGGCAGGCCTTGCCGACGCCGTCGACGGCTTCTGCGAGGGAATCGCTTTTTCGCCGGATGAAATCGCCCGCGTTTTTGAAGCCGCGCGCGCGGCGGGCCTGCCGGTCAAGCTGCATGCCGACCAGCTCTCCGATCTCGGTGGCG
>JBEINZ010000348.1:0-1746 GCA_040377825.1 Hyphomicrobiales bacterium | reverse complement strand
GGGAATGAGCAGGCCCAGCGCGAACTTGCGGAAGCCTTCAGAGAGGGCTCGATCCCCTACTCGGTTTATCACCTGTCGAACCCGTCTGAGTTCTGGGCAGTCAACGCTTCAGAGTTGCTGAGCGACCGCGCCTCCCGGGCAGGCTGGGTTGGCGCTGCCCGTAATTGGCTCCGTGACTTCATCGAGGCCGCGAAGGACTTCTTCGGCTTGCCGAACAACGCTGCTGTTCTTCGAGGTCTGCGGGCCGTTCTCGCTGCCGAGAGCGGCGCCATGACCGGGGATATGCTGGCCAATCAGGCTGCGTTGAATAATATCGATACGATGTTTAAGTCGGTAGAGGCGCCGCTGCCCTCGGCGGCAAATCCGGCGAAGGATCTTGTTGATGCTTTCTATGCCGAATATCCGGAGTGGCCATTCGGTCGAGATCGGGAATTTGTCATCGTCCATGAGACGAATGATGCAGGGGAGGCTACGAAGTTTACTCGCGTTAGCCTAAGCCCGAGTGGCAAGCGCATGATTTCCCTTGATTGGATAAGCTCCTACCCGATGCGCGAAGGTCTGGGTGGAGATGTTGTTGAAGCACTGAAGCAAAAGGCCACCGAGGCCGGTGTAGGTATCACTCTTAAGCCGTGGTCTAGAGGACAGGTTTCAACTGCTAAACTTGTCAAATTCTACAAAAATCATGGGTTTGTTGGCGACAAGGCCTCCAGGAGGTGGATGCCGCCTCAGGCTGTGCTGAATAACATAAACGCCCAGCCGTCGACGCCGCAGCAGCCGCCGTCAGGTCCGCAGCAGTCGCTGTTTCCGCCGTCGCAGCTACCGCCCAGTCTCACGCTGCCAAAAGAAACGCGCCTTCAACGCTACTCTCGCAAGCTGGTTGATCGTTTCGAACGCCTGCGCGTCGTGCAGAGCCTTGGCCAACTGGCCGCTGGCATCGAGGGTTTCTACGAGGCCGCTCGGAAGTTTGACAGCCGTGCCGGCGAACTGATGAAGAAGTTCGAGCGGGACTTTGGCAATAAGATCAAGGAGATCGCCCGCAAGGCTGGCTTCGGGATGAACGACATCGATCTGTATCTCTATTCGAAGGCGGCTCCGGAGATAAATGCCGACTTTGAGATGCGGGAAATCGGTCGCCTTGTCAGGAAGAAGGGCGGCGACCCAGCGATCATGACCAAGGTCAATGGGACGAATCCGAACTTCGACATGAACCAGCGTGAGCGGGACTGGACCCCGGATCAGCCGCGCTGGTCGCACCCAGACCCGGGAATTGATGCGGCCATACTCGCTGAGTACAAAAAGGCTAACACGACCCTACTGTCGGGGTCGGGTATTTCCAACAAGGACGCCTTTGATGAGGTGGATCCGTTGGAGAATGGACCCAAGGGACAGGCTTGGAAAGACATTGCCAAGGTTCATCGGGACTCCGTGAAGTGGGCGTTGGATAACGACGTTGCTCGCGGTGTGAAGTCGCGCAAGGTCGCCGACGAAATGTTCAAGGCAATCCCCCACTATGTTCCGGTGAAGGGCAAGACCAAGCCGGGTCAGTATCTCTCTGATGCAGACTTTGCTCTGATGGATGATCAGGGTGATTCCTATGAGGAGATGATGTCCGGAGGCGCTGGCTTCTCCATTACCAAGAACGAGTGGAATCAGCGTCGCGGTCGTAAGACGTTGCCGTTTTCCCCGTATGGCACGTTCATGTCTGACATCGGTGCTCGCATCGTTCGCGGTGAACGTAACCGTGTC
>JBEINZ010000292.1:0-3355 GCA_040377825.1 Hyphomicrobiales bacterium | reverse complement strand
TTTGGAATGGTTCTATAAATGTAATCAATCCGCCGATGACATCAAGCGTTCGATCTCACCGCGATTAAGCGACCGCGAGGATTTCCTCGTCGCTGAGGTGACCCGGCACTATGGTAACCGGCACAGGGAAGGTCCCCGCGCCACGTCCAGCGATTGACGAAACCAGCGGCCCGGGGCCCTCGCTTCCGGTGCCGGCGGCAAGCACGAGCACAGCGATATCCTCATCCACCTCAATCAAGCTCACGATCGCCTGCGAGCGCATGCCTTCGGCGACCACCAGCTCCGGCTCGATCTTGGCAACGGTCCGCGCCCGTTCGGAAACCTTGGCAAGCGTCAATTCGGCGGCCGCGCGTGATTCCTGGCGCATCATCTGTTCGACACCGATGAAGCCTCGGAAATCCTGGTCGTCGATCACGAAAAGCATGACCAACGCACCGCCGGTGCGTTCGGCGCGCCGCGCCGCGTAGACGATCGCCCGGTCGCATTCCGGTGTGTCGTCCACGACGACGAGGAACTTGCGCTTGTGGCCTTCCTCATGCGAGCGGCGGCGTATACCCATGCACTGATGCTGTCACGCCAGCGAAGCAGGTTCAAGACCCGCGTCTACTTCAGGCGACAACATCAAGCCGGCGTCAGCGCAGGAGGCCGACGATGTCCTTGACGTCGTTCATGATCGGCTGGGCGATGGCCGATGCGCGTTCGGCGCCGTTTTTCAAAACCGAATCAATATAGGCGGGATCGGCGACCAGCCGCCGCATTTCCGCACCGACGGGGCCGAGCTTTTCCACCGCCAGATCAGTCAGCGCTTGCTTGAAACGCGAGAATTGCCCGCCGCCGAACTCGCCCAAGACCGTGGCCTTCGACAAGCCGGTCAGCGCGGCATAAATCCCGACGAGATTTTCCGCCTCCGGCCGCCCGGCGAGCCCGGCTTCTTCCGTGGGCAAGGGCTCCGGATCGGTTTTCGCTTTGCGCAGCTTCTGGGCGATCGCATCGGCGTCGTCGGTCAGATTGATGCGGCTATAATCGGACGGATCCGATTTCGACATTTTCTTCGTGCCGTCGCGTAGCGATGTGACGCGCGTCGCCGGGCCTTGGATCAGCGGCTCGGGAAGCGGGAAATAGGCGCCGCCAAGCCCAAGCGCGGCGATCCGTTCCTGATAATCGTTATTGAATTTCTGTGCGATATCGCGCGACAGCTCCAAATGCTGCTTCTGATCCTCGCCGACCGGCACATGGGTCGCGCGATAGACAAGAATGTCCGCGGCCATCAAGTTCGGATAGGTATAAAGCCCGACCGACGCACTCTCGCGGTCCTTGCCGGCCTTTTCCTTGAATTGCGTCATTCGATTGAGCCAGCCGATGCGGGCGATGCAATTGAACACCCAGCCGAGCTCGACATGTTCGTGGACGCGGCTTTGATTGAAGATGATCTGGCCAACGGGGTCGATGCCCGCCGCGATGAAGGCGGCCGTGACCTCGCGGATCGAGTGGGTCAACTCCGCCGGATCCTGCCACACGGTGATGGCATGCATATCGACAACGCAGTAGATGCAGGAATGCGTCTCTTGCAGCGCCACGAATTTCACGATGGCGCCGAGATAGTTACCGAGATGCAGATTCCCCGTCGGCTGGACGCCGGAGAAAACGCGAGGTTCGAATATCGTGTCGGTCGGCTCGCTCATGACAAGGCCTTCGGGTCAGGGATCCGGCCCGGCTTATGCGCGATCGCGGGCTTCAGGGCAAGGCTGTCCCAGGGTCGTTCAGTCGGCCGGCACGCGATCCGGCGAGGGCGCGCGGTGCTTACGGAAAGGCAAGATCCGCGCGAAGTCGATCCCTCCGAGCAGTTGGGCGACGCCGACAAAGACCGCCAAGCCGCAACCCACCAAGAGTGAAAGCGCGCCAAACTTGACCAAAAGCGGATTTTCCGCACCGGTATAGGAATCAAGCGGGCCAACGAGCGCGAAAAGCACAGCGCCCATCCCCGCCGCCGCGCCGCAGATCCGCGGCAAGCGACGTTCCAGCTCGCTGTCGGCGCGCCAGAAGCCGCGCCGGACCATCGCGGCCCATAAGAGCCCCGCATTGACCCAGCCGGAGACCGAAACGGCGAGCGCGACCCCGACCTCGTGAAGGCTTGGCCATAGGACAAGGCAGAGCACGAGATTGACCCCGAGCGCCAAGCCAGCAATCCACATCGGTGTGTGCGTCACTTCGCGCGCAAAGAATCCGACCGAAAGAATCCGCACCAGCACAAAAGCCGGCAAACCAAAGGCAAAACCGGCCAAGGCAGCGGCGGTCGCGTCGGTGTCGCTCGGACCGAAAGCGCCGCGTTCAAACAGAACCTCGACGATCGGGTGCGCGATGACAAGAAGCGCAATTGCCGCCGGCAGCGTCAGTGCGGCGGCATATTCGAGGCTACGGTTTTGCTGGTGGAGGGCTAGGTCGTCGCGACCGGCACGGACCTGACGCGCGATCTCCGGCAGCAGGACGAGGCCGATCGCAAATCCGACAACGCCAAGCGGCAACTGATGGAGCCGATCGGCATAGTAGAGGACAGAAACCGCGCCTGGATCAAGCGAGGCGACGACGGTGGCCACGACGATATTCAGCTGGGTGATGCCACCGGCCACCATGCCCGGCACGCCGAGCCGCATGAGCCGACCTAAGCGCGGGGTCCAACGGGGCAAGATAACTCGGAAACCTGCCTCCGCCCGCGTCAACGCGACGGCCACAAATGCAAGCTGCGCGAGACCGGATGCGGATACTGCAAGCGAGAGTATGAAGCCCGCTTCGCGACTGCGCTCGATATTCGTGCGGTCGATGACGACGAGAACCGTCAACATGATGGTGTTCATCAGTAGCGGTGCCGACGCCACGGCTAGAAAGCGACGATGGGCGCTCAGGACCCCGCCAAGCATACCCACAAGCGCCATGCAGGCGAGGAAGGGCAGACAAATGACGGTCAGCGCCGTGGTGAGGGCGAATTTCTCTGGATCAGCGGAAAAACCAGGCGCCAGCAACCCGACCAGCAGCGGTGCCGCGGCCATCGCCAAGCCTGTCGCAGCCAAGAGCGCGGCAAACAGCGCCGCGAAGGATTCCTCCGCCAGCCGCCGCGCTGCCTCGGGTCCCTCACCCTCCAAGGTGCGCGCATAGAGCGGCACGAACGCCGCGTTGAAGGCGCCGTCGGCAAAGAGCCTTCGGAAAAGGTTCGGAAGCCGAAACGCGACCAGAAAGGCATCGGCGACCGGCCCGGTCCCCAGCGTGGCCGCGATCATCGTGTCGCGCGCGAAGCCGAGAATTCGGCTTGCGATCGTGGCTCCGCCGACCGTCAGAATGTTGCGGGCAAGCGACATCGGGC
>JBEINZ010000191.1:0-6254 GCA_040377825.1 Hyphomicrobiales bacterium | reverse complement strand
CGCGGCGAAAGGATTCGATAACATGCTGACCTCACTGGAAGCGCAGAAGGAGCAGGCCAACACCGACTTCCAAGCGTTCTTAAAGGATCAAGAACGGCTCATAACCAACATCAACTCTAACGCGGATGCGGCGATTGAGCGTTTCGGGCGGGTTCGGCGCACGATTGGATTGCTGCCACTCGGGGCTCCGATTAAAGGTGACCCTCAGGTAACCTCTGGATTCGGCACGCGAAATGATCCATTCCTCGGTTCACTCGCGATGCATACTGGGCTCGATTTTCGCGCGGAAACCGGCGACCCGGTGGTGGCGACCGGCTCAGGCGTCGTGACCGACGCAGGGCGGCAAGGCGGCTACGGCAATATGATCGAAATCGACCACGGAAATGGAATTTCGACTCGCTTCGGCCATCTGTCGCGGATCGGAGTCGAGGTCGGGGCCCGCGTCAAACCTGGGGATGTCATCGGCTTTGCCGGGTCGACGGGTCGTTCGACCGGACCGCATCTGCATTATGAAACGCGGATCAACGGCGATCCGGTAAACCCGTCCGGCTGGGTCGAGGCCGGCGAACAGCTCGGGCCTGTTCTTCGTTGATTTTCAATAACTTATCTGGACTCCTCCGACTATGCAGGTAATCCGAGGGCGGCACGCCAACGCTTGCGATAGGCTGACAATCCGTCGATACCGGGCGGCGCGGTCGGCGCCACGCCGCTTCTGCCCGGCAGCTTTGGCCAGTTCGCCAGCAGCGCCGCTCCGTAAGCGGTGCCGACCGTGGATTCAGCCGGTTCAACGCTCTGTTCGGGCCGCAGATCCGCTAGGATCGAGCAGAAAGCCGAGTTCATCGCAAAGCTGCCCTCAATAAGGAGCGGCCCCTCCGCGCAGCCGAGGCGGACGAGGACATCGTCGACCATCAGGGCCACATAGAGACTGGCCAGAGCCGCTCTGCTCCCCGACCGGTCAGGAAGATTGCCCTCGATCGAGCCCGCTCTGCCGGAAAACGCGCCGCCTTCCGCGGCGAAGGAGGGAAGCGCGAGGGTGCCGCTCTCGATAACGGCGGCGACGTCCTCAATCGTCGCCTGAGGCGCCCTGGAGCCGGCGATTTGGCCATATTCCCGGCCGCCCATGAACTTCGCGCAAGCGACAGGGCGACCGGTCGCGTCCACATTGGCAAGCATATCGGCCTTCGGATCGAGGCGCGAAACCGACGCCCCGACCCCCATGACAACGACCCAAGTCCCTGATGATACAACAGTAAATGGTCGCGAGCGCTCCAGCAAATGCGGCACGAGCGACGCGTTGGAATCGTGGATCCCGCAGAAGACCCGCGTCGCGGGGTCGAGCCCGGTCGCTGCGGCGATTTCTGGCAGGATGGGCCCAAGCACGTCGTGGGCGGCAAATATCGGCGGAAAGAGTTTTTCAATGCCAAGTGTCGTGGGAAGCGTGGAATACTGTCCGGCCTCGGGCTCCCATAGATCGGTGTGACAGGCGAGCGAAGTCACTTCAGTGGCGAGGACCCCGCTCAATCGCCACGACCAGTATTGCGGATACATCAGGATCGCGTCCGCCTTAGCAAATTCTTGGGGGAATTGGCTCAATTGGTAAGCCAATTGCCTACCAACATTTAGGCCAGCGGTCATGCTCGGTGACAATGTCCGCGGAAACGGAGGCCTGATTAAATCGTACTCCGGATTGATTTGGTCTAGTTCGTGCCCTTCATAGTCGAGGACCGGCAGGGCAAGGCCGCCTTCCGAAAGTCGGCGGGTATCGATCACGGCGGCCGTTGCGCCATGCGCGGTTACCACGATGTTATTAATCACATGGATGTGACTAAGTTTCGATAACGTATCAAGCGCAGTTTTCCAAATAAACTCCGTATCGATATGTAGATAGGGCGGATCGGAACGCGTCGCATTCGGCTTACTTTGCTCGACCATTAATGTGCCATTCGCCGCGAATACGACGACCTTAACGTTAGTTTTGCCGATATCTAGGACTGCAGTCGCGCCCATTGCTTGTTCACTTCAATCCATGTGAAAAACTTCGTTAAGGGGTATGGTAACCGGCTCCCCATCAGAATGGGTGCGCATCAGATCCTTCATGTGATCCCACCACCGCCGCATGATCGGATGGGACGGCAGGTCCATCATCGTGTGATCGGCGCGGCGCTCAAGTGTGGCGAAGAGTACATGGCTATCCGGATCAAGATATATGCTGTAGTTTTGGATGCCGCTTTCGGTCAGAACCGAAGTTAACTCAGGCCATATCTCGTTGTGACGGCGCTTATACTCCGCCATCATGCCTTGATTGAGGAACATCTTGAAGGCATAGCGCTCCATTACGAACTCCTCGTTTCAGTTTTACGAACAATTCGTCGTATAATAATTGGCGCGGCAATTGCAAATATTAGTAATCCCCCAAGCAAAACATTGATCACGATGCCCGGAACATTGACCAAGCTAAGTCCAAACGTCGCAAACCCAAGCACAAAGACGGCGATTACAACGCCCGGAATGCTACCCATCCCGCCGGCGATTGAGACACCGCCGAGAACAACCATTGTGACGATCTCCAATTCCCAGCCGAGCGCAATATTCGGCCTTGTTGATCCGATGCGGCCAGTAAGAAGGACTGCCGCGAGGCCGGCGAGCAGGCCGGTTAATACGAATAAACGAAATCGAATGCGATCAACCCGGATTCCCGAGAATCGGGCGGCGGTCGGGTTGTTACCGATCGCGAAAAGAGAACGTCCTATGGTTGTATAATGGAGGACGATCGCAAAGCCGCAGGCCAACGCGAGGAACAGCCCAAATGAATAAGGAATTGGCGGGTATTCATGGAGATAGCCTTGCCCGAGGGTTTGAAGGCCGGCGGGATAGGTGGTGATCGCTTGATCGCCGAGCACAACCTGTGCTATACCTCTAAACAGCGACATCGTGCCAATCGTGACGACGATCGAGGGCAGCCCGACGCGGGTGACGAGCATGCCGTTGAAGGCGCCGCAGGCGATCCCGACGACCAGTCCGATCGCTACCAATCCCGGCGTTCCAAGCCCGGCTTGAGCGGCCAGACCCATGGCCAGGGAGGCGAGCGCGATGATCGCGGCGACGGAAAGATCGATCTCGCGGACGAGGATCAGGAGCGCCATCGCCAGGGCGACGATGGCTTTTTCCGAGAAGTTGAAGGTCGCGTCGGATAGATTGTAAACATCTAGAAAATAAGGTGAAATCGTCGAATTGACGATGACGACGGCAATCAAGAGCAAGACGAGAACGCTCTCCCAAGCGAGCGCGAAATCCAGAAAACGGCGCGGCGCGCGGTCGGCGACATCGTAGCGCTGCCGGTCGATCGATCTCATTTGGCACCCCCGGCGGCCCGTCTCGCCTCGGGCAGAATGAGCTTGGCGGCGCGCCGTTCGCTCCTGGAATTGACCACAACCGCGGCCAGAATGACCGCGCCGGAGATCGCCATTTGCCAGAACGGCGACACGTTTATCACTGGCAACGCGTTCACGATGTTACCTATAAACAGCGCTCCTATTACCGTTCCTGTTACCGTTCCGATGCCTCCCGCAATGGAAACGCCACCGATCACGCAAGCCGCGATCACCGTCAGCTCATATCCGAATGCGATATCTGAATATGCAATGCCGTAGCGCGACACCCAGAGGTATCCGCAGAGGCCAGACACCGCGCCGGAAATTGCATAAACCAGCATCTGTTGGCGTCCGAGATCGATGCCGCAATAGCGCGCTGCGGTCGGGTTGCCGCCGATCGCGTAGAGCCCTCGCCCGGTCCGGGTGAACCCAAGGAACACGGCGAAGCCGACCGTCACCAGCGCCGCGACCCAGATCAGGCTTGACAGCCCCAGGATCGACGCTTTCGGGAATGCCAGGAAGGCCGGCGTCATATCCTTCGATGTGAGCCATGCACCGCCGGCGATAACGAAGATGAGGCCGCGGTAGATCGCAAGGGTCCCAAGGGTCACCACGATCGGCGGAATGCCGAGCGCGGCGATCAGGATGCCGTTGACGAGACCGAGGAGGAGCCCGACGAGGCAGGCGACGAGGATGACTGCCACAATCGGCAGGTCGGGCACGGCGCGGGACAGAAGCGCGACGATCATGCCGGTCAGGGCGAGGTTCGCAGCGACCGAAAGGTCGATGCCCCTGGTCAGGATCACCGCCATTTGGGCGAGCGCCATCATGATCAGGATCGAGGTATCGGTCAGGACGGCGAGCAGGCTCTCCGGCGTGACGAACACCGGGGCACGCAGGCCGACGGCGGCGACGGTGGCCGCCACGATTGCCCCGAGCACCAGTTCTCGCGACAGCTCGAAGCGCATCAGTTCTGCCCTCGCCCGCCGGTCGCGGCGCGCACGATCGCTTCCGCGTTGGCATTCGCGCGTTCGAATTCAGCGGCGATCCGGCCTTCATGCATGACGATGATCCGGTCGGACATGCCCATTACCTCCGGCAATTCCGATGTGATGAGGATGACGGCAAGACCCTGTTCGGCGAGCTCAACCATGAAGTCGTGGACGGCCGCCTTCGAGCCGACATCGATGCCCTTGGTCGGTTCGTCGAGGATCAGAATGCGGGGCTCGGTCGCCAGCCACTTGGCGATGACCACCTTCTGTTGATTGCCGCCCGATAGCTCGGCGAGCTTTTGGTCCCAATGCGCGGCCTTGACGGAGAGGCGGCGGCCAAGCGCGCGGGTCCGGTCGAGTTCCATTTTGCGCGATAGGAAGAGGCCGGACACGTGCGCCCTGAGGCTCGCCAAGGTCGTGTTCGCGCGAATGCCAAGCGCGGTGACCGCGCCCTGCGCCTGCCGATCCTCGGGCACATAGGCGATCCCAGCGGCAATCGCGTCGGCAGGCTCGGCGATGGCGACCGGTGCGCCGTCGATGCGGATCGCGCCTTTGGTCGAGCGCGATATGCCAAACAACGCTTGCATCGCCTCCGAGCGGCCGGCGCCGACAAGGCCGTAGAAGCCGAGGATTTCGCCCGTCCTGAGCGAGAAGGAAATGTCGGCGAACTCGGTCGCGTTGGAAAGGCCCTCGACCTCCAGGACGACCTCGCCGATCGGCACGGGACGCTTCGGGAAGACCTGATCGATCGATCGGCCGACCATGAGCGTAACGAGATCCGGCTCGCAGACGGCGGCAATCGCCCCCTCGCCGACTTTCTCGCCGTCGCGAAGGCACGTCCAGCGATCGGCGATGCGGAAAATCTCGTCGAACTTGTGCGAGATGAACAAGATTGCCCGGCCTTCGCGCTTCAACTGGCCGACGATGCGAAACAAATCATCGATCTCGCGCGCGGAGAGTGCCGCGGTCGGCTCGTCCATGATGACGATGCGGGCGTCGTGGGACAGCGCACGGGCGATCTCAACGATATGCTTTTGCGCGACGCCGAGCCGCTTCATCGGTGTCTCGGGCGCGAAATCGGCGTCGAGGCGGGCAAGGAGGTCTGCGGTCCGCTTATTGATGGCGCGCCAATCGACCAGTCGGCCGAAGCGCACGGGCATATGACCCATGAAGACATTCTCGGCGACGGTCAGTTCGTCGAACATCACTGTTTCCTGGTGGATCGCGGTAATGCCGGCGCTCCAGGCTTCGCGCGGGCTCTCAAACGCGCAGGCGCGGCCATCAATGCGAATTTCGCCGGCGTCCGGCTGGTAGATGCCGGTCAGGATCTTCACCAGCGTCGATTTGCCGGCACCGTTTTCGCCAAGAAGCGCGGTGACCTCCCCGGCATGGAGCGTCAAGCCGACATCATGCAACGCCCGCACGCCCGGGAAGCGCTTGGAAAGTCCGGTCACGGAAAGCACCGTGCGATCCGCCGAATGGGCGGGCGCGGTGGCGGCGCTGTGGGGCATGGCGATCATGGTCTGGACACTTCAAAGACAAGAGCAAGCCGCCCTCGCCTCCAACGTTCCCCCCGCGAAAGTCGGGTCGCGGCGGGGCACTGAATTCTCGGCGCCCGCTCCTTCTCCCCTTGAGGATGCCCCTGCGAAACACCAATCGTGGAACAACTCTGAATCCTAAACTCCTGCACCTTCTCCCCTTGAGGGAGAAGGTGGCCGAAGGCCGGATAAGGGGTATAGTTCAACAATTTCAAGGGGTTGAGACTCAGTTTTTGTGGCAAGGAACCCCTCATCCGCCCTTCGGGCACCTTCTCCCTCAAGGGGAGACGGTGATGGATAAGGTGAATTAGGGGTTGTGGCGTCGATTGACTACTCGCGCTGTCAGTGCCAGG
>JBEINZ010000319.1:0-2646 GCA_040377825.1 Hyphomicrobiales bacterium | reverse complement strand
CGGAGGAGCGATTTCGTGTCCGCACTGTGTCCGTCGCCTTCCCGGTTTCGAACGACGGTTCGCGTCTTGTTCCGCCGCCGAATGCGCGTTCTGCTCCGATTGCTCCGGCCCGGAGCAGGTGCGGTTCGCATTCCTATCCCGCGCGCGGACAGGCAAGAATATCGAACGGCATCAATCTGTTACAAAAGGGGTTGCGTTTGCGCCACGCGGCGCATACCAGCGCGCCACACCTTGACGCGGGGTGGAGCAGCCCGTTCGCTACGCTCACCTCGTCAGGCTCATAACCTGAAGGTCGTCAGTTCAAATCTGGCCCCCGCAACAAAAATACCTAAATGGAAACAAGTCTTTAGATAGAAGTCCCGATCTCCTGATCGGGGCTTTCTCGTTTCTGGCATACTCCTCGCGCACTGACAGTCGGTTCGGACCTAAAGATGTGTCGATGCTAGATATTTAGTCCCGGATTTGGTTGGTTCGGTTGGTAGGCAATTGCGCCCCGACACCGATGGCTAGGCTGCGTTCCAGATCTTCGATTTCACGCAGGAAATGTCGCCGACCAACCCCCAAGCTCGGCAAGCGCAAGGCAATGTCGAGCAGCCGCAGCCAAGCGCGCTTTCGGCAGCGACGGATTTCTCGAAGCCGACCCACGAACGGTCTCGCGCAAGGTTTGTTGAGGCGGGCGATGTCGAAGGTCTGAAAGCCATCAAGATCAATCCGGCTTCAACAAGCCCGAAGGCGATGGCGCGCTATCGCGATCATCGCCATCGAGGCGCGTCGCAGGTAACCGGCATAGCTATATTAAGTGTTAGCGGACTATCGAGTTTCGCGAAGATAGAAACGAAAAGTGTCGGCGCCAGCATGGACCAATTTGGAAGCTGTCGCATTGCAATGCTCGTCCAGATATTGCCGGACAATCTGATACCCTAGCAAGTAACCCAGCCATCTTGGTAACTTCGCCGACCCAAAGAACCACGCGGCATGACCATATCGGGTTTTCTCCCAGTCTCACCCTCAGCCTTGGAAAGACAGGGGCGCAAGGTGCTTGCAGGCAAACTTTCCCACAGCTCGGCCTCTCCTCCAAAGACCTCCTGTTCGAAATGTCCCGCCAACCCCTCCGAAACAAGTGCCTCGCCATATCCAGGACCATCCCACCGAGCGCAATGGTGCAATTCGTGCGCCAGCATTCTTTCTAATGATTGAGCGGCATTGGCCCGCAGTGAAGGGTGTTCGGGATCCATGGTGACGTAAACGACGCCTTTCTCGGCGCGTAGCCCACATGCCAATTTTTTGGAATGACGCCTTTCCCGGCTCCGACGACCACGACCGTGTCGAGTAGCGGGAATAGTTTCGCGGATGCCGCGAACGCATTGCGTAGCCATTCGGAAAGCCAGTCCTCGATTTCCGTAAGCTGTTCACGAGCATTGATAAAATGCAGCGTCATCTGAGGCATGATACAACCTTTCGTTTTCGGCAATTGACGTCCGTTGAGGCATAAAGCGGACAAGCAATTTACTGATATAGTATATGTTTGGCGAAACCGCCTACCGAACGCTCACTCCGAGCGGTGTCAATGTCTCAATCGTTCCATTTCCCGACAAGATCAGCGCGGTCGGTGACTTAAGGCTATGCCAAAGTTTCACGGGGTCAACGTCGAGAACGCGGCCGACATAATTAGAGATGGCAGTTCCGTGACTTACGACGAATTGGTCTTGATTGGGCGTGGTCTTGCGTTGACGCTCGATCGCGCGTTCGAACCGATGGAAAACCTCATCCGCGGTCTCATCGCCAAACACCAACTCATGCGACGAGCGAAGGAGTTGCTCAATACTCAGGAGGAATTTCACGCTTGGAAGAAAGCCAGCGGACTCCCGCTTATGCTCCTTAACGTCTTCATCAATAACGATCGGTATGGCACGGGACGCCGCAATCAAAACGGCTGTTTCATGCGCCTTGCGCTCGGGGCTCGTCACAATCGCGGCGGGCGTCCAGCGGCTCAGCGCCTTTGCCAATTCGCTGGCTCGCAGCTTCCCCTCTTCCGTCAACCCCCAGGCTGTCGATGGGATTGCCGGATCGATTTTCGGCGAACTGTGCCTGATCAAGACAAGCGCGGGCATTGGGGCGATTCTCCTCGGCAATCAATGCAAGCAAGTCAGCGTTCAGTCTCAAGAAAACGGTGACCGATGCTTCCGTGCTGGGTTGGACGTCCCCGACCAAAGGCAATGTTATATGACCGAATGATCACCTGCTCGTGATCGAAATAGGCAGCGATTTGCTGCCAGTATTCCTCGATAACCGTGAGTAGAGCAACGAGGACCGGGCCTTCGCAATCTTTGTGGACGGGATGGCTACCTATTCGACAACCTCCCCAGCTCGGTCGATCAACGCTTTCGGAATGACCAATCCCAAGGCCGCGGCGGCCGACTGATTGATCGCTAGGGCAGAGTGTGCCGCATACTGAACAGGCAGCTCGCCGGGCCTTGCTCCGCGAGCGATTTTGTCGATATACGCGGCCGACATGCGCCATTGCGCGCCGAGATCTTGCCCATAGCTGATCAATCCACCGGCCCGCACCATTTCGGCGATGCCGTAAACGGCCGGCACCCGGTGCTTTGCCATCGCTGCCACCACCATTGCGCGGTTTGCAAAGGG
>JBEINZ010000110.1:0-10169 GCA_040377825.1 Hyphomicrobiales bacterium | reverse complement strand
GTCGGCTTCGAATATGACCTCAACAAGCAGGTCGAGCAGATCAACAACTTCATCGCCGCTGGCGTTGACCTGATCCTTCTGAACCCAGGCGACACGAAGGCCATCGGCCCGGCCATCAAGAAGGCGCAGGCCGCCGGTATCACCGTCGTCGCGGTCGATACGGCCGCCGATGGTGCCGACGCGACCGTCACCACCAATAACGTCCAGGCCGGCGAGATCGCCTGCCAGTACCTCGTCGATAAGCTCGGCGGGAAGGGCAATGTCATCATCCAGAACGGCCCGCAGGTCTCGGCCGTGACCGATCGCGTCAAAGGCTGCAAGTCTGTGTTCGCGAAGAACGCCGGCATCAAGGTCCTGTCCGACGATCAAGACGGCAAGGGTTCCCGCGAGGGTGGCCTAAACGTCATGCAGGGTCACCTGACCCGCTTCGACAAGATCGATGCAGTGTTCGCGATCAACGATCCGCAGGCAATCGGCGCCGACCTTGCCGCCCGTCAGGCCGGCCGCAACAACATCATCTTAACCGCCGTCGACGGTGCGCCAGACATCGAAGCGGCCCTGAAGGATGCGAAGTCCCCGAACATCCTTGCTTCAGCCTCGCAGGATCCGTTCTTCATGGCGCGCCGCGCCGTGCAGGTCGCCGCTGAAATCCTCGACGGTAAGAAGCCGGCCAACCCGATCGAGTTGCTCCCCTCGAAGCTCGTGACGCGCGAGAACGTCAAGGACTACGCCGGCTGGACCTCGGCGCGCTGAGTGACGTCTTGACTTGAACAAACCGAAAGCGCGGGCCGTCATAAGCCCGCGCTTTTTTGCAGAAATGAGTATGGAAGCCCCGCGGACTCTGCGTCGACCGTCGCGTTTGTGCAACAATATCCACTCTTGCAAGATTTTGCGCTTTCTGTCATGGATTGCTTGGAGACGATACGATGATCCTCTCGGCTGGCGAAGCCTTGTTCGACATGATCGGCATGCCCGTTGACGGCGGACAGGCCTTCCTCCCGGTCTATGGCGGATCGACACTGAACGTAGCACTCGGCCTATCGCGACTCGGCCGCGATGTTGCCTATCTCACGAAGCTATCGACGGACTATTTCGGCGAGCGTTTGGATGCCTTCATGGAGCATGAAGGCATCGACCGCAGATTCGTGACCCGCGCGCGCGGATCGCAAACGACCCTTGCCTTCGTCGCGCTGGGCGAAGGCGGCCATCCTGTCTATTCATTTTACGCTACCGGCGCCGCCGACCGAAGCATGGTCGAAGCCGATCTCCCGACCGAATTGCCGACCGCTATCAGCACGGTCCATTTCGGCTCCATATCGCTGGCGCTAGAGCCGACCGCAACGACGCTTTACAATTACTTGAAACGTGTATCCACGACGCGCGTGGTATCGCTCGACCCGAATGTTCGCCCATCGATTATCGGGGACCGCGATCTCTGGCTCGATCGGTTCGCCGACATGGTCGCGCACGCCGATATCCTTAAGGCGAGCGCGGAGGATGTGGCTTGGATGGATGGGGTCGACGGCGATATCGAACGTGTCGCAGCTGACTGGTCGCTCAAGGGTCCGGCCCTTGCCGTCGTGACCGACGGCGCGCGCGGCGCGGTTGTGGGGATCGGGGGGAGGACTATCTTCATGCCGAGCCACAAGGTCGACGTTATCGACACGGTCGGAGCGGGTGACACTTTCCAGGCCGCTTTATTGACCCGTCTTGATGAAGATGGATATCTCGCGAAGGATCGTATCCGTACGCTCGACCTCGATGCCGTCGGCCCAATTGTATCCTTTGCAGTTGCAGCCGCAGCGATCACCTGTTCAAGGCGCGGCGCGGATCTGCCCCGCCGCGAGGACGTCGTGGCCTTCCTCAAAGAGCGAGTATCCTGATGGTTAGCCGGATCATTACCGTCGATACCTTCGATTTCGTTGCTTTCGGCGGGACCGGAGACCTTGTGCGGCGCAAGCTGCTTCCCGCGCTCTATCATCGCGATCGTGACGGGCAAATCGATGCGCCCACACGGATCATAGCGTCAGCGCGCGCGACGATGACGACCGAGTCCTACAAAACCTTCGCGCTGGAAGCCATTCAGGCCCACGTCGCGACCGCTGATCTCGATGACGAAACGCTCGCGCGCTTCATAGGCCGTCTGCACTACGTACGCATCAATGCGACCGGCGGCGACGGCTGGTCCGATCTCGGCAAGCTCTTGGCCGATGAGCCCGATCGAATTCGGGTCTACTACTTGGCGACTAGCCCAGATTTGTTCGGTACGATCTGCGCAAGACTGAAGGAAAACGGCCTTGCAACGCGCAATTCGCGTGTCGTTGTCGAAAAGCCAGTCGGCAAGGACTCGGCTTCCGCGCAAACGGTCAACGACGCGGTTGGCGCGGTGTTCGATGAAAAACGGATCTTCCGCATCGATCACTATCTCGGCAAGGAGACCGTGCAGAATCTCATGGCGCTGCGCTTTGCCAATGCGCTATTCGAGCCAATCTGGAACTCTGCCCATATCGATCATGTGCAAATCACGGTTGCCGAAACGCTTGGCGTCGAAGGCCGCGGAGGCTACTACGATACGGCCGGCGCGCTGCGCGACATGGTCCAAAACCACATTCTCCAATTGCTCTGTCTCGTAGCGATGGAGCCGCCAGCCTCGCTTGACGCTGATTCCGTGCGCGACGAAAAGCTAAAGGTTCTCAAGGCACTGAAGCTGATCACGGAGGTTTCGGCCCCATCGGTCACGGTACGCGGCCAGTATGACGCGGGAGCTTCGGCGAGCGGGCCAGTGCCGGCCTATCTTGAGGAGATCGGTAAATCTTCCAGTCCCACAGAGACCTTTGTGGCGATCAAGGCGGAAATCGCAAACTGGCGTTGGTCGACCACGCCCTTCTACTTGCGGACGGGCAAGCGCCTCGCCAGGCGTTGTTCGGAGATTGTCGTCTCATTTAAGGCGATCCCGCATTCGATCTTCGACCAATCGGCCGGGCAAATCGTGCGAAACGAATTGGTGATTCGTTTGCAGCCGGACGAGGGCGTAAAGTTGCATCTGATGATCAAGGATCCCGGCCCAGGCGGGATGCGACTTCGTCGGGTACCGCTTGATATGAGCTTTGCCCAAGCCTTCGGCGTTCGAAATCCTGATGCTTACGAGCGGCTTGTGCTTGACGTCGTGCGCGGCAACCAGACGCTTTTCATGCGTCGCGACGAAGTCGAGGCCGCGTGGGCCTGGATCGATCCGATCCTCGCGGCGTGGCGTCAAGTGACGGACCTTCCCAAATCCTATCGCTCCGGCACATGGGGGCCATCCGCCGCGATTGCGCTGATTGAGCGCGACGGCCGCACGTGGCACGAGGACAGTTTTTGAACGGCACACGCTCCGAAAAGGGATGACGGCTATGACGATCCACGCTCGCATCGCAGAAGTGACCGAACGCATCGTCAAGCGCAGCCATGACGGCCGCGCGCGCTACCTCGACCATATCCGTGCCGCCGCCGAAAAACGCCCGACGCGCTCAAAGCTCGGCTGCGCCAATCTCGCGCATGGCTTTGCCGCGTGCGGCCCGACCGACAAGGAACGGCTGAAGGCAGGCGAGTTACCGAATATCGGCATCGTCACGGCCTATAACGACATGCTTTCCGCCCACCAACCCTATGAGCGCTTCCCGGAATTGATCCGATCGGCCGCGCGCGGGCTCGGCGCTACGGCACAAGTCGCCGGCGGCGTGCCGGCTATGTGCGACGGCGTCACCCAGGGTGAGGCGGGCATGGAGCTGTCTCTGTTTTCTCGCGACGTGATTGCGCTATCAACCGCTATCGCGCTCTCGCATCAGATGTTCGATGCCGCGCTTTATCTTGGCATTTGCGACAAGATCGTTCCGGGACTTGTGATTGGGGCGTTGTCGTTTGGGCACCTGCCGGGCATTTTCGTGCCCGCTGGGCCTATGCCCTCAGGACTTTCCAACGACGAAAAAGCCCGCGTTCGGCAGCTCTATGCTGAAGGCAAGGTCGGTCGGGCGGAGCTTTTGGAGGCGGAGGCGCAGTCCTATCATTCGCCAGGTACCTGCACATTCTACGGCACGGCCAATTCCAATCAGATGTTGATGGAAATGATGGGCCTTCATCTGCCCGGCGCGAGTTTCGTCAATCCGAACACGCCGCTGCGCGATGCCCTCACCTTGGCGTCCGTCAAGCGCTCCTTGGAGATCACGGCTGCCGGCAACGACTACACGCCGGTCGGGGAAATCTTGGACGAGCGCGCGTTCGTAAACGGCGTCGTCGGCCTCCACGCGACTGGAGGTTCGACCAACCATACCCTGCATTTGATTGCCATGGCCAAGGCCGGCGGCATCACGATGACCTGGGACGACTTCTCCCATATTTCAGACGTCGTGCCCCTTCTTGCCCGCGTCTATCCGAATGGATCGGCGGACGTCAATCATTTCCGCGCGGCTGGCGGCATTCAGTTCCTGATCCGCGAGTTCTTGCGCGAGGGCCTGCTCCATGGCGATGTGCGCACGGTCTGGGGCACGGGCCTTGATGGCTATACGGTGACGCCGAAGTTGCTCGACGACGGATCGCTCGGCTGGGAGGACGGCGCCCGCGAGACGGGTAATGCCTCGGTCCTGAGGGGCGCGGCGGAGCCCTTCCAGGCAACCGGCGGCTTGAAGCTTCTAACCGGCAATCTCGGCCGCGCGGTCATCAAGACCTCCGCGGTCAAGCCGGAACGCCACGTGATCGAAGCGCCGGCGCGGGTCTTCGCCTCGCAAGATGAATTGCAAAGGGCCTTCAAGGCCGGGGAGCTCACGTCCGATGTGGTGGCCGTGGTGCGCTTCCAGGGACCCAAGGCGAACGGCATGCCGGAACTCCACAAGCTTACGCCGCCGCTCGGCGTGCTTCAGGATCGTGGCCTCAAGGTTGCGCTCGTGACGGACGGCCGGATGTCCGGCGCTTCCGGCAAAGTGCCTGCGGCGATCCATCTGACTCCCGAAGCGGCCGATCGCGGACCGATCGCGAAGATCGAAGACGGGGATGTCATCCGAGTGGATGCGGTGGCCGGGACCCTCGAGGTGCTTGTTGCGCCCGACATTTGGGCGGCGCGCCAGCCGGCGACGGCTGACCTTTCCGGCAACGAATGGGGCGTGGGCCGCGATCTTTTTGCTGCCTTCCGGCGCGGCGTCGGACCTGCCGACGAGGGAGCGGCCGCGATCTGAGCTTCAGCGAGGGGATTGGGTGGACTGTTCGGGCGTGTTATCAAGGAATTCGATTGAGGTCGCCGACAAACTCTGGCGTTGTATAGCTCCCGCCTTGGAACTGCTCTTCGATCGGATCCGACGAAATGATTTGCCCGACCTCGCCGGCAAACCGCTCGGCATTGTCTAGCGGCCGATAGCCGAGCCGCTCGGCATTGGAATTGTCCCACCAGGAGCGGGTGTTACCCGACACCCCATAGACGATCTCGAACAAGTAGTCCGCCGTTAGTCCCATCTCGACGAGCTGGACGAGGTCCGGATACGAGAGCCATGTGGACAGCATCCGCGCATTCGTAGGCTTCGGAAAGCAAGAGCCAATCCGCAAGACGAGCGAGCGGATGCCGAACTTGTAGGCATAGAATACGCCGATATCCTCGCCGAAAGCCTTCGAGAGACCGTAACGGGTGTCGGGACGGGGCGGCGAGTGGTGATCGAGCCGCGTTTCGCGCCGATGAAAGCCGATCGCGTGGTTTGACGAGGCGAAGATTATGCGCTCGACACCGTTGACCCGCGCGGCCTCATAAAGATTGATCATCCCGGCGATATTCGATGGAAGGATGACATCCCAGTTAGCCTCGATCGAGCGACCGCCGAAATGCACGATCGCATCGATCCCCTCGGTCAGTTTGACGAGCGCCGGGCCATCCGCGAGATCCGCCTGCACGATCTCTTCGTTCGGTCCGGGCGGCGCCATCGGCGCGATATCGGAAAGGCGAAGGAAAGATGCGTGTCGCGCGAGCCCCGTCCGGAGCACTTGGCCGAGGGCGCCGGCCGCGCCGGTCAGGAGAACGCGCTTTGCCATGAGCAAGTTATCCAATTTGGGTTGCTTCAATATCGAATTCTGATCATATCCGGAGCCCGGTCCGGCGTCGACGCCGCTACAGGCATGAGGGGGCCTCGCATGACCATTATCCGTATCGACGAGCATAGATGCCGACTCGGCGAGGGACCCACGTGGGACGCGGATAACGGGCGGCTGATCTGGGTCGACATCAACGCCGCCGAGCTTCACGCGGTGAGGCCGGACGGGATGGGCCGCAAACGCTGGTCGCTGCCCGATCGCGTCGGCTCGATGGGTCTCGCCGAGAGCGGTCGTTTTGTCGTGGCGCTGACGAAGGGCGTGCATCTGTTCGATCCGGAAACCGGTATGCTCGACCTGATCGCGCCGATCGAGGCCGACATCCCCCACACGCGCCTCAACGATGGCAAGGTTGGCCCGGACGGCGCCTTCTGGGTCGGCACGATGGACGAGCGCCCCGACCGCCAGCCGATCGGCGCGCTCTATCGCGTCACGGTGGATGGCAAGGTCGAGGTCAAGCTTGAGGGCATGAAGGTATCGAACGGCCTGGCTTGGACCGCGGACGGCCGGACCATGTTCTACTCCGACAGCCGCGGCCCCTGGATCGATCGGTTCGACTTCGACCCGTCAACCGGGGCAATGTTTAACCGGACCCGAATCGCGACGTTGCAGGATGCTGAGGGCCGTCCGGATGGCGGCGCCTGCGACATGGACGGTTGCTATTGGAGCGCGGGCGTCTCCGCCGGCGTGCTCAATCGGTTCGACCGAAACGGTAAGCTTCTGGCGCGTATCGCGCTGCCCGTCGCCGCGCCGACCATGCCTTGCTTCGGCGGACCGGACATGAGGACGCTCTATATCACGAGCTTGACGGACGGCGTCTCGCAAGAGCGTCTCGCGGCCTATCCCTGGACCGGCAACCTAATCGCGCTCGACGCGGGTGCTGTCGGCGCGCCGGTCGCGAAGTTTAAGGGTGCTTGAATCTGGTCAATGGATTTCCGGCTCAGGCACCGGCGCATCGCCTTCGAGATAATCGAAGTCGCAGCCCTCGTGCGCCTGTCGGATATGTGCTGCGAACATGCGGCCGTAGCCACGCGCCGGAATGCGCTCGGGCGGAACCCATTGTTCAAGTCGGCGGGCGATTTCGTCATTGCTGACATGCAGATGGATCGACCGCGCCTCAACGTCGAGGCTGATCATATCGCCCGTGCGCACCGCCGCGAGCGGTCCCTTTATATACGCCTCCGGGCTCACATGCAGCACGCAGGCGCCGTAGCTGGTTCCGCTCATCCGCGCGTCCGAGATGCGAACCATATCGCGCACGCCTGCCTTCAGAAGCTTACGCGGGATCGGCAACATGCCCCATTCGGGCATGCCTGGCCCGCCGACCGGGCCAGCATTCTGCAACACAAGGACATGGTCGGCGGTCACGTCGAGATCGTCCCGGTTCACAGCCGCCGCCATCTCGTTATAGTCGCGGAAGACCAACGCCGGACCTGTATGCTTGAGGAGACGGGGGTCGGCAGCTGCCGGCTTCATGACACAGCCGTTCGGTGCGAGGTTGCCCTTCAGGACCGCAAGACCGACGGCGCTCGACACGGGATTTTCCAGTGGACGGATGACGTCGTCATTGTAGACCTTGGCGTCGGCGATGGCCTCGCCGAGTGTTCCGCCTGTCACCGTGATCGTATCCAAGTGAAGCTGCCCCTCGAGCCGCTTCAGGAATGCGGGAAGGCCGCCCGCATAAAAGAAGTCTTCCATCAGGAAGCTGCCCGACGGCCTGAGATTGGCCAGAACCGGTACCTTGCGGGCAAAATCATCGAACTCAGCGAGCGTCAGCGACACGCCGGCGCGATTGGCCATGGCGATCAGATGTATGATGGCATTGGTCGAACCGGCCAGTGCCATTAGGACAATGAGCGCATTTTCGAAAGCCGGGCGGGTCAGGATCTTTCGGGGGACGAGATCTTCCCAAATCATCTCCACGATGCGGGCGCCGGACTGCGCGGCCATTCGGGAATGGCCGGCATCCGCGGCGGGAATGGCTGAAGCGCCGGACAGGGTGACGCCGAGCGTCTCGGCGATCGACATCATCGTTGCGGCGGTGCCCATGGTCATGCAGGTGCCGAACGAGCGGGCGATTCCGGCCTCCATGTCCCGCCATTCGGCCTCCGACACGAGACCAGCCTCCTTATCTGCCCAATATCTCCAGACATCCGACCCCGACCCAAGCACTTTGCCGCCCCAGTTGCCGCGCAGCATTGGTCCGGCGGGCACGAAAATGAAAGGGACCCCGGCCGAAGTCGCGCCCATGATCGTTCCCGGGGTCGTCTTGTCACAGCCGGCCAACAAAACGGCACCGTCCACCGGATGCGAGCGGATCAGTTCCTCAACTTCCATCGCCAGAAAATTGCGGTAAAGCATCGTCGTCGGCTTCACGTATGTCTCCGCCAACGACAGCGCGGGAAGCTCGATCGGAAACCCGCCGGCAGCCCAAACGCCCCGCTTCACTTCGTCGGCGCGCGTGCGAAGATGGCTATGGCAGGGATTGATGTCCGACCAAGTGTTGATGATGGCGACGACCGGTTTGCCCTCGAACTCTTCGCGCGCATACCCCATCTGAAGCGCGCGTGAGCGGTGGCCAAACGATCTGAGGTCGTCAGCGCCGAACCACCTGTGGCTCCGGAGGTCCTGCGCTCTCTTGCGTGCTTGCGCCATGGGTATCCCAATAGGTAAAGCTGTCGGACAATAGAGGTCGTGAGCGACTTCGGACATCGTGTCAGGCAGCGGTTTTTCATGAGTGTCGTTCTTCGCCTCGATCGAGAGCCGAATACAACAATTATAGTAGAACTGTGCGTGTGAGTAGGGGTGGTTAGGCAATGAGCGGGCGTCACGTCGTGCACTTAGACATGCGGCAGCATAAACGCGAGCGTTTGGCCGATGTCCTTTATGCCGAACTCATCCAACAGATCGCGTCTGAAGTTTATTCAGAAGGCCAGAAGCTTCCGACCGAAAAAGAACTCTGCGACCTCTTTAAGGTATCACGGCCGGTTGTACGAGAGGCGCTCATGCAATTACAGTCGGACGGCATTGTCATTGCCCGTCAAGGTTCCGGCACTTTCGTGAAGAAGCGCCCGTCCGGTCATTTCATTGATCGAACCAAGCCGATCGAGTTGGCCAGCTTTCTTAGAACTTTCGAAGTTCGCATGGCAATCGAGGGGCAGACCGCCAAGCTTGCCGCAATGCGTCGAAATGATCGTCAGCTCTCCCAGATCGAGGCCGCATTCTTGGCTATGAAGTCCTCCCTTACGTCGAACAGCTTTTGCGAGAAGCACGATTTCATGTTTCATCGGGCCATCGCCGCGGCGAGCGGGAACGAACTGTTCGTCTATCTTTTTGACCAGATCGAGGACTTGGTTGGCGTTAGCATGAAGGTCACGATCGGGCTTTGCTCTGATGATGATGTGCCGTCGCACACGCAAGTTATCCATGAACATTCCAATATCGTCGACGCAATTGCGGCGGCCGATCCAGATGCGGCGGAACTCGCGATGCGCTATCACCTTGACCGGACACGGCGCCGACTTACTGACCGAAGCCGCAGGGTCTAATCTTGGCCGATTGCAGTTCACGCGGCTGCGCGCTGCATCTCCGGGTATCCCAAGGCGCTACGCCATGCGTTTTCAATGTCGGGCGTAAACGATGTGCCGAGCACATCCTCAACGGTTTTTAGAAACGCTGCCGCCACCCTCGACCGATGGATCACGTCGAGCCCAAGGTCGATTACGGTTGCACCAAGATCCGCGGCGGCGTGGGCCGCGCCCTCCATAGCCGCAACGACACGCGCGAAGCCGCGCAGCAATCGTTTACGACGGAACTCCTCTTCCTCGTCAAGCAAAGGCCAAGCGTCCGGCAGCTGCTCAAGAAGCCGCTTGTAGAAACAGTCGACCGTCATATCAATTTCGAAAACGATCCGGCAAAAGCTTGACCGTACTAAGTCGCGTTGTTTAGCGGTTAGTGACTTGTCGAGCATCCGTATCCTCTCAGCTATTTCATTGCCCATTGGTCGAAAAACGTTTTTCAAAGATCATTACTAGACGTTATGTGCCAGCATTGACTGTTTTGTT
>JBEINZ010000072.1:0-12069 GCA_040377825.1 Hyphomicrobiales bacterium | reverse complement strand
GTTGGGGTCACTAGTTGAACGGCATTCACCGCCGGCTGTGTAATCTGTCGAAACGTACGCCATATAACCTTGTCGCTGTCGTCAGGAAAAAAAAGCGACAGGATAAAACGTCCGAGCAATGTATACATGAGTGCGGCCAATGCGAGATTTGGCGCTTGGTAGAGCCAAAAGAGACTCTGACTGTCGACATCAGACATTGGACTGATCCTCGGACAAACGCGGCATGAAGTTAAGGCTGATCCGGGCCGCTTGATCATGCAACCAATCTCTAAGGCGGATGGCCCACTTTATGAGATGAGTCCGGGGGCGAATCGAAATCCGCCCCCGCAAAGTTACACCCGCAACAGGCCACAGGCCCGCGAACGGATCACTTTTCGATCATCACCGCAGCGCCACGAGGGCGGCGGATTTCATCGATGAAATTTTGCAGTTCAGTGCTAGGAGCCTGCGTGAATTTCGATACGATGATCATCGTGGCAAAGCCGATCGGGATTCCGAACAGACCAGCCGAGATGTTAGCGATGTTGAAGTAGCCCACTTTCGAAGCCAATGGATGGTTGATCGCCACCATGGTCTGAGTGAACAAATCAGGTTGTTCCAGCTTGAGCTTGGCGATGTCGAGCAGGGCTTTTCCAGTTGCCGGGCTAACATTGGAGTACATGCCAAGGTAGTCCACGCCGAAACCCGGGAAGTAACGGGTGATGACCAGATAGGCGAGCGTCGTTAGGAAGCCAGCCCAAATGCCCCACACAGCCGCAGCCGACGTGGTCTTCTTGGACCAAATTCCCAAAACCAGCGCAGGGAAGAGGCCGGCGGCCGCCAACGAGAAGGCCCAAGCTACCATCGCGACAATGTCCGCTGGGCGCCCAGAAGCAACCCACGCCGCCAAAATCGCGACCAAGATCAACAGCACACGCGCAATCACGAGCTTCCTCGCCACGGGCGCGTTTTTGTCGATCATGCGAGAGTAGACGTCGTGGGACAGCGCGTTGGCAATGGCAAGAAGCAAGCCGTCAGCGGTCGACAACGCCGCAGCGAGGCCACCGGCCGCAACAAGGCCGGACACCACGTAGGGTAGACCGGCAATTTCCGGCGTAGCGATGACGATCGCGTCGGCCTGAATACTAAAGTTAGCCAGCGCAAGGATGCCGTTGTGTCCCGCGATCTTTCCGCAAGCGGCGATGATCGTGGCCACGTCGTTGGCGTTTGTTCCGCAGATTTGGATCAAGCCAATCTTGCCGTAGCTATAAATCCAGCTCGGCAATTGATCGAGCGGCTTGCCGATCACATTGGAGAACACCTCGAGCTTCGCGAAGGCTGCATAGGCCGGCGCGGTGAAGTAGAGAATGAAAATGAACAGCAACGTCCAAGCCACGGACGAGCGCGCTTCACGCACCGATGGCGTTGTGAAGTAACGCATCAGAACGTGCGGCAGGGAGGCCGTGCCAACCATGAGACAGAGCACGAGCGCGAAGAAGTTCAGGGGGTCGTAGCGGGCGAATGGAACGATATGGGAAGCCGTCGCCGCAACGCCGAGGGCCGCTTCCTTGACCTGGATCTCGGAGAGAACCGTGCCGTAGGTGAGTTGCGGAATCGGGATGCCGAACTTCTGAGTCGACAGGATCACCACCGGAACGAGATAGGCTATGATTAGGACGATGTACTGGGCCACCTGGGTCCAAGTCACCGCGCGCATGCCGCCGAGCATGGAGCAAACCAGGATGCCGACGAGACCAACGAACACGGCGACTTCAAAGGACATGCCAAGCAAGCGGGCACCGATCAAGCCCGTGCCGACGAGTTGCGCGACGACATAGGTGAACGAGCAAGACATGAGAACGACGATTCCAGCAATGCGCGCGGCATTTCCGCCGAAGCGGAACGCGAGGAAATCCGGAACCGTGTAGCAGCCGAACTTTCGCAGATAAGGTGCGATCAGCGTCGCGACCAAGACATAGCCGCCCGTCCAACCGAGGATGAAGGCGAGGCCATCGTATCCGAGTATATAAAGCGTTCCGGCCATGCCGATAAACGACGCAGCGGACATCCAATCGGCGGCCGTAGCCATGCCGTTATAGAATGACGGGACCTTACGACCCGCCACATAATATTCATCGACTTGCATCGTCCGCGAAAGGATACCGATCGCGGCATAGACGCCGATCGTAAAGGCCACAAATAAGTAGCCTAATACGTTGTTGGGAACGCCGAAACCCTCCAAGATCGCGATAAAGATCACGAACGCAACGAAACCGCCAGTATAAATCGTATAAATACGACCTAGATTGGAGGTAAAATCACCTTTTTTTGCTTCTGTAGACATTAGCTTGCCCCCCTCAGTCTTCTTCAGCCATGCCGAATTTGCGATCAACGCTATCCTGGGCCTTAGCGAACCAGAACAGCTGGACGACGAACACGACCAGCGACCCCTGGGCAGCCATATAGAACCCAATTGGAAAGCCGAGGATCTTCATGCCGTTTAGGCCAACCGCGAACATGTGGATGACGAAGGCGAAGAACGCCCAGATTGCCAACATCACGTAGGTCACGCGCTGGGTCTCAGCCCAATGCGCCTGAATTTTTTCTTGATCCTTCATTGAGCTTTTCTCCCTTTTTTCGACAGCGCCGAATTCAAGAACGTGCCCTGTCGATTACGCCGGCAGATCGGGCTGTTGCGTCCGCATCCGCCTCAGCGAAACAGATTAACGCCTGTACGCAATTAAACCAGTTCGACTAAAGACTAAGACTGCGCATTCGCATGTGTCTATTTGATCCGCGCAGCGGCGATCGCATGGCGTTTAGTCCACAACTTGGGAGGCTGAAGACACACCAACTTCACGATTTAACTTGGATCAACGAGTACAATTCACGAAGCGCTACAGATTTCTGATCTTCCGATCGAATAAACGTAAATCTGCACCAACGGCACGTGCCGGATCGCATTTCGTTTCGTACAGAGTTTGGTTGACAGGTACGCTAATCTAAATTTTGATGAAGAGTGCAAGATCGTGCGACGACAAAAGCCCGCGCGCCGACTGGTCATTCACAATGATTAAACCCCTCAGCGCGGCGCGCATCAGCATGCGCCACCCTACCGCTACACGAACCCGGAAGCCGGCTAGACAGACTGGAATCGACCTATTATAACCGCCACCACCAGTTCGGTCGGCCGAAGGCCTCACCGAGGCCCAGGTAGCTCAGCTGGTAGAGCAGCGGATTGAAAATCCGCGTGTCGGCGGTTCGACTCCGTCCCTGGGCACCATTTTTTAGGTGTAAATAAGACTAAGTAAGCTTGCAGTTTTATTCCTTGGTCTGAAAATTACCAAGCAAACAATAGTCCAAGTCTATCGCGCTACGAAAGCCATATCGGTGCTTTCGCCCGAACAGTTCAATTCCTCCGATACACCTCGATCCGCGTTTCCGGGAGATCGAATTTTTGGGTTTGTGTAAGGCCCTTGGGCAGTCGACCATAGTCAGGCGGGGCGTCGGATTTTCGAGCAATCAGAATAACATCATGGTCTGCCGGGATTGTGTCTTGCCGTTCGAAGGGCACATGCCGCCAATCGCCGGGGCGGGCCAGGCGGCGCAGGTTATAGCGGAGGGTTTGATAGTGAACGTGACGCGTGTAGATGACGTCATCAGGCCGAATGATCGGGGCTAGCGCCCGCGCCGCGTCGGGGCCATCTGGGAAGCTGAAGGATTGCGGCAGGCCCCGCAGGATAGCCCGAGGCGACAGTGCCAACCACCATGATCATGGCAATCGCAGCGGCGGAGGCGATGGTCGCGGTTCGCGCAAGCGGCGCGTTTGACAGGGCGTGGTCCACCGCGCGGCGCTGGAGGATATCACTTGCCTCAAGGCGCAGAGCCAGATGTTCGGGCGCAGTGATCTGGACCTTGAATAGCTTCTCGAGCACGAAAACCAGCGTGACGGCAAAAGCCAACCAAAAAATAGGGTAAAAGAAAGATAAGGACCAGGGCGGAAGGACGCCGAAGCCGGTCAGGATGTAGATCAATGACGGGGCAAAAACCACGGCGCAGACAAAGAGCACCGCGTCGGATCCAACCCGACGGATGCTGATGCCGAGCCCCGCGAGCGCGACGAAGCCCATGCCAATCGCGAGCGGCGACGGCGCAGGATAGGCCCACTGCGCGGCGGCCTCGCCGACCGAATTGGCGAGCATACCGAATGCAAGGGTCGATTTATCACCGACATTGCCAACAAGCGGCGCGGGTCCAACCCGCGAGGGGCCAGTCACAACCAAGGCTGGACCATAAAGCAGCGCGACGAAGATCGTCGTCGACACCCCGACCAACCCAACCGCCACCAACCCCCGAATAGCCCTTGCGCGTGGTCGCATGGAGATGGCCATGAACGCCAGCCACGTCAGAGCGATAGCAAAGGGGTAGGCCATCACGGGTACCGCAAAGGCACCAAGCGCGCCGAGAATCGAAACCATTACGGCGGCTCCACGGCTGCCGTTCACCATCGCGGGACCGATCGCGAGGATGGCCAGGAAGGCCGCGAGTTCAAAAGGATAGCCGCGCGCGTTGATGGCGATTTCGAGAAAATAGGTCGAGGCCGGCATGAGGATTGCTGCGGTGAGCCCGACTTCACGGGAAAAGACACGCCGGCCGGCGGCATAGACCAAGGCCGGCAGTAATGCGGCCGCAAGAAAGCTCGGCAGCCGGATTGCCCAGGTCGCCTCGCCAAAGGCGCGTATCGAAATGTTCATTAAGATCGAATTGAGAATATGGTTATTCGGCGAGATGTAGGACCCGAATGCTACGTAAAGCGGACGCACGCCGTAGTTAAAAAAGCTTGAACTTTCGTCGAGCCGGATCGGTATCCGCAGGACTTCCATTCCGCCCGCCACCAGAAATACCAAGGTGACGAAGCCGACGACCAATCGGTCGGTTGCGTTTTGTGGAACAAGCGCGGGAACTATCACGCGCGACCAGGCTCGTTCCGCTAGAAGGTTATGGACGAAACGAAGAAGGCGTCGACGCGAGATCAGCAGGAGCATCGCGAGCGCGCTGTATAGGATGGCCGCGATTTGTGAGCGGGCCTGGATCTCGGCGGGCTCGGGCAGACGGGCATCACCACTTCCGCCGCGATCGATCTGCGCCGCCATCAGCGCATGGATCCAGGCCGGCTCTAGCAGACCGAGCGTTGCGCAACCGGCTGCAACAAAAAATAACGCGATTATCGGCACGGCTAGGACGGCCGTAATTACCCAATTATCGGCGCTCGCTCGTTGGGTCAATTCAGTCAATGGTACCACCCCGAGGCAACCTGATCCGAAGACCGGCCTTGTCCTCGTCGGCCGTAAAGTGATTGACTTCGGGGGAAAGCGGCACCGCGTCCGTCTTGGCGAGAAGCTTCGCTCTCGCGGCCACAAGGGCAAAAGCACCCGCCGCATAGATGAAGTAAAGCCAATGCAGCCCCGCGATCGCGATTGTACGACCAATGCCGAGCTTGAGCCGAAGGAATCCGAGAAATTCCCGCTGAAGATATGCCCAAAGGAAGCCAGCGGCGATCGCAATCAGGACAAACCGCGTGTCGATGACCGAGGCGGACAACGCAACCGGCGCGATCAGCGCGACAACAGCCGATGCGCGCTCGCTCGGCCGTGTGTTCAACTGTTGGGGTATGGACCCGGCCCGGATGATAAGGCCCGCCCAGGGGATCGCCCGTTGAAATATGTCGGTACGCAGAAGTGACCGGATGGTCCAGCGCTTAAGATGCGTTGCCCGAGCAAACGGCTTCAGGCGAATGCATCGACCAGCAGCTGTGAGTCGCATGCCCAGCTCGACGTCCTCGATACTCGGGAGGCAATAGCGCTCGTCGAAGCCACCGAACTCAAGAAAGGTCGTCCGCCGGATGGCGCCGAGGCCGGACCAGAACGTGCCGACCACGGCCCCGTCAGCCTCTCGGACGTGCATGAAATGATGCCGGAGGTTGGCATAGAGGGAGGCGAGATTTCGCACGGGTGGGTTGTCGTCGTAGCTGCCGATGACCGCGTCGGTCGAAGGGTCGGCCTCAAGCGTCCCGACAAGCCGGCTGAGCGCATTTGGATGCACCACGACATCGGCATCGACAAAGACGACGATCTTCGCCTCGACATGCCGAACCCCGCGATTGCGCGCGGCAGCCGGACCGCGGGCGATAGGCTCGTTAAGTAACTCGACACCGTACTCGGTCGCTCGACGGGCGGTATCGTCGGAAGAGCCGTCATCAACCACAACAATCTGATCGGGTGGTCGGATCGACATGGACAAAGCGGCAAGGCAGCGCTCGATCGTCGCGGCCGCGTCCTTGGCCGGGACAATCACCGCGACCTTAGCGGGCTCCGGTTTCGTCGTGCCCATGGTTCACTGCCCCCTCATCCTTGGACGCCGCAAGCAATCTCGATGGCGATCGGACGGACTTAATGCCCCCGTGCGGCCGGGACGATCTTCTCAGTGAACGCGAATTTTCCAACCCACTAACGGCTTTACGAACATATTTTATTCAATTTGTTGTATATTTACAGTTTGCTCGGAAGTGCCCTCGGGGCGTCTGCGTTCTGCCAACACGGGAGACGGTTCAGGCACCGACCGACGCATTCATTTGCGCTTTTAGATTTATTTTTTCGAATTCATACCCTATGGTTCTTAACTCGGGGATGTCCGCCAAGCCACATTTTCGTGGCGGCTCTGAATCCAATTGCGCAGATTTATGTCAGCATGACTCGGCGTATTTATTAGGATATTTTATTCATTTTCGGCCAATTAGAGATGTTTTTTGAGAGAGTCAGATCCATGAACGAAAAGCGTATAATCATTGCAGGCGGTGCAGGTTTCCTCGGCTCTCATCTTGTTGACCGAATGCTGCTGCGGAGAGACGTAGAAAAACTCGTGGTCGTCGATAACCTTTGGACTGGTCTGCGAACCAATATTAGACATTACAACGACAGTCGTCTGATTTTCGCACATTCAGATGTGGAAAGCTTCAAGACAGACGAACGGTTTGATGAGGTCTATCATTTGGCGTCGCCCGCGTCCCCACAGTGGTATATGGTTGACCCCGAGCGGACGATCTCGGCTAATATCCGTGGCGCGTTCCGGCTGCGAGAGCTTCTTAAACCTGACGGGCGCTTTTGTTTCACCTCGACATCGGAGGTCTATGGAGACCCTGATGTCAGCCCGCAGCCTGAAACCTATCGCGGCTGGCTCGATTGCACCGGTCCACGCTCGGCTTACGACGAGAGCAAGCGCTGCACCGAATCTTATCTTTTCGAAATGCATCGCGCACATGGCCTCGATATCCGCGTCGTCCGGCTGTTCAATGTTTACGGTCCACGAACTCGGGTTGACGACGGTCGTGCCGTGTCAAACTTCATTACACAGGCACTCTCCGGCAAGCCTCTTACGATCTACGGCGACGGCGAACAATCGCGCAGTTGGGGCTTCGTCGACGACGTCATCGATGCGCTCGAGCGCTACTTCTGGAAGGATGGAGTGACTTACATTGGGCCCGTGAACATCGGCAACGATCGCGAAATCGCAGTCATCGACGTCGCCCGCTATGTCCGCGATCTCATTCCGGGAAGCCGGATCGTCCATGTTGACCCAATGCCGCAAGATCCGACCAATCGACGTCCTGACCTAACGGTCGCGCGGCGCATCCTGCCTGGTTGGCGCTGTGCCATCGAACTGGAAGAGGGCGTGCGGCGGACGCTGAACTGGTACGCCGGGCACCTGAATCTCGCGCAGGTTGGATGATGCTTGAGGATTAGCCCGGCATCGGCCCCGCGACCCAGCGGTTCATGCCTACATCGGTCGCGGCTGCCTTGAGCACCATTGCACGATAGGATGGAAGCCAAAGGTCGGCGTCCCGCGCAGCTTCGGCAAGCACGGCGCGGCGCCGGCCGAAAATCTCCCTGGCCTCCGCACGCAATGCCTTCTCATCCAAGCCCGTCACGGACGAACCATCGTATACGACGCGACCAGCGACCATCGTCATCCGGACGGACGTGCCGTTTTCGCAATAGATGAGTTGGCGGGCGAGATCGTTCAGCGGGGTGAACGGCATCGTATCGAGGTCGACCAGAATTAGATCCGCCTCATGGCCAGGCTCGATAGCCCCGAGGCGGCTTTCTTCCCGCATGGCCCGCGCCCCACCGTTAATGACGGCATGCAAGATTTCATGCGCTTTCGGCCACTGGTTCCAGTCCGGATCCGTGATGTTATGGACAAGGCCGGCGGCCTTGGCGACGCCCCACATGTTGACCGCGTCGTCGGCGATCGCTTCGTCGGTGCCGAGGCAGATTGGAATCCCACGCTCGCGCATCGCCCGCCACGGCATGACGCCGCTTCCGAGCCGCAGATTGGAGATCGGATTATGCGCGACGACCGTTCCGGCCTCCGCGATGAGATCGAGATCGGCGGCGTCGACCCAGATACCGTGGATCAGGTTCATGCGGTCCGATAAGAGCCCAAGGTCGGCCGTGTATCGGACCAGCGAACGCCCGGCAAAACGCTCGTTGCCGAGGACGCGCTGAACCTTCGTTTCGAGCATATGGGCATAGAATGGCAGGTCATGTCGACGGCTCAAATCGTCGAGCGCCTCAAAATACGGCACGGTCACGCGCTGCGGAGCCGAGATCGAGACCGCCGCTTTCAACCGGCCATGTTCGGTTCCGTGCCAACGGGTAATCAAATGATCATAAAGCGCAAGGAGTTCGGACATATCCATCGCCGGCGTCTCGGCGAGACGGGCGGCAAGATCCGTCGGCAAGAGATCTTTCAGATAGGGCAGCTTGATGAGTTCAGGAACGTTTGGCTGATCAAGGGCAACGCGGGCGCGAATGCCGCTGTCGGCATAAGCCTGCATGACCGCGTCAATGATGTCGGGTGTTGGATATGGCACGAAAAAGGCGTCGTCCTGCACCGCCGTGACGCCGCCGTGCAGCATATCTATCGCCGCGAGCATCGTGCGGACATAGGCTTCGCGCGGATCAGGGCGCAGTACGTCGAGCGAGGGAGACTCGTAGAGCATGAAGATTTCGAGCGGTAGACTATCGAGCGCGCCCTTCATGTGGTTTACGGGCGAATGAAAATGCCCGTTCACCAGTCCCGGCATCAACAAGTGGCCGGCCGCCTCGATGATCCGGGCATCCGACGAAACAGGCAGATCGCGCCCCACGGCAACGATCGATGAACCCTCGATCAGAACATCCGCGCGGTGTGAATTTACTCCGGACGGCGATGTCGCGAGGATCTCCGCGCCGCGGAATAGGATGGTCATCGGGGATAGCCTCTTTCCTTGCGCCAACACATCGCGGCAGAGTGATGCAGTCGCCACGACCGGATCGTGGGTTTGTAAGCATCGAACATGCCAACGTCATGTCCGGTGTTCCCTGACGCATCGATCAGCATGAATTTCGGTGAGCGTCGTCGCGTAGCGCGAAACCGACTGTTTCCGTTAAACACCTATCGCAGGAATTCGACGTGCGGCTATCTGAACTCCACAAAGCAGGAGTGATCGACATGGGGATGCTCGTTGAAGGGCGCTGGACGGATACTTGGTATGATACATCTTCAACCGGCGGACGGTTTGTTCGAACCGAAGCGCAATTCCGCAACTGGATTACGCCGGATGGTGCTCCGGGACCGAACGGTCAAGGCGGTTACAAAGCGGAAGTAGGTCGATATCTGATCTACGTTTCGCTGGCCTGTCCTTGGGCACATCGCACGCTTATCATGCGGGCGCTGAAAGGCCTTGACCATGCGATCGACGTCGCGGTCGTTGAACCCTTCATGGGGGCAAACGGCTGGGTTTTCGGGGACGCTCCGGGACTAACGCAGGATCCAATTCATGGGGCAAAGGCTCTGCATGAGATCTACGTGGCTGTGGCACCCAATTATACAGGTCGCGTTACCGTACCGGTGCTGTTCGACAAGCAGACACAGAGCATCGTCAACAACGAGTCCTCCGATATAATCCGTATGCTGAACATCGCGTTCCGAGGTATTGCGCGCGACGATACTGATTACTATCCGTCTGACCTTGCCGACAAGATCAATCGACTGAACAGCGAGATCTATCCAAACATCAACAACGGCGTATACCGCGCTGGTTTCGCAACTTCTCAATCAGCCTATGAAGAGGCGTTCGATGGCCTCTTCGCAGCCCTCGACAGCGTCGATAAAGTTCTCGGCGCGCGACGCTATCTGACCGGATCGGACATAACGGAAGCCGATATTCGGCTCTTCACAACGTTAATCCGTTTCGACGCCGTTTATGTCGGTCATTTCAAGTGCAATCTGCGGCGTATCGAGGATTATCCGAACCTATCCGGCTATACTCGAGAACTCTATCAGCATCCGCGGATCCGGCCGACAGTCGATTTCGAGCACATCAAGACCCACTACTATAGGAGCCATGAGACTATCAATCCGACCCGCATCGTGCCGAAAGGCCCCGATCTGAGTGTGCTCGATGCTCCCCATGGGCGCGACCACTTGCGGGGGGACACGCTCGCGAATTAGATGCCTGTTGAAAGGTCGATTAGGCTGCGAAGTCAAGTGCAGCCTCGCCTGCCATAAAACGGTTCTCAAGCCGTGCCCCAACCTGATCATCGCGACGAATGATGATCGTCGACGCGCCTGACGCCACGCGGATCGCCTCCAACGGTGGCGAGGGGACGAGCATATCACCAACCAATGCGACAAGCGGCAAGGACCGCACAACGACGTCCCGATTCGCCGTAACGCTAAAAGCCGCCGTTCCGCTTGCCGCGCTTTGAGGAACCGGCAAGTTACCAATCATTCCCGAATAACGCAGCAAACCGCCGGTCGGATTGAGTCCGACGGTCGCGAAGGATGCCTTAGGCTTGACGTTGATTCCACCGTCACGGGCGACAAGTCCCAGGCCCAGTACCGTTGAACTTGACTCAAGCGCTCGGGCGAAAACCATATCGTTATCGGGCAAGTTGGCCAAAGCGGGCAGTAGCACCGCCATGGCGGGGTCCGCGCGCCACCGTTCGACGAGGATCGCCGGGGATGTTCGATCGGGTTCAGGAAAAACAGCGTCAAAGACGATAGCGCTGGCACCAAGTCGGCCGAGCTTTTCGGTCAATTCAGCAAGTCGGTCGTGCGGCCAGGGCCATTGACCGAGCCGCGTTATGCTCTCTTCGTCGATATCAACCACTTTTATCGGAACCGGATCATTGGCCCGGGGCTAGAGAACCTGCAATGTGTCGAAGGCGACGGTTCGCGACGCTTCGAACAGAGCCGGGTGAAGGCTAACCGATGCCGTAAGTCCAGCAACAAGCGCCAAGCCGACGGCAGCCGGCAAGCACCTCCGGATGAGATCCCCCCACCAGTCGCAATTCGCACGCTCATCTCCGATGCTCGTTCAAACGTAATCGCGCGCTCGAATTCTTGATCCTTCGTCGGATGTTACCATGCTCATCACTGGCCGCCATGTTGGCGCACCGAGGTTCGTGCCCGCCGCGCGGAGGGGGCACTGACTAACTAGCAGAAGATTTTTCATGGATAACGCTACTGCTCCGATGTTTTTATTCCATTAATCAAATAAAGATAGGATAAGAATTGAATAGGTGTGGGTCAGCTACCTTGACGGGAACAACCATCATCGACGTCACGGCTGGAACGCGGCTCTTCGCCGAAGGCGATCGAGGGGATGCCGCCTATGTCGTGGAACGCGGTCAGATCGAGATCTGGGTCGAACGTGCCGGCGTGAAAACGACGCTGGCGACGAGCGGGCCGGGCGATCTCGTTGGCGAAATGGCCATCGTGGACGGCAGCCCGCGATCGGCGTCGGCCACGGCGGTCGACGATTGCCGCCTTTTCGAAATCACCAAGGATCAATTTGACCGCCGGATGCAGCGCGCGGACCCAGCATTGCGCATGACGATTGGCGTCTTGTTGCGTCGCGCCCGCTCGTTGCTCGCCTCGGATCGCGCGGCGCGTGGCTCGGATGTCTCCGCTGACGGGTATCAGACCGCTATCGGCGAACTTCGCTTTGAAAGCGAGGTCGCCGATGTAATCCGAAACCGTCAG